>NZ_JBSICC010000011.1:0-148119 GCF_058245955.1 Providencia sp. UF-224 | reverse complement strand
ATGGTTGCATCAGTTAACGTAGTCGTGAAGAAATGCTCTTGTTTACCTTCAACCGACGTGCGGTACCATTTCAGTTCCACTTTCGGCAGCATTTCACCGGAGGCTAATGCGTTATACAGCAGTGGAACGGCTTTATTTAACGCCACCGTAAAACGGAACGGCTTGTGCGCACGTTGGCCTGAAGGTTGACCGGATTGTGGGTCAGTGGGTACAGTCACTTCATGAGAAAACTCTTGCACTAACATTTGGTCTTCATGACCTTGCACATAGATGTTACCGACAGAATCCGCGGTAAATGCACCTGCAGTGATGTTGCCTTGGGTTTTTCCTTGAATGGAAATATAACATGGAGTTGGCATAGCGATATCCTTTATCAAAAATGACAAGTTGAGTTAAGTCGACATAATTATCGATTAATTTCCGTCATCTCAGCCAGTGCGCACGGTAAGATTGGTATAAAGGATAATAAAAGCTTATGAATGGACTGTAAATACGTGAACCACTTACGTATCTCCCTAGGATAAGTGACTTAGCGTAAACTGGTTGAAATATCTCTATATAGTGCTAATAAAAACAACTCAAACAGGTAAAAATAGAATAATCATCGAGTAAAAAACAATCCAATCTGCAGTAAGCCTAGTAAGTTCTAATGTACATAGAAATAAACTATGTAACAAAATATTTCAAACCTAAAAATAGATTTTAATTAGTTGATTTATAAACTCATTAATCAAATATAAGATGAAAAAACTCAATACAATAGATTATCAAATGAATACCGAATGATTTTTATATCAAAAATTAAAATATTTCAGCATTTAATACTGTCACAACTAAAAAACAGATGGATATGTAAATTAAGCAGTTTCTAGCTACCTAAAACTCACTATATCATTCAAAAAAATAGATTGGGAAAATGAGGAATATTTAATCAATAATACAAAATCAGTACCGAACGAAAAGTCATTTTTTACTTGAGTATCGTGAGGAAATCACCTCTGGTTCACAACGTAAATTTGGAGAAAGAGTTTCTTCTATATTAAATGAGGTTGCTAGTGTTATAACCGTTGCCGGTGCCTTACCTGCTATAATTCAATCGACACTGACTTACCTAACCAAATAATATCCGCCAAGAGAAATAATGCCTAATATAAGTACTTTTATACTAGTTTAATTTTATTCCAATAATCTTATAGCACTACTTTTAGCCGCTACCTTGCTCTAAATGAATACAACGCTGAGTATAAAATTAAACATCAAAAATAAAATCATTAAAAATCAAAGTAATAAAAAACAAATTAAGGTTTAATGTGTAAGTCTACACTCTAGTCTCATACTATTTCATAAACCATCATTTCATAATAAAACAGCATAAAATTCATAATATTAACTGGGTTTTATACTGTTTTTTCCTCAAAATACCCTAAAGATAAGTATTCGCCCCACACTAGATATACCTTGGAAATTTTTGGGGTGAATATGAATTCTGATTTAACTGCCTTAAATGTGGGGGGAGACCCGCGAACACTGAGCGATTTTTCCGCCTTAAAAGATGAATTAAACAAGCGTTTCCACCCTGCTCGCCCCGATATTGATTGGGCAAGAGCGCATGGGTTATGCCTGTCGTTATTCAGCCAAAACGGTGCCGATCTACAAACTGCGGCTGCACCTATTGCGATAAAAGCGAATGCGACCCTGTCCCCGAAAGCCGACCCCACGAGCAAACCAGCTCCCCCTTCTTTTCGCCGTGGCATTGGTATCGGCTTTTTTGTCGGCGTGCTGATAACAGGTGTTTCATCTGCGGCAGTTTTTTATACATTATCACCATGGAATGGCTCGCAGGATATGGTGCAAGTTCTCCCAAAACTTGCGGAGTTTACCCCTGATATTGCGGCATTATTAGACCAACAGTTGCACCCTAAATTTACTCAGACCACCGAGGTTTCCAGTGATAAACTCAATATCATTGATAACTATTTAGTTGAGTTAGGTACTCTCTCCCCCATTTGGGCGCAACAATATGGCCTAAATATGGTGAATTATTTAGCTGATCAATACAGTGAACAAGCCAACGTCAATTCTTTCAATGATAAATGGCAGCAAACGATTCAGACTAACGCTTTATCCCAAACTCAGCTAAATCAATGGGCACAAGGAATGGAGGAACTCAATAAGTTAAGTGTTCGCCTAGATAGCTTAGATGGTAAGCCACGTAGCTACATTACTGGATCAGAACTCAAAACGATTATTTTTAATGCGCGGCAATATTTTAACCAAGGTTTACCATTAGAAGAGGAATTACGTCGTTTAGAAGTGTTGCAAGCACAAGGGACGGTTGCTGAATCAGAATACCAACGTATTGATAATCATTTCAAGCAGCTGCTCAACCGTTATGCTTTATTGCGTAACTCGCCGAAAAGCCAATCAAAATAAGTAGTTGCTTCGATACCGAATGGGCTTTTATGCATTAAAAGCCCATTTTTTTAAACGATAAGGTTACTGTTCCGTTTTTGGATAACCTTGCTCTTGTAGCCAACCTCGTCCAGCTTCGATGGTCGGCGTTTGTACAATAAACACAAACAGCAAGCCAATTCCACCGCCAATTATCATGCCACCTAAAAAGCCACCGATATATAATTCAAACGCAAACAATAGAAATCCAAGGGCAATACACAGGAGTATGACTAAGCCATTTAAGTACCAATATTTTGCACCAAGGCGGGCTTTGCCCTCTTTCAAACATTGCTTAAACAACCGTTTTTGTTCTTTACTTTCTAAGCCTTTTAGTTCAGGTACGCTACCTGCTTTCCAGTATGCCATCTGCCGACCCTTTATGATTTAACGTGTTATTTTAAGGACACTTTATACGCAAAATACGCGTACAAAACTCGCGGATAACTCTGAAATAAAATAGGATAGTTATCAAAGCCTGATGAGCTTAAAAAGGTTTTCCCCAGCTTTGATCGGATGAAGTATAGTGAGAAATGGAGGGTTATCAACATCAGTGGCAATGCATTAAGAATGATGTTTTTTGCAGACTTTGACCGAGGAAAAATATTCGTGAAACATATAACACCCCACGCTGAATACGATAAGTTGACTGAAAGCTACCGGAGAACAAAAGCATGATGTTTCAAAATGCCATAAACGCAGCACAAAACCTGAATGGACGCCCCATCGCTTCCCGCTTTTCATGTATGTTTGTGTTTGTCGCAATGCTTGCCGTGCATTATGGGAGGGGCGAAACTCAACGGCACAGAGTTGCGTAATAGAAACATGACATCAACTGCTAACGATGAATATATAAATATTTTTTTTCTAAATTAATGGAACCGCTTAATATGAAATCAAAAGTAATATGTACGTTTATCTTTCTTCATTTATCTTTTTTTGTACACTCCGAAACCAATAACGATATTAATAAACTAATCGCTCATGCAGAAAGTGGAGATATATTATCCTTAAAAGAACTCGCCTTTATTTATTATGAAGGAGATGGCGTTGAAAAAGATTACTTGGAAAGCGTCAAATGGCTAAAAAAAGCAGCATTGAGAGGGGATGCTGAGTCTCAAACTAGCTTAGGATGGTTTTATGAAAAAGGTCATGGAGTAAAGCAAGACTATAAAAAAGCCTTAGAATGGTATCAACAAGCAGCCAATCAAGGATTTACTCCCGCCCAGCAAAGTATTGGCATTTTGTATTACAACGGAAGAGGTGTGGATAGAGATTTCAAAAAAGGAGCTTGGTGGATGGAAGAAGCCGCTAAGAATGGAGATGTCGATGCACAGGGAAAATTGGGTTGGTTATATGAGGAAGGTCGAGGTGTTGACCAAAATTATGAGACCGCTAAGATTTGGTATGAAAAAGCCGCGAACCAAGATGATCTCCTTGCGCAAGTAAACCTTGGCTTACTTTATGTAAATGGGACAGGAGTAAAAACTGACTATAAACAAGCAAAAATGTGGTTTGATAAATCATGCAAATCCGGTTTTGAACAAGCTTGCAAATATGCCCAACAATTTAAATAAATAAAATATGGAGCTTAAAATGAATTGTACTTACAAAGTAATATTTATTACTTTATTTTCACTTTTGTTTACTTTTAATTCTGTAGCATTTGGTGATACAGATTCAGAGTTAAAGGAGTTAGAAATACGCGCTGAGAATGGGAACATATCCGCTCAAAAAGATCTATCTCAACATTATTTTCTTAGCCGTCAATTCCCAAAGGCTGTTGATTGGATAACTAAATCCGCTGAACTAGGCGATGCAGAGTCACAGGCCACCCTAGGCATGATTTATTATTTAGGCTTATATAACATCGAAAGTGATTTTATAAAGGCAAAAGAATGGGTTGGGAAGGCATGCGAACAAAAACTTGAAAATAGTTGTGAAGCATACGACAACATGAAATTAGACAAGCCTTGCCGACTAGTTGATATGCAAGTATGGATATGTAACTAAACAGAGCCTGTAGATAATTTGGTGTAAGTTCCCCATGTAATATTTAATAGAGGTCAGTTGTCCGACCATCGAAGAGGATCATAAACCACTTCATTGCTGAACGCAGAGTTTCATGATACCGGTACTTTGCATACAATCCGCACAACAACAGCAAGGTTAATTGCCAGCAGTACGGTTTTGACCATTGTGCCGGACTCTTTGAAAGCCTTGTTTCCGTGGTAATAACGCAGCGCGAACACGTTCTTTGTGGTCGTCATCACTCACCTTACCCGATTGGCTGTATCGCTCAACCAAAGCCATGTACTCCGGATCATTTGCCCGGTCATAACGGATAGCAAAGCGGCGGCTGACTCCAAACATGTTTCTCCGGTTGGCACCCATGAATCTTCCTTTTAAAACTAGAGTTGGCTCGATAGGAAGATTATCCCGCAGGTAAAGCACTGACAAAAGAGAAGCCGACAAATTAATATTTAAAGCAACTGGCAGCCAATAATGTTTGTATTGAAACTTTTATTGCTTGATATTTACGCACTAAAGATAAATCTTGTTTACTTGCCAGACCAATCTAACCAAAAAGGAATTAGCGTGAACCTAGCAAAAAAACAAAAAATCACTTTAGTCATTGTGGCTATATTTTTAGGGATTCTTTTTTATAGAGACAAAGCCTCCACTGATTTTTTTCATTATTTAAAATATAAGTTTGAGCGTGTAAAAATAAGCGAGCTACAACAATACCCGTCTTATGGTACTTTAATCATTACAACGAATGACAAGATATGGGCAAACCAAAACAGTGATTTAACCAGAAATGTAGAAGTTACCTTCTGGTATGAGAAAGCAAGCCTGATCAATGGTGTTCGTACCCTCCGTGTTATTGATATTCCATTTAAATCTTCACACGAAAAAATATTCTCAATTCCAATTCCTGAACTTTCGGGCTATAGATTGACAGACATAAACATTGAGGAGTTAACACTTTCGTTCCAATATAATTTTGGAAGGCGATATCCATTTAATCATCCCAACACCATAGGCACTTTTTATTACTATTACACCCAAAAATATGCCAGCGAAGAAGAAAAGAAACAAAACTGTTGGTCCGGCTATAAATGTCTAACTGACCGCTTAAATACTGAGTTAACGGTGCAAATCAATTTAGAGGGATCAAAAAAAATATCCCATTTAGATACATTTGAGATTTACGATAGGTCTAGCATCAAGGGCGCTGCCGCATACTGACCTTTTACCTTCGAGCATGCAGATTACACTGATAATAAGATCACTACTTTGAGGGTGTAGTGGATACCGCCTTCAGTTCGCAGCTGAACGTCTCCTACATTCATCGTAAACCATGCCCCCAACCGCTAACAAATAGAGGAAACTATATTATTTTGAATTATTTTGATTTGTGATTAAATAACAGATAAAAGAAATAGAGAGCCTAATGTGACAATATCACCCCCCCTCACCCTACGCGCTATCAATTCCATTTTGAAAAATGAGTGGCGATTACCCTGGCTGGATTTCTACTTTCACCGGTTTAATGGTTATGAACTGATTATCGCCGGAAGCCATGACTTTTCCTATTACCACAACATCGAGATCATTGCTCAGTGCCCGATAAACATACAAGGCAACACAGAGTGGAGTACAGGTGTAGAGCTAAAATTCATAAAGGCAATATCCACACCAGATCTTACCCCTACCGATCCAGTTAGAATTATGCAGTTTTATTCTGATGACGGTCTTGAACTCACGGTTACCGCTGAGTCTTTCACCTATAATTTGGATACTGTTTTTTACTATGAGCGGGAAAACCTTCAACCCGGAGAACGGATAGCAAAGTGAAGATTGGTATTGCCAACGAGTTAGCCGTTGTCATGAACTCGATGCTGCGATTAACGCGGCGCAATCTTCTGAATTGGCGAAAAAGCTTGGTGAATCAGTGAGCTCATTGTATTCATTTTAAATATATATGAATTGGCAGCTTGCTTCTCTTATCACCAAACTGCCAATTTTTTACCCATTATTCAAATAGTAACCCAACTTTTTCCCGCGCTTCGGTGAGAGCTTTAGACACCGTTAATGCTAATGCCAATAATTCATCACTTTGATGGCGATTTTGCGAGGCGATTTGATCACGAAAATAGGCAAACTCATAAATCATATGGTTGATAGACTCATCGCGGATCACGGTTGATGTTTCGCCGTCGATACACATCTCCACTTTTTGGCAAAGGCTTGGCGCTCCAAGCACTTGGATATAGCCTTTTGTTCCTTGGATAATAAAAAAACCTGGGCTAGCAGAATCTTTTGCTCCCACACAAGACGCCGTTGCGGCCGCATACTGGGCAGTAAATACCCCCGAGGTATCAATACCATTAAACCCTTTATTACAAATATACTGACTGCTATTCGGTTTTCCCATTAATCCCGCTAATAAATAAATGTTGTAGAGGTTAATGTCATATAGCGCCCCACCCGCTTGTTTTGGGTCAAATGCGCCATGAACACGCCCTTGTAGGTAATCGTTATAACGGCTTGAATATTGCGAATAGTTACCTTGAATAGCTTTTATTTCACCAATTTTACCCATATTTTGCTGAATAATAGCAAACTCTGGTGTGTGAATTGAGGTAATCGCTTCAAATAAAAAAAGGTTTCTTTTCTGGGATAATGAAATTAATTCTTGCAGTTGTTCCCAGTGCGGCGTAAATGGCTTTTCACAAATTACGTGCTTATCCGCCATCAGCGCTTGCTGGGTATACTGATAATGCAAATGGTTCGGTAACCCGATATAAACCGTGTCAACACCCTCATCCTGCAATAAGGCTTGATAATCGGTATAAAGTTTAGTAATACCAAATTGCTGGCGAAGCATTTCACCTTTTTCGACACTTTCTGGCCTAACACACAACGCCACTAATTCAATGCCCTGCACTGTTTTTAATGCATCGAGCGCCATCATAATTATTTTGCCTGAACCAACGAGTGCAAGTTTCATTTATTTTACCTATCGCAAAAAAGCCAACATTTGTTTTCTCATTAATAGCAATACATGGGTAGAGAATCAATAAATACCTTATGATCATAACCAGCCAATAAATAGTGAAATATTTTTAATGTAATTAGCAAAATAGCGTTATACTCATTTAATGCTGTGTTTTTTAAATATCACCATTTTTCTTATATCAAGGATGCTATTATGAATCTCTGCCGTACTGCATTTGCTGTGGCACTACCACTGGTTTTATTTGCTTCAAATACCTTTGCCTCTTCCCACACTGTCACGGTATTTCAGTGCGTCAATAAAAATGATAGGAAGGTTAATGTCAGCTTAATTAATGGGCAATATCATTATGAGTTTGGAAAAATAAATGCCGTTCCCGATATTACTCTTGTTCGAAACCCAGATCAGTTAACGCATTCTTACCATAAAACAATGGCGGCTGACACGGATACTGGGACAGCCCAACTCATAGAATTACATTTTAAAAATGGCACTTATACCTATACCGTTTACGAACACTACCTCGGTAGTAAGCACAAAGCTGGGGTAGAGGTATATAACAAAGGCAAATTAGTCACCAATGTGAGCTGCCTACCCAATACCCTCATAAATAAACTTAGTGAACATATTTGGGATATCCCAGAAGACAACGGATAAGCCATATGCCCGAGTGATACATTATTTTTTGTATCACTCATTTTTAGATTAAATATCACCTTCCATCTGTATTCGATACTCACTCCCTTTAGCAAACTGCGCTTGTAAAAAATCAATAAACACGCTGATTTTACGGGGTAAATATTCTTTTTCGGGATAAACCGCGTAAATATTATGATGGGGTAATTGGTAATTCGTGAGTAATGGAACCAACTCATCATCACCATCAATTATCGTAATAAAATGCGGCAACAGTGCTATCCCAATATCGGCTTTAACAGCTTGAATTAAAGCTTGGCTATTGTTTACCCGAAACGAGCCTTTCGGTATATGGCTAAATTTTTTACCTTTTTGGTAAAACACCCATTCTTGCCCTGCTTGATAAAATGAATAAGACAAGCAATTGTGGTCACGTAAATCCGCCACTTTGTTTGGCGTACCAAACCGCGCTAAATAGCCTTTTGATGCATATAAGCTACTGGTGCAAGGGGATAATTTACGCGCGACAAGGGAAGAATCAGGCAGTTCGCCAATGCGTACAGCGATATCATATCCATCAGCAATCAAATCCGTTACTTTATCATCAAAAAACAACTCAACATTAAGTTCAGGGTATAATTGCATAAACGCAGGAAGCATTTTCGCGAGGTGCAATGTGCCAAACGACATCGGTGCAGAAATTCGCAATGTTCCCGCTATTTTATCGCTAAATTGTGATGCGACGTCCTTTGCCATTATGGCTAATTGGTATGATTGGCGAATATAACCGATGTAGGCTTCACCTGCCTCCGTTAAGCTCACCGTCCGGGTGGTGCGGTGAAATAATTTAATCCCTAATGCATCCTCAACCTCTTTGATAGCCTTGCTAATCCCTGATTTAGTCATGTTCAGCGAATTTGCCGCCTTTGTCAGGCTTAAAGCATCCGCCACCGCAATTAAAATAGGAAATGCATTCATATTATCCATTGATAACCCCGCCTATTGTCAACCAATAGCAAACAGTGTGTTTTCTTGATGTAAATATAAAAACAGAATACCTTATCGCCATAGAAACACAAATTAATTCCAAAAGATTTATCATCATGAATAATAAGTATATTTTATCATTAATGGCACTGACATCCGGCGTCTTATTATCATTAATGATTATGGCAAACAGCTATTTATCACTTTTTACTACGCCATTAACTGCCTCATGGATCACCCATGCCATTGGTTCACTATTTTCATTGTTCATCTATCTGTTTTACGTAAAAAAACAGAAACCCAAAACCCCTATCACAAAAGGGAAAATAATATGGTACCTCGGGGGGATCCCGGGCGGCTTTACGGTATTGCTTGCTGCAATTACGGTGAACAGCCCTCTTTCGCTCTCTGGCAGCATTATTTTAATGATCACAGGGCAAATATTGTTCAGTTTATTGGTGGATGCTTTTGGCTGGTTTGGCGTAACAAAGCGCAAAATTACGCAGCAGGATCTTCTAATGTGCGTGTTATTAATTAGTGGTAGTAGCTTGTTAATTATTGGGAAATAATCAAAATGACACTCTATATTTTCATCGCGTTATTCAATGGTGTGTGCATCGTGACGAGTCGAACACTCAACGGCAAACTCGCTCAGCACCACAATGCGTTCTATAGCGCTCTAATTAACCATGTAATTGGCTTTTTATTTTTAACGGTCATTGTATTAGCCCTAAACCAATATCAATTTAACCTTAACGATATTCCGCTAATTGCCTTTGTTGGCGGGATAATTGGCGCATTTTTTGTCGTCATCAATAGCTATGTTTTGCCATTGTTAGGGGTGATGTTAACATCTGTACTCGCCATTTGCGGCCAAATGATATCAAGCTTAGTGATAGATATGGTTAATGGATTACAAAGCCAAAATGCCTATTTGCAATTAATTGGTGTCGCATTGATTATCGCGGGTACCATGCTCAATTTTACTAGGCGAACCAGATAACGGATATTTTAAGGCGGTTTGATCATCAACCACACTTTGTTGTATCAAATCGCAGTTAAATCGATCCCCAACCAGAATAAATTTTAACCATCTGTTTTATTTAAAAATAATTACTTTATTAGTTCTATAACCCACCAAATTCCATTTTAAAAACCCTAACTCACCTCACAATTTATTAACAACTCCCTTGAATCATTTTTTGTTATTCTCCATGCTAATTTTATTATATAAACCAGTGGTTTACTGTATAAACCGATTGAGGTTAGCATGAAAGATAATATTGTGACGGCTGTTGATGATGCCCTTTTGATCCTAATGTTATTAGGTGAGAAAAATAACCTTGGGTTAAGCGAACTCGCGCGTTTATCCGGTATGAATAAGTCAAAGGTTTACCGCTTACTCTGCACATTAGAAAACCGACATTTTGTGCAAAAAAATGAAAGTCCTGTTACCTATCATTTAGGACATCAATTATTAAGCTTAGGCAATTGCGCACGTCAACAAATTGACTATATCCAAGTCGCTGAAATTGAAGCAGAACAGCTTCGTCAACGCTTCGATGAAAACATTCAGCTGCGTATACGCGATAACGACGAAGTGCTTCAAGTTTTACATAAGCCGTCAGGGCAATCACTCCAAGTTCGTAGTGAGGCAGGTAATCGTCGTGCTCTCGGTTCTGGCGCATCAGGAAGAGTCTTGCTCGCCTATTCCCCGTTAGATGTGCAATCCCATTTTACGACAAAAAACCCTTCTCTTTCCCAAACACTCGCAGATATACATTCTCGGGGCTTTGCCATTACGCGTGGGGAATTAACAGCAGGAATAGGTGCAATTGCCGCTCCGATTTTTTCGCAAAATGGGGATTGCATTGCGGCACTCAGTATCAGCCTACCTCTTAGCCGTTTTTCTGATGAAAAAGAAAAAGAAATGACGGAACAACTTCTTCAGTCCGCTTTACGTATCTCGAGGCAACTCGGTTTTATCCCTAATAATTAAACCAATAAAAGAGACTACACCATGCAAACAACACAATCCCTTAAGCAAAGTGCATCGCCAGGTTGGCAGATGAACCCCGTTTTAGTGATGTTAACCATCGTGATTATTGCCTTTTTAATGACCTATTTTGTTGAGTCTGGGCAATATGAACGCGACGGTAAAAAAGTCATTCCTGACTCCTATCAAACAATTTCCAAAGAAGTGAACTTTGAGCAAGTCTTAGGAACCGAAAAGCCCGCTGAAAATGAAGCGGCTCCCGTCAGTTTAATCCAGCTATTTAAAGCCATTCCAGAGGGGATTATTAAGCAGTCCCCCCTCATTTATATGGTGCTGTTTATTGGAGGGATGTTTGGGATACTCAATAAAACGGGGGCAATCGAATCAGGGCTTGAAAGGCTATTGCATGTTACTCGGGGCAATATTTACTTATTAATCCCCTTTTTAATGATCGTTTTCTCCATGGGAAGTACCTTTATGGGGTTAGCCAAAGAGTACCTTTTGGTGATCCCGATGGTGATAGCGTTGATGAAACGTGTTGGGCTTAATGAGCTTATCGGCCTTGCGATTGTTGCCATCGCCGTTAAAGTGGGTTACCTCGCATCGATTACTAACCCGTATGCTCTATCCATCGCTCAGCCGCTGGTTGGCCTGCCTGTGTTCAGTGGTTTAAGCATGCGGGTTGCCGCCTACTTTATTTTTATCAGCTTAGGGATTTTATTCGTCTTTTACAGTATCCGTAAAACGACATTAACCCGCTATGTTGTCGAAGAAAATAGCCAGTCAAGTGCGCTGACGGGGCGACATAAATTAATGTTGATCGTGTTAGCCATTGGCGTGGCTTTTTTAGTCTATGCCTCTAATCGCTGGCATTGGAAGAATAATGATTTATCTGCTTATTATTTATTTTTAAGCGTAGTTTTAACTTTTTGCAGTGGCCTAACAGCCAGCGCAGCAGCTGATGCATTTGTCAGCGGAATGAAAAAAGTACTGATTGCAGGTGTGCTTATCGGGCTTGCAACCGCTGTTGAAATCATTCTTTCCCAAGGGAAAATTCTCGATACGATTATTCACCAACTGGTTGGTTTAGTGGGCAATCATGGGGCTTATGTTTCTTCATACAGCATGTTTATTTCCCAGTTATTATTAGATGTCGCTATCCCTTCAACTTCAGGGCAAGCCGCAGTCACCATGCCAATTTTAGGCCCTGTGGGTGAGATTTCTGGCGTTTCTCCACAAACGACTGTATTCGCTTTCTTAATGGGTAATGGGCTGACCAATATGATCACCCCGACTTCCAGTGGATTACTCATCTTTTTAGCCACCGCAGGTGTTAGCTGGACAACTTGGGCAAAATATATTTTCCCGCTATTTTTAATTTTTATGGCTGTTGGTATTGGCTTACTGACTATCGCAGTCACCATAGGATATTAGCCGTATGGATATGAAGAATTTCCGCATTGTTATGCGTGATGGAATAACCCTTTCAACGGATCTCTATTTTCCACAGGAAGCAGAGGGCTCACCTTGCCCCGTGATTATTGAACGCACACCTTATGATAAAACCGCCCCTTCCCGTTCTGAAAAGACAGTTGCAGGGCACCAGATTACGCGTCAGGAGATGGCGCGTTGTTTCACCGATGCGGGCTTTATCGTTATTTATCAAGACTGCCGTGGCCGTTATGAATCTGAAGGCAAATTCACCAAATATATTAATGAGGCAGAAGACGGCTTCGATACATTGCAATGGATTATGAATCAACCTTGGTGTAACGGAAAAATCGGTTCGATGGGGCTGTCTTACGCCGCGCACACACAATTAGCGATGGCCTGTTTGAATCCGCCAGGCTTATCTACCATGGTGTTAGATTCCGGTGGTTTTGCTAATGCATTTCAGTGTGGTATTCGCCAAGGGGGTGCTTTTGAGCTCAAACAAGCCACTTGGGCGTATAAACAAGCGAAACTCAGCCCTATCGCTCAACAATCCTCCACAGTTTCAACGGCTTTATCTCAAGAGAATATCCACGACTGGTTTGCCGCTATGCCATGGCACCAAGGGCATACATTATTAAAACATGTGCCTGAATATGAGTCTTATTTATTCGAGCAATGGGAAGAAGAGTGTTTTAGCGATTACTGGAAAAAAATCGGTATCTACGCAGAAGGCTATTACGACCAGATCCCCGATATTCCCGTATTATTTATGTCCAGTTGGTATGATGCCTATGTCAGCTCAACATTAGATAACTACCGAGCATTCACTACAACAAAGCAATCACCACAGAAATTAATTATGGGTCCTTGGTTGCATGGTGACCGAAACATTACCCATAGCGGTAATGCTGAATTTGGTGAAGTTGCCGCCTTTGACCACAATGTCAGCGAAGATTGGTTAACCTGCCGTTTAGCATGGTTCGAAACCCATTTAAAAGGCCTTAACCCACCAATGCAGCAGCAAGATATCACTTTTTTTATGATGGGTGGTGGTAGTGGTAAACGCAATCCTGAGGGGCGTTTAGAACATGGCGGTGAATGGGTTCACCATCAAGAGTGGCCATTACCCAATGTTGAAAATACCCCTTTTTTCCTTTGGGAAAACCAGTCACTCCAGCGTGAAGAGTCCCCTAAGCAAACAACAATATCCTATTGTTATGATCCTAAAAAACCCGTTCCAACCATCGGTGGCGCCTTAACATCAGGCCAGCCTATTTTTTGGGGTGGTGCGTTCGACCAACGTGAACTGCCTGATTTTTTTGGCAGCCAACAAAATAACTTACCACTTTCCGCTCGCCCTGATGTTTTAGTTTTTGAAACCGAGATTTTACAAGAAGATATCTGTTTGGCTGGTGATATTGAAGTGTCGTTGTGGGTGAGTAGTGATGCTCTAGATACCGATTTTACGGCAAAATTGATTGATGTTTACCCGCCGAGTGAAGATTACCCGCAAGGTTATGCAATGAATATTACTGATGGTATTTTCCGTTGCCGTTTTCATAAAGGGTATGAGCAAAAAACCTTGTTAAACCCTAATGAAGTTATCGAAATTAAAATCAAACCGTTTGCTTGCGCTAACCGTTTTGTAAAAGGGCACCGTATTCGGTTAGATATTTCCAGTAGCAATTTCCCCAAATATGATTTCAACACCAATACAGGGGAAACTATCGCGGGGGATAGAACATGGAAAGTCGCACGTAACAGTATTCATATTTCCAAAAAACACCCATCGAAAATCATGTTACCCGTGGTCAAAAAAGCATAATTAATTCATATTGATGTCATCAAAATATTGGCCTGCTTTAACATTCAAGCAGGCCAATAAAGAAGGCACGTTTTTACTCCGCTTTAACCCAGAACACACCATCGCCCTCTAATGCCGTGAAGGTTTTGTGCAGATAATCGCTATCCGCTTGTGGGTCGAGTTCGGTAAATAAATTTGGATGTAAAAACTTCGCTATCGCTTCCACCGCAATAATATTAAACGGAGTATCGTAATATTGCTGGTATAGCGCTAAAACCTGCTTATTTTGATATGCCGCTAATGAGCGCAACTTAGGGCGTTCCATCAGCTTGGTTAACCTAGCCTGCGATTTAGCTTTATCGCCCGTATACCCTAAAGGAACTGAAGAGCTGCCTTTACGCGTGCTATCCCAATCCGCGGCAGTCATTAAATAATACTCAGGATTACTGTGGATTAACTGCTCTTCGTTAATTTCACCGCCCATTCCAGTGCTGAACCACTGTGAACCGAGGTTATTTCCCCCTGCCGTTTCAACAAATTCACCAAAATTGCCATTTCCAAAGGTTTTGCAGCAATAATCTTCACCGGAAATCCCCGCGGCTCTTTCAATAAACACACTTGGGCGCTGGCTTTTATCGAGTGTTGCCACTTTGCTGCGGATCAAATCCAATCTTTGTTGATAAAACTGGTTAAATGCTTCCGCTTGTTGTGGTTCACCGAACACTTGACCTAATAATGTCATACTCGGCATGGTGTTTTTCAGCGGGTATTGGCGAAAATCGATAAAAATAACAGGCAGACCGCTTTTTTCCAGTAACGATAGCGTGCCACTTTCTGTCAACTTGCTTTTCAAGCCGATATCAAAAATCAGTAAATCAGGTTGAGCAACCAAGGCCTTTTCAACACTAAAGTCGGTTGTGTAAGGATTTGGAAAAACAGGAATTTTGCTCAATTCAGGAAACTTTTTACTGTACGCCGCGCTTAAATCAGGCGCTTTTTTAACCAGTGCATCATCCCACGCAATAATGCCTTTTAATGGGCTTTGTGGGTGCAAGATATTCAACGCGACCAGCACACGGCTATCCGCCAGCATCACCCGTGAAACAGGCGCATTGACGGTAACGTCCCGCCCCGCGATATCGGTCACTGTAATGGGTGCAGCGAAACTCGTCGCCGCACCGAACAGACTCAATAACCCAAATAAGCAATACTTATTGATAAATCGACCTATCATCATCCTGCCTTATCTTAATTAAAATTTCACCGAGGCTTGAACATAATATGTTCTCGGTTGCCCAACGTAGATCCCATAGTTGTTATCCGTCGAGCGAGTAAAATAGGTTTGATCAAATAAGTTTTTAATACCAGCTGATAACGTTAAATCAGACAAACTTTTACCAAAGTGGTATTCCCCGCGAGCATCCCACACCATATAACCGGGTATTGTTCCATAACGACCATCTGCACTTGGTTCGGTCACATAATGACTTGTTGTCCCTGGTGATTCCTGAGTGGATTGTGCATAGGTATTTAGGTTCCACACCCAATTGCCAGTTTCATAACGGCTACCTGCGGTGATCACTTGGCGTGAATAGAACGGTAAGTCTTTATGGGCGAAATCCCCTTTCTTGCTGACTGCCTTAGTATAGGTATAAGTGCTATACACGCTTACACCATCAAGGGCATCAGTGAGATCGGCTAAATTGTACCTTGCCGCTAGCTCAACACCTTGGTGCGTCGTCGCGCCTAAGTTAGTCCAACCCGTTGTATTTTCAACATAAAGAAGTTGGTCGTCGAAGTCGATATAGAATAAAGTCGCTTCTAAAGAGAGCGCGGTATTGTCGTATTTCGTACCCACTTCATAGTTATGGGCTTTTTCTGCACTTAACCCGTTAGCTGGTGAGTTGCCAACCCCTTTTGTATTCAATTGGAAGTATTGCAAACTACCAAATGAGGTGCTGGCATTCGCAAATAATTTCCACTCATCATCAATATGGTAAATCACCGCCAACGCAGGAAGTGGCTCGCTGTAACGCTTGCTGCGGTTTTGATTTTTAAAACTGTCGTTTAAGTGAATATTGATGTTTTCGTAGCGAATACCCGGAATGATAGTCCAGTTACCGACATCAATGGTGTCATCAAGGTAAATCGCGTGCGCTTCCGTTCCGCCCGAGGTGTGTTGGTAGTAGTCATTGGTGCTTGGACGTGTGTTTTGCGTGCCAGCTTGGTACCAATTTGAGCGATAAGCTTTTTCATCAGCGGTTTCATTTAAATAACGGTAGCCCACGGTCACTTCATGGGACATGTTATCAAAACGGAAGAGTTGCGAATAACTTGGCTCAATGGCATACGCGGTATAGTGGCGCGGGTAAGAAACCAGACGCCTTTCGTTGGCTTTGTCTTTATGGTCGCTTTCAATATAGCTGCCACGGTAGCTTTTGCTGAACCACGTCATTAATTCGAATTGTTTGTCATCTTCTTCATGCTTATATTTCAATGACATATCTTGGCGATTCCCCTCAAAACGGTCATATGGCCGCGTTGATTGGAACGGGTCTGCATTATATTGAGCTTGGGTTAACCCGCCCGGCATTCCAGACATCGCGTGATAATAGTGGAAATTCGCTAATAGCTCGTCGTTATCCGTGATGGCATAACGGGTTTTCAACATAAAATCATCAATATCGGTATTATCGTTACTTTTGCGGTAACCTTGCCCATGCAAACCTGAATACAGGATCATCGCACCGGCTGAGTCATCAGCTTTAGAGCCACCCAATGAGGCATCTACTAAGGTCTTTAACCCACCTGTTTTCGCCCCTTGGGTTTGTACCGAAACCCCGCCACCAAACGCCTTTGGAATTGGCTTGGTCACAAAGTTAATCACTCCACCTACGTTTTGTGGCCCATAACGTACAGAAGCCCCTCCACGGATAACATCGATGGATTCAATACTGCCTAACGAAAGTGGTGACATGGAAAGTTGTGGCTGGCCATAAGGCGCTGCCGCCAACGGCATTCCATCAAGTAGGATCGTTGAACGTGGCGATAAACGTGAGGTTAAACCGCGCACACCAACGTTTAAGGAAACATCACTTCCCCCTGTTCCATTACTTTCACGCACTTGAACACCGGGAATGCCTTTTAGTGCATCCGCAATGGTTTCACTGCCCGTTTCTTTAATTTGTTGCTGTGTTTTAACGGTTCGTGCACCGGGATGGTTAAATACCACTTCGCTGTCTTCGGTATTTTCAAGCCAGTTACCCGTGACGGTGATTTGGTCATTTTTAGCGTTATCAGCCGCAAAAGCATAGTGAGAAATCAATGAAGCAGAAATTGCCAATGGCAAAAGTAGTTTGCGAGTTTTCAAGTTCATAAAAGGCGAGTTAACAAAGAAGATTAAGATCAATAATGATAATTATAATCATTAGTAATAATCAACCAGATTTACTCTTTTTCTTATAACAAAAACATCTAAATAATTAAATTATTAGCCATTATTCTTTTTTTAGGCTAAAAAAAAGACAAATAAAAATCCGAAGGGGCTACCTTCGGATTTTCAATAACTCAAGAGTTAAAATTAGCCTCCGAGCGAGAAAAATACGATACGACCAACGCCTTCACCGACAAAAATACACAGTGCAGCGAATGACATGACCAACGTGGCATTCGTTGATTGGCTTGATTTTTGGCACAATAAGCGCCCAACAAACAGAACGCCTACCGCAATTAACGCCACACGGGTAATGCTCAGGCTAAGTAATCCTTCAGGCAATTCACGCGGAGTCATACCCATATAAATTGGCTCACCGATATTGCTCAGTAATGACAATGCACCGAGTAACATCAATAAAATCCCTATCACTCCCACACCTAATGAGGCTTTTACTACACGCTTAAGTTTCTCTTCTTTACCCGAAGAACGTAGACTACCTACGAGGAATGAAGCCGCAATCACACCGCCAACCAATAACACAGCCCCAAAGAAGCTAGCGTAAGTAAATAAGCCGCCCCACAGGTTGAACAGCGTGTTCGCGTACAGCGCCGACATTGCGTACATGTACACTAAACCTGCAATGGCACTGAGGGCTAGCAATGCGTTATTCGCTTTATTTTTGAGTAGTAACAAGGCTGTGCTCAAAAATAACAGTGCCATGTAAATCGCAGTTGCCCACACTTCACGACTCATCCAAGAGCTGGAAACATGTACCATGGTGTAAAACATGTGTAATGGATTACCCATATGGAATAACGAGCCCAATAACCCTACGCACCCTAAAACAAAGCTCGCCACAACAGGCTTTTTAAGGAGCTGTATTTTTTCACTTCCTTCTAATATGCGACAAGAGCACAGCAGTGAAACCACCAAGCAGCCAACGGATGCCTGCATAAATAAGGTGAAAATCACCAATGGAAATTCATGCATGATAATTCTCCTTATCCTTTCGTGCCAACAACGAGGTTGGGTTTGGTGATACTTGAACTTGGCAAACCATCAATATCTGCATTTGTGCCATATTTTTTACGCAGCTCACTGATGAGCCCAAATTCAATCGCACGCATTGGGCAGGAATCAACACACATCGGGTTCCCCCCTTGCTCGCGTAAATCAATGCAGGTATCACACTTGGTCATCATGCCGATGCTTGCATCAAATTGCGGCGCTTCATATGGGCAAGCCCATGTGCAATAACGGCAACCGACGCATTTATCGTGGTCGACCAAGACAACACCATCTTCTTCTCGTTTGTGCATTGCCGTTGTTGGGCAGTGGCTAACACATTGCGGGTCATCACAGTGATTACATGCAATAGATAGATGCCAACGGCGCGGACGCGGGTATTCCCCCACTTCGATGTCGTAAACGCGGCGAAAATTACGCCCAACTTCAAGGTCATTTTTGTCTTTACATGCTACAACGCAGGTTTTACAGCCAATACAGGCGGCAACATTGATATAAAATCCGACTTGTTTATCCATTATTTATCGCCCCTTAAAAAATAATACGCTGTGGAATAGCAACATCTGGAACTAGCTGATCACCGTCCCATTTTTCGATGTTACAGAGCATCGTGTTCCACCCTGATGTTCCTAACCCTGTCGGAACTTGGATCGTCAGCGTATTATCTGCACCCGCCATATCTATCCCTGTTTTTTCATCGACATCCGTCCAGCTACCATGAGGTAAAGCCACGACACCCGGTTTCATGGTTTGCGTGACAAGCGCTGGGCGAACAATCTTCCCATGAGGGCTAGTAATTAATACCGTTTCACCGTGCTTAACCCCTAAGCGTTTAGCATCAGATGCGTTGATGTAAATTGGGCTTGGCCACTGTTCACGCAACCACGGCACATTATCTAAGGTGCTGTGTGAACGGCGTAAATAGTGCGGGTTGTAGATTTGGAACGGATAATCTCCCTTCTCTTTTTTGTTGAAGTCTTTGAAGCTAGCTTCATAACCACTTGCAGAAGGAATGTATTCTGGGATTGGCGGTAATTTGGTCCAACCACATTCATCGGCTTTTTCCACCAATGTTTGGCAATAAATTTCAAATTTACCACTTGGGGTTGGGCGTGGGTTAGCTTGCGGGTCGCGAATAAAGTCCTCATAGGCGATATAGCCGTAATTGTCACCCTCTGTACGTTGTACTTGGTATTTACCGACAGTTAAGAACTCATTCAATGTCAAGCGGCCTTGCTGTGGTTTCCCTGTAACTTGCCATTCATCAATATCTGCTTGGGTGATAGTGAGTAGAGGTTCTTTAGTCTGTCCATCTTCCCCGATAATGGTTGCTCCATTGAGCTTATTAAAAAACTGCTGTTTTTCTGAAATAGGGAAGACTTCGTCCACATCTATTCCAAGGCGTACGCCCAGTTCTTTGGCAATCCATTGGTCACTTTTTGCTTCATAAAGTGGTGGTGTCACATTCACGGCAGCAATAATAACTTCACGGTTACTTGGGTTTAAGATAGTGCCATCGCGTTCCCATTCGGTCGTGACAGGCAAAACAATATCGGAGTATTTTGCGCAGGTATGTGGCACGTAAGCAGCTGTCACGATTAATTCGACATCTTTTCTATAGGCTTCAATACTTTGGGTAATATTCGCCCGCGTTTGCAACGTCGCATTGAACGGGTGAATAATCATTTGGATGTTCGCATCAACATCGCCCACCCCACGCTGGCGGAATTTTTTCTCCAGCAACGCTCGGTTCAGCTCATTGTGGTTGATTTTCAAGCTCACAGGGTTAGGCACTGAAGGTAAACCACTTGCACCAGCCATCACTAAGCGTGTGCCATTATTGCCCGCAGCAAAGTGGCAGCTCACCCCAGTCATACGTCCCGGACGTCCCATATGCCCAGTCATAAAACCTAATGTTGAGAATGCTTGAACCCATCCTTCACCATTATGGATACGTGCAGGTGCCCAACCTGTTAGTAATGCAACACGGTTTGTTCCACCAATTTCACGTGCCAATGTGCGAATGTCTGCCACTGATAAGCCACAAATGTTCGCTGCCCATTCAGGGGTTTTTGGTTCACCGGAATACGTGCCTAATAAACAATCTTTGAAGTTGCCTTTCGGGTCAGCACCCGCTGGCATATTTTTCTCATCGAAACCAACTGTACAACGGCGTAAAAATTCCCAATCAATTAATGGGTTATCTGGGCTATCCATTTCCAAAAGCGCATACATAATGCCCAGTGCCAGCGCGTGGTCAGTGCCTGGATTAATTGGGTACCAATCCGCATCCATTAATTCAGCGGTCGTGGTATAACTCGGGTCAATACTGATAAAACGCGCACCCGCTTTTTTGGCCTGATAATAGTTATAGGTTGGGCTACCCGGGCTGCTCCATGCAGGGTTAGCGCCCCACATCACAATAAGCTGCGAGTTACGCATATCAAAGCGGTCATTGGTTCCGAAAGTGTAAAAACCTTCTAATAAACCGAGGTGAGCAGGTGTTTCAAACCAAGCACCCCATGAGGTGGTTCCCCAATCCCCCACAAAGCCGCCGGCTTTCGCGTACACGTTTTGGATATCAACACCGTTTCCACCGGTGATCCAAATAGATTCCTTACCGTATATTTCTTTAATGCGCTTTGTCTCAGTGGCAATAATACCAAGGGCTTCATCCCAACTGATCCGCACCCATTGGTCACGCCCACGTAGGCTTTTATCTCCGCCACCCGGCGCCCAACCTTTGCGCTTCATTGGGTATTTTAAGCGGTCGGCGCCAAAAACTTGCTTACGCTGAGAACGCCCACGCAAGCAACCGCGTTGCTGTGGAAAATCAGGCGAGTCGGCAACCACGTCATCGGTTTTTTGCCTAACCACCACACCATCGACCACCAGCGCTTTATTCACACAGCGCCCACCGCAGTTATGCCAGCACGCAACGGGCTTCCATTTCCCTTTAGTGACGGCATCAGTGGCTTGGACAATGGCTTTTTCTTCTTCTGGTGTTGATGCATAAAGCCGTTTGCTCATCGGTAATGTCGCCATCACCGATGCTGCCGACGTCCATGCTATAAATGAACGACGACTTAAGGCTATTTTCTGTCTTTCTGACATTGCTCTTACCTCTTCCTTTCGTTTTATTATTATAAATTGACTAGTTCGTTGATTTTCTTTTGATCATTTCGTAAAAATGGCTCTAACAGCGCACTCAACTGGCGATAAAATGGGGTATTGGCGTGGTTATGCAGGTCACGGCAAAATGGGGTAATAAACGCCAAGAGGTGGTTATTTAAAAATAAGCTTGATGCCTGTAATAACACTTTTGATTCATCAGTGAGTTCAGCTGTTAATTCGGTGCATTCAACAATTTTCTGACTCAGATTCCACATAAAATCTAATTCATAACCAATATGGTCTGCGGCTTCGAATTCTTTGTGCCCTAATTCAAATCCATATTTTTGATAGAATGATTTCACAGCAAGGGTGCTTTCTTGGAATAACAGCTTGTCTCTAGAAACATACGTAGACTCCCAAGGTGCTACAGGAGGCGCTTCTGGCCCAATGAATAGACGCGTAAAGTCCCAATGTAAATCTTCAAAATCTTCTGAACCGGCTTGTAAATTGCGAGCTTGCAAATCGGTTTGCATTGCACTCACGGCATCCGCCATCACAGGCAAACTGTCTTCGCAGGGAAATAGCGCCAACCCTGCCTCACTCAAATATCGCAGTAATTCAGGTGTCGGCTCTTCCATGAATAAGCGGCGCAATACGTCATAAGCAAACTGCCTTGCATACAAAAAATCTAACGTTGGGTTTTCATTTTTCACAGGAACCTCCCTGTATGTCGGCCAATAAAAATTCAGTGGGTGTGGTTAGCTCAATGCGCACTTCTTTAATCAGTGGATTACCGTTTTCATCCGGTTCAACGATATGAGAAGTCAGTGCGATGGGGAGATTTGCCAGCGGTTGCAAAGACGAAATCGATTCAGGGTTAAATTGTAAAAAACCGTGGAGTAACTCTTGTTCGAATGGCGCATTGGCTTGTTTTAAATAGTGGGCCACTTTCTCGCAATCATCGCCAAACACCTTGGCACTTTTAAAGAAATAATCTTTTGTGGAGAAAAGATAATGGGGGCCCATGACTTGCTCATCGTGCTGGAAAAACGCGTTACTTTGGTACACTTGCCCCGTATGCTTATTTTCTAAGGAGCAATAATGCACACCAATGGATAATTTTTTTTCTAATGCAAATTTCAGCACTCGTAAGCAGGCTAATTCACTATCCGCAACCGCAAGGCCACCTGCATACCAATAGTTGTAATACACCTCATAAGGTGGGTTTTTTAACTCAAAATGGCGGGCTTTGTATTCATGGCTATTGGTGAGAGGAAAGCAAAATTCCAATAAATTGATGCCATCAATACCAATGTCATCGAGTTGCATCAGTAACTGATACATTTGTTCTTCAGTATTAGGGATAACAGGCATTTCCACCATCACCGTAGGGAAAATTTCGCGCGCTAACGCAATACGGTGCAACACCTTTTCAATACGTTCTTTTGGATCATCAATCTTGATACTAAAGCGCACCTCTTGTAGCCCTGCTTTGGCTAATGCAAGCGCCGTATTGCGGTCTAGCGGGTCGCCTGCGGTATATAAGCGGGTGTGAACTTGCGGTAATTTTTGCTGTACACGTTGAAAGAATTGAATACTTTCTTCTCGAAATAGCAGCGGCTCTCCCCCCGTTAGTGCAATGTGGGATAATGGATAGTCTTGCTCAGCAATCGCGTCGACTTCACCTATCGCATCACGCATTTCCTGTTGAAAACCGTCATAATTTTCTTGATTAGGGTTAAAGCAGAAATAACAATCTCGATGGCATTTTAAAGACAAGAATGTGGTATGGCTCCCTTCCCCCGTACGGCATTGCACACAGGCGCTAGAGAGCCAGCCGCTGTGGATGCTTTTGCCATTATTTGCAAAAACCGCCCCTAGGGTTTTTAACTCCGTTTTCAGTTGTTGAATTTCAGTTTGCTGTGAAAAAGGAATTTCAAAACCTAAGCCATACTCTGAAATAGCAGATTGCGTCTTTTTCTCAATCGCTAAATAGCGCATAGCATAGCGTGAAAACTTATCATTTTTGAGTGTGGACAGCATGCTATCTGTCATCGGATAGATCATTCATTTACCTTTAATAAGGGAAGATATTTTATGAATCAATTTTGTTATAGAATATGGTTATGTAATTAACATCTAATTATTTGATTAATTCTGACTGACATTAATAACGGAGCAAACAGTATATACAGCACATTTATGGTGAGATTGAGGTTATTTAATCTCTAAATTAAAACTATCTATTAGTTGCCAAATTAATAAACTCAGTATAAATAATTGAAGCAAAATGAAATTGCGCAGGATCAACAAAAAATTCTATTTCAACGTATTTACCTCACAGTTATTCACCCATAAATTCCTTACATACTCAACACGTTACAAACAACACACTATTCAATCTCATTACGAATGGTTATATAATAATTTATATTTCGAATTACAATCACACTAAAAAACATCAAGAAAAATTATATTTACCCTGATATTTAAAATGAATGATTATTTTTCAAAATGTAACATTAAATTTCAAACCAACAAATAATAAATATCACTAATGCGTCCTATTACAGATTTTCATTCGTAATTTGAATTTAATAGAAAGTATTTTTAACTAATTCAGATCAATTGTTATCGAAGCAATCAGGCACCTGTCTTTAATTGATTAGAAAAAATAATTTTTTGGTGCAAAAAACATTTTAGGATTATTTACATCGTTTTTATTCTGTCACTTCGTTATGATTTCACTAATTAATTACGCTTAGTTATTAATTAAATTAAACTTAAAGGAAATAAATATTATTAATAGGCAGTATATGCAAGACAAAACAATTCAAATTAGCAAGTTCTTAAGCTACGTTTTACGCCATAAACCTGAATCTATTTCACTCACACTTGACCAAGATGGCTGGGTTAGTGTCGATGAATTATTATTACACGCTAACCGCCACGGGAAAAAGCTCACCCGTGAACTATTAGAGTATGTCGTCGAAAATAACAATAAAAAGCGCTTTACCTTCAATGCTGAACACACCCAAATCCGCGCAGCACAAGGGCATTCAAGCCAACAGGTTAGCCTAAATCACGTTTCACAAATTCCCCCAGAGTTCCTTTACCATGGAACAGCGACCCGCTTTGTTGATTCAATTAGGCAACAAGGGTTATTAGCGGGTAACCGTCACCATGTCCATTTATCAGATAATACAGAGACGGCAACCCATGTAGGCGCACGGCACGGTAAGCCCATCGTTTTAGTAATTGAAGCCAAAAAAATGATAGAGTCAGGTTATCAATTTTACTTATCCGATAACCATGTTTGGTTAACTGAGCACGTTCCCGCCAAGTTTATCCAACCGTAATCGCTAAAGTGGCAGCGCGTAAGTGACCTTAACCGTTTCCATAGGGACTTCAGTTTTAATACTTTGGATGCTGTTTATTTGTGTTAAATGATCGGCGTGAAAACGGCGATACGAGGCAAGGTCTTTCGTTACTATACGAATTAGTGCATCACATTCCCCCGCCATTAGGTGGCATTCCACGACTTCAGGCATCTGCTTGATGTCTTCAACAAATTGGTTAATGGTTTTCGCATCCTGAGTTTTAAACCAAATACGCGCAAATAGCGACAAGCCAGCCCCAATTTTTGCCCCATCAAGCACCGCCACATAGCGCTTGATGACGCCTGCCTCTTCGAGCAGTTTTACGCGACGCAAACAAGGCGAGGGGGAAAGCCCAACCTCCTTAGCCAGTTCGACATTCTGTATTTTTCCATCACGCTGTAACACTTGCAAAATGCGCCTATCAATAGCATCAAGTTTTATCATATTCATTTTTATTGATATCCAACACTCACTTATTAATACTTATTGATATTCAATGCCAATTTATTGTTATTTTCAAGCAATAAAACAACCCTATACTACTGCATTATCGCTATAATTTTTACGCAGCTGGCCAGTTGCCTCATCAACAATAAAAACCAAAGAGGTCATCGTATGGAATTACACACTTTAGCATTATTCAGTGCTACCGTGATCCCACTGATTTGCACACCGGGCCCAGATATTTTATTCATTTCAGCACAAGGGCTTTCAGGTGGGGCAAGCGCCGCTTGGAAAGCAAATTTAGGCATTATTTTAGGCTACCTTGCCCATGCAATACTCGCCGCACTTGGCTTAGCCGCGATTGTTGCAGCCTCACCGATGGTATTTCACACAATAAAATGGGTCGGTGTTGCCTATGTGGCATACCTTGCCGTGCGGATGATCATGTCTGCAATGAAAGCCAACGAAGTCAAAATACAAAAGGTATCGAATAAGGCCGTGATTGGTAAGGCATTTTTAACCAGTTTTTTAAACCCTAAAGGGTTATTGGTCTATTTTGCGATTTTGCCTAATTTTATTCAGTTAAGCGAAAGTGTTGCGATTCAATCGTTAATCCTTTCTGCCACTTTTATTGTTTCTTGTGTGGTGATTTATGGGGTCATTGGCGTGTTGTTTGCATCCATGCATAAAAAACAAGGTTATAACGATAATAAACGCCGTATCACAGAGGGGGTGGCTGGCGGCTTGTTAACCTTTGCAGCCATAGGGTTAGCCGCGAGCTAGCGCGGTAATAATTCAATCCAAATCAACTGGCTATCGGCACTCAGGGGAGTCACTTCACCTTCGCCGATATCCGGTAACCACCAACCGCCTTGTCCAACTACCATTCGATTACAGTTCCCGCCAGACACGGCCCATTCGCCACTTAGCACAAAAACTAGACCCGATTGGTTATTCGGCAATTTGCACGTTTCTGTTACTAAAGTACTTTTTGCTACCCAGCGATCCGCTCGAAAAATAAAATTCAATAGCTGTGTATTCGGCTGACTCACATTTATTGCTGCATATTGCTGAGCCGAAAATTGGGCACTCTCCCCAACGTGGCTCAACCGCTGCATAAAGCTTTTATTATCGCTTAATGTTATTTCTTGGTTATTGAGCAAGATAACTAGCCTTTCACCTTCAGCGTATCGTTTAAGATAGCTATCTCGGTTAATCGTCGCGATGCTTGCACGTAATGAATAATCTGAGGCAACTGGCCAGCAAAAAACTTCTTGGCTAGCCCCGCCTCCATCATTCCATTTGAGGTTTGGCAAATCGGTGATATCAAAACATTTAATTTTCACATTACCTCCCAAAACGTTGTTATTCACTGTTTTAGATTTCTACTTAGAGTCGCAAAGTTAGTCTTTCAAGGCAATGAATTTACAACAATAATGTGACTAATCGCGCTTCTCTTTAATTAAATGGTGACATAACCGACCTAATGTTTTCATCGCCTCTTCAATACGTTCAGTCCACGTAAAAGAGACATTTAAACGAAATGCATGGTTAAACTGATCGCTTGTTGAAAACATACTGCCCGGTGCAATACTAATGCCTTCTTTTAATGCTAATTGATATAACCGAATAGCATTAAACGGCGGTTCGAATTCTAACCACAAAAAGTACCCACCTTTGGGCATATTCACTTTAACTGAAGGCGGCATATATTTGGCGATTGCCCCTAACATCTGGTGTTGTCGCTGCTCCATCGTGAGCCGTAATTTACGCAGATGGGCATCATACCCCCCTAAAGAGAGGTATTCTGCAATAGCAAGCTGTGTAGGCACACTGGCTGACACCGTACTCATCATTTGTAAGTGCTGAATTTTCGTTGCGTGATGCCCCGCAGCGACCCATCCCACACGATAGCCGGGGGCTAAACACTTCGAAAATGATGAACAATGGAAAAAATGCCCTTTCGTATCTAACGCTTTTGCAGGAATAGGCTGCTTATTACCAAAATATAATTCTCCATAAACATCATCCTCAATTAATGCAATTTGATGTTTATTTAAAATATCCACTAAACGTTTTTTATTGGTTTGTGGCATTGTCCCGCCCAGCGGGTTTTGGTAATGGGTCATTAGCCAGCAGGCTTTAATCGGGTATTTGCTGGCAATATCTTCTAATGCATCAAGGTCAATACCAAATAAAGGATCCGTTTTAATGGCGATCGCTTTGAGCTTTAATCGTTCAATAGCCTGTAATGAGCCATAAAATGCGGGAGATTCAATCACCACCCAATCCCCTGGTTGGGTGACAGATTGCAAGCTTAGCACCAGTGATTCCATCGCACCTGCGGTGATCACAATTTCATCTGGAGCAACATGAATGCCTTGCGTTGCATAACGCTGGGCAATATTACGGCGTAATTGTTCATTTCCCGGCGGCAAGTTCGCGGGCGTATTAAATTTGGATAAACGCCTTGCGACAGATGCCAATGATTTGGCTAATTTAGGGTCATCCAATAAGGCGGGTTCTGGAAATGCGGAGCCAAATGGGATAATATCTGGATCCTTGCAAGCCTGTAATACCCCAAATATCGAGGCGTTAATCTCTACATTTTCATTTAAATGGAGTCCTTTTCCCCCTTTTGCTGCCGCAAAAGCGTTATTTCGGTTGGCCACATAGTACCCAGACTGTGGACGTGCGGCGACCCATCCTTGGCTTTCAAGTAATTGGTAAGCTTGTACCACGGTCATTAAGCTAAGACCTGATTGCTTAACGCTTTCCCTAAGTGAAGGTAATCTGTCACCAACTTGCCAGATATTGTCTTCAATTTGTTGACGAATTTGCGCTGCTAACTGTTCATATCTCGTCATTGCCGCCTCAACTGTTATAGTTAATAACTCAATAATTGTTACTATTATAGTTTATCGTCTCATGTTCTACTTATCCACACATTCACCTGACTTTTTTTAACTATAAGCACAAAACATTTTTAGTCGGATTGCGATGATTAGCATTCCGGTGTGAGCAATTTTTTTGCTAGGGATAAGCGCCTCGATTGTGACCACCAAGGCTTTAAATGCAGCGTGCCATTAACATATCCACTCAGGGGTCAATATGTTTGGACTAACTGCGCTGGAACTTGCCCGTATACAATTCGCGTTTACGGTCTCGTTCCATATTATTTTCCCAGCCATTACGATTGGTCTCGCAAGTTTTCTTGCGGTACTACAAGGCTTATGGCTAAAAACACGTGACGAAGACTATATAAAACTGTTCCATTTTTGGACCAAAGTTTTTGCGGTTAATTTCGGAATGGGCGTGGTATCTGGATTGGTGATGGCATACCAATTTGGTACCAACTGGAGTTTCTTTTCAGATTTTGCGGGCGGAATTACGGGTCCATTACTCACGTATGAAGTGTTAACCGCGTTCTTCCTTGAAGCGGGTTTCCTTGGCGTCATGCTGTTTGGCATGAACCGCGTGGGTGAAAAACTGCACTTTTTTGCCACCTGCATGGTTGCATTGGGTACCATCATTTCCACTTTCTGGATTTTGGCATCCAACAGTTTTATGCAAACGCCACAAGGCTTCGAAATCATCGACGGCCGCATCGTCCCCGTTGATTGGTTAGCGGTCATTTTCAACCCATCTTTCCCATACCGTTTATTGCACATGACCACGGCAGCGTTCCTTGCGGCGGCATTCTTTATTGGTGCTTCTGCGGCTTGGCATTTACTCAAAGGCAACAAATCCAGTGCGATGAAGAAAATGTTTTCCATGTCGCTGTGGTTGATTTTAGTGTTAGCCCCACTCCAAGCGTTAATCGGTGATGCGCACGGTTTGAATACACTGAAACATCAACCGGTTAAAGTTGCTGCGATGGAAGGCCACTGGGAAAACAAACCAGGTGAAGCGACACCGCTTATTTTGTTTGGTATTCCAAACCAAGAGAAAGAAAAAACCGAATATGCCATCGAAATTCCGTATCTTGCGAGCCTGATTTTAACCCACAGCATTGATAAACAAGTGCCTGCGTTAAAAGAATACGCACCAGAAGACCGACCGAATGTATTTATGGTGTTTTGGTCATTCCGCGTGATGGTCGGTTTAGGCTTATTAATGATAGCCGCTGGGGTTTGGGGATTATGGCTGCGTTACCGTAAAAATCTGTATGAATCCAAAACATTCCTGCGCTTTATGTTCATCATGGCGCCCTCTGGATTAATTGCCATTTTAGCGGGCTGGTTTACCACTGAAATTGGCCGTCAACCTTGGGTGGTCTATGGCTTGCAGCGCACCTCAGATGCCGTCAGCGCCCACGGTGAAATGCACATGAGCATCAGTTTAATCGCCTTCTTTGTGGTTTACGGTGGAGTGTTCGGTATCGGCTACATGTACATGATGAAATTAATTCGTAAAGGTATCGCGGAGGACGCAGCTCATGGGCATTGATTTACCTCTTATTTGGTTTGTCATCATCGTATTTAGTATGTTGATGTATATCGTCATGGATGGGTTCGATTTAGGGATTGGCATTCTCTATCCTGCCCTAAAAGATAGCCAAGACCGTGACTTAATGATGAATAGCGTTGCCCCCGTTTGGGATGGTAACGAGACGTGGCTTGTGCTCGGTGGTGCGGCCTTATTTGGTGCATTCCCCCTTGCCTATGCCATTGTGTTAGATGCGTTATCAATTCCACTCACCTTTATGCTATTAGCCTTGATTTTCCGTGGTGTGGCATTTGAATTTCGCTTTCGGGCGGACGAATCTCACCGCCGCCATTGGGATCACGCATTCATCTGGGGTTCTATTTTTGCCACGTTCGTTCAAGGCGTTGTCGTGGGGGCCTTTATCCAAGGTTTCCACGTAGAAAATCGCACCTTTATGGGCGGCTACTTTGATTGGTTTGCCCCTTTCCCGCTATTTTGTGGTTTTGGCTTAGTTGTCGCATATGCCTTACTGGCTTGTGGCTGGCTAATCATGAAAACAGAGGGGCACCTACGCCGCACGATGTACCGCATTCTGCGTCCATTAACCTTATTGATGGTTGCAGTAATTGCGGTTATTAGTTTATGGACACCAATGCTTAATGAAGCCATTTTTGACCGCTGGTTCACGCTGCCAAACTTGTTCTTCTTCTTGCCTGTTCCATTATTGGTTCTGGGTTGTACATGGCTAATCTTAAAAAGCGCAAAGCGCCAGCAACATGACAGTGTGCCATTTTTGTCCGCATTGATGTTGATTTTCCTCGGTTTTACCGGCCTTGGGATCAGCATTTGGCCGACTCTGATCCCACCCGCAATTAGCTTCCGTGACGCAGCGGGCCCTTCTGAAAGTTTAGGCTTTATGTTAGTGGGCGCGTTATTCATTATTCCTGTTATTTTGGTTTATACCTATTGGAGTTACTATGTCTTCAGAGGAAAAATTACCCCAGACCAAGGCTACCATTGATACCGCAGTGGCTTCCCCTTGGTGGAAAAAACTCGGTTGGATGGCAATTATCTGGCTAGGAAGTGTGTTAGCACTGTTTGCTTTCTCTTCCGTATTTAAGTTGATGATGACCGCTGCTGGGATGAAAGTGAAGTAGATAACTCAAGTGCCTTATGTTAATACCTAAGGCACTTTTTTGTTTTATGTGAGGCAGATAGGATGAATATAAATGGTTAAATAATTAATATTCGTGATATGATAATGATAATAATTACCAAATAATAAAATTATCATTAACGAAGGAGACCGTCCGTGGCTACTGAACAACCCGTTGAAAAAAATATCTACCGCCCGGCGCCACCGCAGCTTATTCAAGTTAAATCCATTACTGATGTCAGCCCCTCGATCCGTAGCATCACCTTCACCGGTGAAAAACTTGCAGACTACCCAACCGACTGCGAAGGCGGACACTTAAAAATCTTTTTAGCCCCTGACTTATCTAGCCAACCGGCTCTGCCTATCCTCAGTAAAGAAGGCCGTAGTTGGCCTGAAGATAAACCTCGCCCATTTGTGCGCACCTATACCGTAAGAGCCATTCGCCCTGACGTTAGCGAAATCGACATTGAATTTGCCATGCATGATGGTGCGACAGGGCCTGCCTATTTATTTGCCCGTGATGCTAAACCCGGTCATTGGATGGGGATCACTAACCCTGGCGGCCCAGATCCACTGTTGCCAAGCCGAAAACACTATTTTATGGCGGGGGACTCCAGTTCACTGCCCGCTATTGGCGCATTATTAGAAAAAATGCCAGCAGATGCCCAAGGAAAAGTAGTGTTACGCATGGATAACCCAGCGGATGTACGTCCACTTAAAAAACCTGCTCAGGTTGAAATCATCTGGATTTGTGGCGATATCAGCAAAACCGCTGAATTAATTAGCGCATTTAAATCATGGGATATCCCGGCTACTGACTGTGCATTTTGGATAGCAGGTGAAGACCAGATCATTCGTGATTTACGTCGTTTTGTTCGCCGTGAAAAAGGGTTTGGTCGCGATGATATCTACGCGATCCCCTATTGGAGACATGGCTATGATGAAGAAGGTTATCACCATGAACGCCATGCAGTAATGGATAATCCTGACGACTAATTCCGTTTTACATTACCCTCAACGCTTATCAGTTGCGTTATCGCTGATAAGCGTCTCACTACTCCTTGCCGCCCCGCCTTTTCGTTTATTTGTATCGAATCCCCCTATCCTGCGCATTTTTTTATTGCGATAAATGTTATGTTATAACATAATAAAAATAGACATCATCAAAATAGGAAATGACAGTGCATAAACACACATTATTAAATACCGCGCTCAGTGCCATTTTTGCCATTAGCAGTTTTTCTGCTATTGCACACGGCTCACACAGTCACGCACACCCACAATCAGAAAAAGCCCTTCAAGCTTCAAAAGGCATTTTTGAAGATTCTGATGTCAAAGACCGTTCGTTAAGTGATTGGCAAGGTGTATGGGAGTCAGTTAATCCTTTATTATTAAATGGAAAGTTGGATGCTGTTTTAGAAAGTAAAGCGCAGAAAAATAAAGATAAAACCGTTGAAGAATACCGCGCTTACTATAAAAAAGGTTACGCCACAGATGTTGACAGTATTGGCATCGAAAATAACGTGATTGAATTTACTCAAAACGGTGTCGTCAATAGCTGCCAATATGCGTATTCAGGCTATAAAATTTTACATTACACTTCGGGTAAAAAAGGCGTTCGCTACCTGTTTGAATGCCAAGATGCTAAGTCCAAAGCGCCAAAATATATTCAGTTTAGCGACCATATTATTGAGCCGCAAACGTCAGGGCATTTCCACTTATATATGGGCAATGAGTCACAAGAGAAACTATTGGGGCAATTAGACAACTGGCCAACCTATTACCCGTATTCATTAACTGACGAGCAAATTGTCCACGAAATGCTGTACCATTAATCATCTGTAATTAATAAAAAATATGCCCCAGCTATCACTTATGGGGCATATGTTCGTTACTCTCGAGGAAAATCATTTAGTCGTTATAGGCCAATAACGCTTTATGGCACAATTGCGATCTCACACAATCATCAATGGTAAAGTTCACCATCGAGACCATTTCATCACTACTGAAACGTTGTAACGCATCTGCAAGACCCGATTGAACCCCATTAGGTAAGTCGCACTGGGTCACATCCCCATTCACAATCACCGTGACGTTTTCCCCCAAACGCGTTAAAAACATCTTCATTTGGGTGACCGTAACATTTTGCGCCTCATCTAAAATGACAATGGCATTTTCAAACGTTCGGCCTCGCATATAGGCAAATGGCGCGATCTCTACCTTCGCAATTTCAGGACGTAAACAATATTGCAGGAACGAACTCCCTAACCGTTTTGCTAGAACGTCATACACAGGTCGAAAGTACGGCGCAAACTTTTCCGACATATCCCCCGGTAAAAACCCGAGGTCTTCTTCTGCCTGAAGAACTGGCCTTGTCACAATGATCTTGCTGATATCTTTATTAAACAATGCATCGGCGGCTAATGCAGTGCTGATAAAGGTTTTACCACAGCCCGCTTCACCATTGGCAAAAATTAACTGCTTGTGTTTAATCGAATTAATATAGAGCTTTTGAGCTTCATTTCGTGGCAGGATTGGTGAGCCATCACGACGCTCTTTTGCCATACCGATAGGCTCAATGCCTGTCAGTTCAGCGAAGGACGCAACGTTATTCATGTCAAACCGACCAGAACGTTCTTTACGTGATGAGCGTTTCATTTCACGACGTGCTTTTGTTGCAGCTTTCTGTCTACTCATAGTATTAACCCTTCCAGGTATCAGTGATGTCAATTTCAGATGACTAACTATTCAGAACAGAGAGGAGCTCCCTTCAAGCTCTTGGTTAACGATAAAACAGTGTAATGTGGTTCAACCCTCTTGCTTTTTAACAGGCCATAAAAAAAACCGGTTAGTCATCTCACCATGACAATTTCATGATGGAGGCTAACCGGTCTTGTTCTCGTGTTAACAAATACTTACTTCCCATTAGTTTCTCCTGTGACAGCGATACCGTTAAACTAATGAATCTGTATGACACTAATATGACAAACTGCAATATTTTTTGTGACTCAGTGAGGCGCTGTTTTCATTGCAATTTTTACTTACCTTAAATATAGCGCTAATTTTTTTCAGAAAGCAACATTTTTTTAACACATTTTTGTGTTTTATATGTCATATCAAATTTCCCTCTAAAAAAGCGTCAACAATCAATCGATTGTTGACGCTTACGTTGTTATTAACGCGGTTTACAGTTCCCCGCTAGGTGATAACCCGCTTCTTGGGCAGCATTTTCATTAGTAAACATAACTGCATTTTTATCTGATAATGTCTTAAAACCCGAACAATGGGAGAAATGATACTTTTTAGAATTTTTATTACCTTTAACTTCAGCTGAATCGACTAAGTTAGTTTATTTTTCAGGCTGCTTAGGTGATGATACCGTTGAAACTGGGGAAAATCTCACTCCCTCGCCACCATTCTTGTGGTTTAAGCTCCACTGTTTTTGCCCTGTCACAAAGGGATTATGGTGCCCCATAACGTTGGCAATACGTTCATCACGAGTACGTTCCCACTGGTTTGGCGGGAATTTTTTATCCCATGCCATAAAGAGTTGCTGCTGCTGACGTGACATAGACAAATTATAACGGTCATGCATATAGAAATAGACACGAGCAACCTGCCCTTTTACCTCATCGCGGGGCTCAAATACCTTTTGTTTAAAATCAACACGACTACGACACATTCCATAAGGATAAGGTGTATTTGTCGATAATTGGCCAAAGCTAAAATTGCTTCGATCACCATTCACTTCACCAATGGAAGGTGCCAGATTATGCAAGTCCGCCTCCATGCGACCAAAAACGGGATCTGTCGAAACGCAGTTTTTACGCCCGCCATTTTGCCAACATTGGCGCTGATGACCAAATACCCACGCAGGCACAATATGTTCCCACTCAATACGTTCCGCACGGCTTTGCTGTTTACGTACTTGATAACCACAAGAGGCTAAATCAACTTGCCCACCACTTTTGCCTGCCCATTCCCACTGGCAGCCGCAGTAAATCGTTCCTTCCCCTTGCTTGCTTTGATCGGAATAGACTTGCGTTTTGCTGAGCACTTTCGCTTGCGTAAATGAGCTAGGCACCGCAAAAGAGAAAGAAAGTGGTAAAAAGAGAAAGAAAGGCAGAATAAAACGGAAGAAATACAAAAAACTGGACTGTTTCAAAATAACACCACTAATCAGAATATAAGCGAAAAATTAATATAGATACGTTAGTGTTATTTCTAACACCCTAATGTATATAGAAAATATCGCATATTCTAATCAAATTAAAACATTAATGGTATCAGCGATTGCCTATTTTTATTAAATAATTACGCCATCAGAATTTCTGCAAATTTAATAGGTTATGTTAGTTTTTATCGTTAATAACACCAAGTGGCAATCTGCTTAATAAAGCAAAAATACCACTTAAGTTTTATTGAATATCAAACACTTGGGCGTTTTCGGTACAGCCACAATCCGGGTAATGAAATACCGATAGACAATGCGCCTACAATGAAAGAGGCTTTTAAGAAATTTGTCACTAAAACTTCAATTAACTCAGGGCTATAACCAAACTGGGATAGTTTCACCACTGAAATCATCGCCACATAAGCACTAATCCCGGGGAACATGGGGATCACCGCCGCGACCGTAAACACTTTTGGGTGAGCTAACCACCAGCGCGACCATTGGATGCCAATGATGCCAATAAGAATTGCGGCGAGGAAACTGGCCCATTCAATTTGCAGCCCTAACGCCATCAAAATCATTCTAGAGCCATAGCCAATCGCACCGAGCAAAGCACAATATTTAAGTGCCCGCACAGGGACATTAAACACCATGGCAAAGCCAATCGCAGGAATAGCGGCTAACACCATTTTTTCAATCAACGTTAACAGAAATTCTATGCCCATTCTTTTAAGTTCCAGATAGTCATCGCCAGCACCACACCGATACAGGTTGCTAGCGTGAGTAAACTCGCCATCGTCCAGCGTGCAAGGCCTGTGTTCACGTGCCCTTTAAACATGTCCGCAACAGCATTAATCAACGGAAATCCCGGCACAAGTAACAAAACACTCGCCGCCATCGAAATCGTTTCTGTTACTGCCAGATAAGGAATTTTGAGTAATAACCCCGAGACAGAGGTTGCCACAAATGCAGTAATACAAAAGTTAATCAATGGGTTCATTTGATGAGAGGTTAAAACTTGTCTGATATACATCGCACAACCACTGGCTAAGAACGTGATTAAAGCACTTTCCCAACCACCACCATTGAGTTTACTAAAGCACGCGCAGGATAATGCAACCATTAGCACCATCAACCAACGTGGGTAACGCAAGGGTTTTATGGAAGACAATTTCTTTTGTAACTGTTTTCTGTCTAATAAATGATGTTCAACTAGTATCACGGCATGTTGCACTTCTGTCACCACATGCATATTAATGCCACGGTCGATAATGCGTCGTGTTGAAGTTAAGCAGCGGCCATCGATAATGGTTGTTAAAACTAAAGAGTTTGATGAAATCGCACTGTCGACTTGGCTTGCACCGAGTGCGATACCTAACCGGGTCGTTAATTGTTCCACTAACATGCTCTCTGCACCATGCTGTAGCAATAACAAGCCACATTCAATGCATAACCGAGTGATCTCCCGTTGCATCTCAACAGAATCTCCCTCTATAAAACGTTGTTTATCTAACGTACATCCCGCCATTGCGCCCCCAAAATGATGACAAGCATTCAGAAATTCACTTAAACATGTTAGTCTTTACAATTATCATAGAGCCAATCATTAGCTTAAATCATGATCTCTTTCAGGTAAATCTGCGATTCAGACCACCTGATTTAAACTTTTTTGGTAAAATTACCACTTTATTTCATAATTCAAACGAAATGATAGGATCAATCATTTATGAATAGCTCACTCGCTGCCAAAACACCAAAAGGCCGACGCCGCCATCAAGCCATTATTGCTGCGGCAGCGGATGTATTTCTTCAGTATGGTTTCGAGGGAGCAACATTGGACATGGTGATTGAGCGTGCGGGCGGGTCTCGTTCTACGCTCTATAAAAACTTTGGGGATAAAGAAGGGTTATTTGCCGCCGTTATTGCCGATATGATTGAGGATATTTTTTCAGAGTCAGATGAAAAAGATCCTCCTTTCAATTCGATTGAGTCGGTACTGGCCTATTATGGTTCGCGCTTCTTACTTAGTGTGCTTAAACCACAATCCATCAGTTTATACCGATTGATCCTCGGGGAGTACAACCGCTTCCCTGAAATCAGCCAAGCCTTTTTCGAACAAGGCCCTGTAAAAAGCTACCGCTTATTAACCCAAAAACTCCTTGCATTACCGGATGTTAACGTCGATGAAAAAACATTGTTAAGTATTTCATCACGATTTTTGGAAATGCTCAAAGCGGATGTGTTCATCACTACGTTTTGTGTCGAAAACTTCCAGCCCAGCGATGAATTTATCAACCAGCAAATTGCACTTTCTGTTGATATCATCGCCAGTTATATTCGAAAAATAAGCGCTTAACCTGCCCTTTAAGCTAGCATGGCTTGAGCTTGTGCTTTCGCGGTATGGATATCTTTAGCCAATAACACCTCTGGGCCATATAACGCAGATAACATCGGCGCTAAACGCTCTTTTTCTTCCTTATCACTTCCATCTGGCAATAATGTCACAATCATCGCACGGCAATGTTGTTCCATCGGTTCTTTGGCATGCTTTAACCAACGACGCACATATTTCATGCCTTCAATATCCTCTGCGGATGGTTTTTCTTTCGGGGCAATCGGTGGATATACCAAGCTAAATTGTTCCCTTCTCGCAAGGAGTAAATCCATTTCCTCTAACCATAAACGTGTTTCATCCATTGAAGATGGGAATGCGTTCATAACACAAACAGGCCAACTGTTAGTATCCACCATAATTTTATTTTGCATAACAATCTCACTGTGCTTCATTAAAGTGTACCAGAGTGTACACTTTTAATTTAAACTCAGTCAAGAATGATTATCATTTGTCTTTTGCAATACATGCTATTCTATCGTTTGGTGTACAGGAATAATCTCAATATGGCTAAAATTATTCTCGCTTAAAACATTAATAAAGGTTGAGTGGTGCGTTTTTTAATATGGAATGTTATCCTGATTATATTGTGACTTTTGAAAGCGAAAATACGATGAAAAAAACTCTTCCGATTGCATGTGGGTTATTTATGGCTGTTGTTGCCTTTAATGCAAATGCAGGTGCAACCTGTGACACCTACTTTAAAGAAATGAACGAACTTGTTAAACAAGCTGAAGAACAATATAAAGATGAAGCAAATGCGGGAGAGCAGATTGCGCTGATGAAGTCTCAGTTAGAAGAGGCGAAAAAAGCCTTAGCTAGCTACCCGGATGATGCCCAAGAGCAAGCGTGCAGCCAAGCGCTAAAAGCGATTGAACAAGCCAAAGAAGCGGTTAAAACCAAATAAACCTATCCTCCATGTCTTCAAAAAAACAGCCTGAAAATCAGGCTGTTTTTTATTTTAACGGACGACAAGTACTGATATTTTCGCATAAGAAACAATACCAGATGCATTCGAACCTAATAAATGCGTTGATATACTCGGATTTCGAGAACCAATAACAATTAAGTCAGCGTTAATAGTTTCCGCTTCGGCTAAAACCTTGTCTCTTGGAGAACCAAATTCCACCTTATAAGTGATTTTATCTGAAGGATAATCAATTTTTTCAATAATTTCTTTGAGTTGTTCTTCAGAACGCTCGACGGCTTTTTTCGCAAATGAAGACAGTAAATCATAGTGATAACTGTAACTCATCGAAAATCTTGAAACATCGGGAACAGAGTGAAATAAGTGAATTGTTGCATTCGAAATTTTTGCCAAATAGACCGCATGTTTTAATGCATTATCTGTTAAAACATCTTCAGATATGTCCACGGGAACCAAAATTGTTTTATACATACGATGCCCCTTATTAATTGTGTTTATCCATCTTCCAAACCGTATTATTGTTCATTTTCACGATTTGCGTATTAGGTATTGCGGGTGAATAATTATCATTAAGCGGTTAAAAGTATAGTATTGCTACACTTAAAAAGCTGTGAAGCTCCCTGCTTTTACTGCAAAAAAGTTTATTCCTCTAAATGCCATTTATGCAAAATACGATGAATAAATGGGGTTACAAGCAACCCAATACTGATAATAAATACGCTTTGCAAAAATAATCCATAAATCGCAATAAAAAAACGACCGCCCTGCGTTATCGGTGCAGGTTCAATAGCTTGCCCACTCAACATTGAAAGTGCATTTAGCATTGATTCCACAATGGAGTGCCCTTCAATAAAATAAAAACCGATAATACCAGGCAATAATCCAAGGAAAAAAACCAAAAGAGCGAGTAAATAAAAACGTATTACTCTGAGAATAAAATGCTCAATACGCAGTAATTCTTTCGAAAATTTTTCCATATAAACCTAGCGAGATCTTATTATTGGCTAAATTGAGTCAATATAAAATTAAACACCGTTAATCCTATAACTTAATCAACGTAAATAAAAAAGAGCCTACAGCATCTGTAGGCTCCTTTTCTATTTATTAACGAACAACAAGTACTGATGTTTCTGCGTAACGGACAATACCTGCCGCAGTTGAACCTAAGAGATGAGTGGTGATATTAGGACGGCGAGAACCAACTACAATGATATCGGCATTAATATCTTTAGCCGTATTTATAACTTCATCGCGTGGTGAACCAAATGTAATGGTATAACTGACATCCTCATGCGGTAAGTCAATCGTATCCATCAACATTTTCATGTCTTCTTCCGCTTTTACCGTCGCACGATCTTTTATTTCCATATAGCCTAATGCGTATGCATTAATAATTGCTGATGAAATAGGCAACACATGGATTAAGTGAATTTTTGCGCCAGATTGTTTTGCAAGATTAACGGCATGACGAACTGCTTTACTGGTTAATTCGTCTTCAGTTAAATCAATAGGGACCAGAATCGTTTTATACATAACCCCTCCTAAATAAATGTTAAAATTAAGTTCTACAACAAAATTATAAACAATTACGCATAAATGTCTCTTATTCTAAAAGATAAATGAGATCTCTAGCGACAATTTCAAACACTATTCCCTTAACCATGGTGTGACCGTTAAACCCACTAGCATTCCTTCTGGGCTTAATAAACGTGTCACGGTTTGCCCCCATGGCTCCATCTGGTTATTTACTAGCAATTCATAACCCTGTTCTTGACAAGTTTGGGTCACTTTTTCAATATCTGAGACTTCAAACTCCATCCAACTTTGTGGAATAGGAATATCTGCAGGCCATCGCTCTTTGTTAAAACACGATTGCGCGGCTTGAGTTAAAGGCCAAAGTGCAAAATGTTTAACTCCATCAAGATGTTCAGGCTCGCAAATTAAATATTGGCTACCGTTTTCTATCGGTTTAAGTGGCAGCCCTAAAACATCTAAATAAAAATGCTGACTTTTTTCGAAGTCAGCCACTATTGGGCCAAATCCGGCAATAAACAATATATCCGCACTATCTTGTAAATCTAACATGATGTGACCTCAATATATATTTTCTGAGTCTATTAAATATAGCGAGTAGAATAGCCGCCTTTGCACTCACCACTTTGCTTGATTCAGCCATTTTGTAACTGTAAAAGCATAGATTCAACCATTCGTTGAGCAATTATGCCCTGCTCTGCACTAATCACAGGTGCCGTTTGGTTTGCTACTGAGTCGATGAAATGGCGTACTGCGCCATCAAAACCACGTTGTACTAAAATAGAATCCCAATTGCCAGGCTGTTTCTCACTGACTCCTGCGGCGGTTTCACGACGCCAATGATTCATATTGGTGATTTGGTGCAGCTCATCCTCCGCGACAGCAATAATTTGCTCTTGTTGACTCCCCCCTTTACGGTGCATCGAGGTTGTTAGCCAGCAATTACCTGCCTGTAAATGATGTTCCGCATAAAATAACTCACCAAGACTGGTTTGTTGTATATTTCCACTTTTCAAAACTGCCTCAAAGCCCCCAAGCCAAAGTACGGTATCAACCACATGCAAATAATCATCATACAATGTGTACGCGGTATCTTTAGGCCCAACACTGTGGGTGCGGTGTTTATCCATACGAATAGAAGCAAAGCGTTGTGTATTTTGTTTTAACGCTACATAGAAAGGGGAAAATCGTCGATTAAAGCCAACCATTAAGGTTCTTTGCTGTTGATTCGCTAATTCAATCAATTGTTCAGATTGCGCAATCTGTTCAGTCAGCGGTTTATCCACATATACATGAACATTGGCCTGTAATAAGCGTTTTATCACCTCAAAATGGCTTGCAGTCGCACTGTGAACAAAGACAGCATCACATTGAGCGGCAAGTGCATCAATGTTGCTAAATAAGGGAAGCCGGTAACTATCGCAAATAATTTTAGCTTTTGTTTGATTTGGCGAGAATGCGCCAACTAATTGCCAATTTTCTTCTTTTGCCAAAATAGGCAAATAGGCTTTCTGGGCGATCCCCCCTAAACCTACTACCCCAACCTTTAATTTATCCATCTTAGTTTGACTCTTTCGTGACTAACCTAGACGGGAATAATCTCATTATTATGATTTTTTTTAAAAAATTTTTTGTCGAAAAACTCAATAATGTGGCAGATAAAAACACAATACATTGTTTTATTTGAAATAAAAGGCAATTCAGTCGCTAAAAAACCATCAGTAGCAATACAAAAAAAGGGGTTGATTTATTAAATGAGAATGGTTATCTTTTACCTCGTGAATACTTGAGTAAATCACTCAGGTTTGTCACAAACGACATTGCTCACATTGCTTCCAGTTTAGCAGGCCAACTTAGTTGTTGGCCTTTTTTTTATTTATTTTTCAATATGTTGTTATTGCTTACGTATTGCACTACTGAAACTCCATGACTTTAAGTGACCAACATAAACTAAGCGCTGGGTTGGCATAAATGTTGGCACATCACCTGTACGCATATGCAATATATCCGCAGGAGTGATCCATGATGAGTTCCCTTCAAATAAAGGTATACCTGCATATTTATAAGCATCTAAGACAAACTGCGAACAAAAGAAACCATTCGCTTGGTCTACATCATCACCTAATTGGACTGTTGCAAGGGTTCTAAGACAGAAATTACGTATTGTTTCACCAATTAATGGCAGTTCACACACCCTTTTAGTGATCATCCAAGGCGCTATCATAACAATGCCTTTATAATTATATTTATTGCCATTGTTACGCACAGAAAATTCACGCAGTTTATCCGCATGTAATGAAGTTAGCCCTGATTGCCTTAAGACCACCATATTATTTGAGTCTTTAACCGCTTGTTGCAATGTAATAATTCGAACACCGCTACCAACAGATTCAGCCACCTCTCCTAGTCCTAAATAAATAGAAGCATGACTCACGCCACTAACGCTAAACAAGCGGATTCCCCAAGAATTTAGTCCTGTTGCAGAAGATAATAGAATATCCCCTGGTAACATATCAGTCACAGCTAATGGCTCTACAGTATCTTTTATAGGGATCGTATTCGCATGTTGAATACTGAAATTTAAGCGGTTACTTTCTTCATCAGACTTAAATTGAGTCGAACACCCTGCAAGAAAAAAACAAAACAAAAAACAAAGTAAAAAATGAGATTTCATCCTAAAACGCCCAGTATTCTGTTTTACATTATAAATTAATGTACACATATTATACTTTAATGATATTTATGACTATTACTAATTATTTTAGGGTGCTTCAGTTTTTTATCGCGTTTAGATAATTTAGGTGAGATATTTTCAAACAGAATAGAAAATAAAATATCGTGGATCCGCATTTTTTAACCCTCTAGGAGTCTAGAGGGTTCCATATACTCTGTTAGTTAATCACATATTCTGGATAAAAAACTGTGACTGAGTGATATGTTTTCTTTTCTGTCGCTTTATTTTTTTGAACCGCGACAGTTTTATTATCTTGTGAACCTATTGATACACGAATATTTTTTTTAGAGCGGCTTTGCTTGTAAGGCATTCCTAATAAGCGACGTGCGCTATTATTACTAACCATTATCGACTCCTTATACTAGTCAATTTAAATTCATTAGCATCATGAATATCAAAAATATAGTCTTCGTTGACCACAAGGGTATTTTTTTGTTTTACTTCAAATATAAAACAAAATGTAACCTAACTAGTATAGCACCAAATCGATGTTATTTAATGTAATTAAACTTATTAGTTTCACGCAGAAACAAAAAATTGTTAGTACCTTTTTGGTACCCCATTCACCTTAGCAATTATTATTCTTAGTTTATCTTATTGACGTTGGTTATTAACTCCCCTTAAATACCTCCTGCTCGCTTTTTATGAGGCTATTGTCATAGGGGCCGTTAATCTCTTCACTACCCTGCCAAAACATTGTAAAAAGAGTGCGTGTTAATCAACATTAACACGCCGTTAATTACTCTAGCGGAGATGCCGGGCTAGAGCACTTTTCATTCCATATCTGGTTAACTTGTTCAGGCAATAAAATCTCATGCCCTCCTTCAACGAAAGGAATTGAGATATCCATTCGCGTTTCATCATCGTGCGTGTAAGCTTTAACAATAAAACGTTTATACCCATCTGGCTTATCATTTTTATAACGAAACACCTCACCACAAACATAACCGACCTTGCCATTATCTGCGGTATAACGGGAAAAATGGTATTCAATGTTTTTGAATTTTGCTGCCTGCGGATAAGCAAGAACATCATTTACATTTTTTTTGACTTGCTCGACTAAACTCAATTGAGTTGGTTTCATGTATAAGGCACCGAGTAGAAACGCAGCACCAAAAATAAGTATCGCAATGATTATTTTAAAAAAATTCATTTCATTGTCGCCATCAATTATCAATATTGAGAGAGTTATTCCTGATAATAACTTTATATTATTTAAAATCCACTATAAAAATGTAAAATCCCTTAACTTATTGAGAAAAACATTCTCTTTTTTCTTACATTCAAAATAACCACACATTAAGTACTGTCTATATCGCAGATTAAATCAACCTAAGTCATATTTAAATGTAATTAACTTAAGAATTACATTTTATTCATCTTAATTACACCTTATTTTTTAATCATATATAGACTGTGTTTATAAAAAAATATCAGTATAGTGAATAGCTCAACAAAATAATGAATTCGGAGTCTTTAAATGAAAACAATCGGCCTAATCGGTGGTATGAGTTGGGAGTCAACATTACTTTATTACCAACACATTAATGAGTCTGTCAAACAAAAGCTAGGAGGCTTGCACTCTGCAAAAATTGCATTATACAGTGTGGACTTTGCTGAAATAGAGCATTATCAAGCAAATGGTCAATGGGATCTTGCGGCTCAATGCTTAGCTGATGCTGGCAATCGATTAAAACTTGCGGGTGCAGATTTTATTGTTCTATGCACAAATACAATGCACAAAGTTGCTGACAAAATTGAACAAAGTACGCAAATCCCCTTATTACATATCGCCGATGCCACTGGTGAGCGCATTGCTAAATCTGGAATCAAAAAGATTGGTTTATTAGGAACCGCATTTACAATGGAGCAATCTTTCTATAAGGATAGATTAATTAATAAATTTGGATTAGACGTACTAACACCAAATAGTGAAGATAGAAAAATTATTCACAATATTATCTATAATGAGCTCTGCCTAGGTAACATTAATATCTCCTCAAAAAAAGAATACCAACGAATTATGGCGTCGCTCGTCGAACAAGGTGCTGAAGGGATCATTTTAGGATGTACTGAGATTACACTATTAGTGGGTAAGGATGATACCACAGTAGACATTTTTGATACGACAGCAATCCACGCAGAAAAATCAGTCGAAATTGCACTATCAATTTAGTATTAGCGAATAATGATACTACCGTTTAAATAAAGATACTTAGGTAGTATCTATACTAACATTCATTTATTTGTAAGGATGGCATCACATCATAACAGTTTAGAATAAAAATCTATATTTCCAATTTATATCTTCATTAAATGATAAAAATCAACTTCATTATCTTACTAAAACATCTATTTTTATATAGCAGAAAAATTTCCACTCTTATTATCGATTTTCAACAGCAAATTTAATTTACGGAATTTTCCCCATTGAATATTCATTTTTATCAATGATAATCGAATAAATTTTAATTTAAGAAAAAGTATTATTATGAATAAAAAATCAGGCAATGCTGCATTGGGTAATTTCATTAAGAAAAAGCGATTAGAAAGCCAAGTGACAACACAGGAAATGTCGGCAAAACTCTCTATAACAGAAATAACTTACCTGAAGTATGAAGATGGTTCATTATCAATCTTCATTGACCATCTTGTTGTATTATCTAAGATATTAAATGTTGAGCTGAATTCATTATTTAATATCTACCTTAACCCTGAAGTACAATATTAAATAACATGAGATTACGCTTCAGATTAGCGTCAATCGTGCTCTTTTTTTGATAAGCTAAATATTACACTCGACAAAATTTTATCATAACCGTAACATATCAGTTCAAATAATGACTATCGAGAAACTAAAATGCTATTTTCCAAATCAGAGAAATTCCCCTTCTAATAAAATTAATTTATCTTATTAGAAGGGGAAAAAATGAATTACACTCGATTTAACGTTGAAACATGGCAACGTAAAGAACATTATCATGTATACAGTGAGGTTGTTAACTGTGGATTCAGTCTAACAACTAAGATAGACATTACTTTATTAACTCGTTTTGTAAAATCTAGAGGGTACCGTTTTTATCCTACTATCATTTATCTGCTATCGTCGTTGGTAAATGCACGAAATGAATTTAGGTTTTCTAAAAAACATAATGACCTTATTTTATGGGATAAAGTGCATCCTAATTTCACTATATTTCATAACGAAACAGAAACATTCTCATCTTTATGGTGCGAATATTCTGATAACATTCAGATTTTTATGAAAAATTATAATCATCAGCTAGCGCTATATAAAAATGATTATAATTTAACACCACAGCCAGTTCAGAAAGAAAATGTTTTTTATGTATCTTCATTACCATGGGTTTCATTTGATAGTTTTAACTTGAATATTGCCAATATCATCAACAGTTTCATGCCAATATTTACCATGGGAAAATTCTATGAGGAAGACAATAAAATATTGTTACCGCTAGCTATTCAAGTGCATCACGCAGTTTGCGATGGCTTCCATGTGGGCCGATTAGTGAATGAATTACAGATATTATGCAATGAATTAACCTGTTAATCCTCTAGTTTGGATGAGGTTGCTTAATGATAAAGGGAAGCTAAAAGCCTCCCTTTCAAAAAGTTATGATGGCTGACTATTTTCAATTAGTTCATAAGTAGCCAACCCATGTAAAAGAAGTCCCCCAAAGTCCCACTTTGGAATGCATAATCGACAGGGGTAACGACCATTTTTATGGTATTTGCAAGAGTTAAAGCAATGAGTTCAATAGGATCACTAGCAGGCATAATTCCTCCCTTTTCTCCTAGACTAAATGGTAAGGCCTGATTATTCAATCAGATAAAGGCTAGATGTTACGTTTCAAAATCACCATTGCATGTAATGAAAGATGCTCTTTTTACTAACGTGTATCACACTCCCCCTTGCTTCTGCTATTATGTGCGTCTTTCACAGATTTTGCTGATAGCGATTTATAGATAAAATAATAAGAACATTAATAAATTTTCATAAAGCCTTTATCTATCAGTAATGTAAATAATAACCAGCAACAGAACCGTATAGAATGACAACCAATAAAGAACAGTACAACTTAAATAAATTGCAAAAACGAATTCGCCGTGATGTTGGGCAAGCAATTGCTGACTTCAACATGATTGAAGACGGTGACCGCATTATGGTGTGTTTGTCCGGTGGGAAAGACAGCTATACTTTACTTTCCATCTTACAGAGCTTACAAAAAAGCGCACCAATCCAATTTTCATTAGTTGCGGTCAATCTTGACCAAAAACAACCTGGTTTTCCTGAGCATATTCTGCCTGCTTATCTCGATAATTTAGGTGTTGAGTATAAAATTGTCGAAGAAAATACTTATGGTATTGTGAAAGAAAAAATACCTGAAGGAAAGACAACCTGTTCTTTATGCTCACGTTTACGTCGAGGCATTCTCTATCGCACGGCAACGGAATTAGGGGCAACAAAAATTGCGTTAGGGCATCACCGTGATGATATTTTGCAAACCATGTTCTTAAACATGTTCTATGGCGGTAAATTAAAAGGTATGCCACCAAAACTGATGAGTGATGATGGAAAGCACATTGTGATTCGCCCACTCGCTTATTGCCGCGAAAAAGATATTGAGCGTTTTGCGCAAGCGAAAGAATTTCCAATTATTCCTTGTAACCTGTGCGGTTCACAGCCAAATCTACAGCGCCAAGTGATTAAAGAAATGCTACGTGATTGGGATAAACGTTATCCAGGCAGGATTGAAACCATGTTCCGTGCAACACAAAATGTTGTCCCTTCACACTTGTGCGATACAGAACTGTTTGATTTTAAAAACATTTCTCATGGTGATGAGGTCATTGATGGTGGGGATTTGGCCTTTGATAGAGAAGATATGCCAACGCAATCCTTCATTGATGAAGATGATGCTCCAGACTTTACTGCCCAGCGCTTAGATATTATTGAAGTAAAATAAACCATTAATAACCTCCAAACTGGGGGTTATTTTTTGCTATCAGATTTTGAGCAAAAAAAAGCCGATGTAAATTACATCGGCATTACAGTGGTCAATTATTCTGTATAAGAACTCAATATGAGAAAAACTACAATTATGGAGCACAACGTTCATCGCTCAACGTTGCATTCACCTGCGGGATTAATAGTGCCCTAAAACTCCATTAGTTTTATTGATTTATCTCAAACTAGCTCGGGTTATACAAAATAAGTCATCGAATTTAGAGCCAGCGGCTTTTTCTTAGCCACCACAGTACCGTTCCAATTAATGCGGCAAGTAATACGCAAAATACGCTAAAGGCAAAACGAAATTCATTTCCAGGGATCCCCCCTAGATTAACGCCAAACAGCCCTGTCAAAAAAGTCGTTGGCAGAAAAATCATCGCCATCAGTGACATCGTATAGATACGGCGATTCATCATTTCTGTCATCATATTGGTGATCTCATCAGAAATAATTGCAGTACGCGCAATAAAACCATCCAAATCTTCAATACAACGGCCTAATCTGTCTGAAATTTCTTGAATTCTACGACGGTCAGTATCATCCAACCAAAGTAGTTTTTCTGTTGTTAAGCGGGATAACATATCTCTTTGTGGCGCCATGTAACGACGAACAACAATAATCTGTTTACGCAATAAAGCTAATTCACCGCGCTCAGGAATTTCACCATTTAATATCACATCTTCAAGTTCAATTAATCGCTCATGCAAAGAGTCTGTAAAATCACTTATTTCATCAGTGATAGAATCAGCCACTTCAACAAGCCAGTCGCCTGTACTTTGCGCTCCGACACCTTCTTTCAGATCATCAATAACCGTGTCTAATGAATTCACTTTCCGATGACGACTTGAAATAATAAGGCGGTTGTTAATAAATACCCGAAACGCGACTAACTGTTCAGGTCGCTGTCCTGCATTGGTATTTAATGTTTGGAGTGTTAATAAAACCCCGTCACCCACACGAATTAAACGCCAGCGCCCTGATTGCCCTGATAAAGCTGATTTAACTTGGTCATTAAATAACTCAGACTGTTGGATCCAATTAAAACTTTGCGGGTTTTTATAATCAAAATGAAGCCAAAACGGAGATTGTTGTGTTGCGCTCGCATTAACATCAATAGGGAGTAGTCCCCCATCTCCATTTAATTGAAATGCATGTACCGGATTTGAGTTTTCAAATAACGAACCGTAAACCAACGCCATGCAATATCTCCCTTTTATAAACAATATGTTATTTTTAATAGAATAGATGAAATATTGCAATAATTTCAATGAAATGTTTAATAATTCTATTTACGTAGACATTTATAAGTAACGTATAAGATCAAGAAGATACAAATATCTGTAAATAAACAGTAATAATGAGCGCCGCCATTTTTGTTAAAGGTATATCACGAATTTGACACAATCGAGCAATACAATGACTTATAAATTTTTTATGATTAAGAGGTAGTGTTTATTCCTTTTTGGTCCTCCTTCCCATTCTCCAGAGGAAGGAGTTTTTTTAAACTCCCACAAATAAAAAACGGCCTGAACATAATACAGACCGTAAGTCATATCGGATATTTTCGCTTAATGTTTAATAATGTAGAAACTGTGGCTATATGCTACATCTTCAGGATTTTCAATAGGATACCCTTTAAGCCAAGGCTTGATTAACCGCGCATTGGTGTATTGGTAAATAGGTGCAATTGGCGCTTCTTTAGCCAAAAGGGCCTCTGCACTATTGTAGTAACGGTTACGCAATTGTGCGTTGGTTTCAATACTTGCAGATGCCATAACTTGGTCATATTGCTGACTATTGAACTTTGGAATATTACCGCTATGTTGTGATGTCAGAAGTGATAAAAATGTTGAAGGTTCATTGAAATCACCAATCCAAGAGGCTCGAATGACATCAAAGTCCCCTGTATTACGGCTATCAATATACGTTTTCCACTCTTGATTAACTAACTTAACATCCGCCCCTAATTTTTTCTTCCACATCGAAGCGATGGCAATCGCTATTTTTTGGTGATTTTCCGAACTGTTATACAATAATGTAAGCTCAAGCGGGTGATTTGGTCCAAAACCTGCTTCTTGCAGCAATGCTTTTGCTTGTTGATCTAATTCTTTTTGTGAATAGCTATTATAAAGCCCTTTCTCAGGTTTAAAGCCATCTGTCACATCTGGGGTGAAATAATACGCAGGCTTTTCTCCTGTACCTAATACTTTGCTGGCAATTAATTGACGATCGATTGCCATTGATAATGCTTTTCTCACCCTCACGTCATTTGTTGGAGCACGCTGTGTGTTAAAGGCATAATAGTAGGTTCCTAACTGATCAGGCGTAAAAACTTCATTAGGAATATCTTGTAGTAATTTTTGATAACGTTGCTTAGGGAACGATTCAGTAATATCTAAATCACCCGCTAAATAACGATTAGTCGCATGAGATTCTTGGTTTATAGGAACAAATGTAACTTGTGTAATTACTGTATTTTTATGATCCCAATAATACGGATTCGGGGTTAAAACAATTTTTTCATTTACAACACGGTCAGCGAGTGTAAAAGCACCATTACCGACTAAATTACCTACTTTGATCCAATCCGCCCCGAGTTTTTCTATCGTTTCGCGATGAACCGGATACAAGCTAAAGTTTGCAGCTAAAGATGGAAAATACGGAACGGGTTTATTAAGAGTAACTTTAAGCTTATGTTTATCGACCGCTTCGACACCGAGTTGCTCAACAGGTAGCTTACCATCAATAATATCTTGCGCATTGTTAATCCCAGCTAAAGCAGCAAACCACGCAAAAGGCGATGTATTTGCAGGAGCAACCAAGCGCTGCCAACTATAAACAAAATCATCCGCAGTCACGGGGTCACCATTTGACCAACGCGCATCAGGCCGAAGTGTAAAAGTCCAAATTCGGTTATCCGTTGTTTCCCAATTTAATGCTACACCAGAAGTGGGTTTACCCTGACTATCTTGATTAACCAAGCCTTCGAATAAATCACGCATCACTTGCGCTTCAGTTAGCCCAACTGATTTAATCGGATCTAATGATGCAGGCTCATCTTTCAAATGACGAGTCACTGTTTGGTTATCCGCTAATATTGTCCCCGCGGGGACAACAGCACTGATAGCCGGTGTAGCTAGAAAAAAAGAAGCAAATAATACAGCTAAAGGTGAGAATGAAGGTTTATGCATGTTATTTTCTATCTTGTTTATATAAATAAAATCAGCTAAACATTTAGCGACACTGTATTGAAAAGAGACTAACACATTAACAGCACTACCGTATTTACCGCGGGTACACCTGTACAAGGTGAAATTTTTCCCTTTTTGCATCATATGCTTTCATGTTTTAAAAATCCATACATCCTGTTTAGTTTATGATGTATCCGCTTAAATATAGCGTTATCCTTCGTGAAATTTTCAATAAACAACTTTCATTATTTGTTATCGCGCTATAACGTTTTTTATACCCATAACATTTTTGCTGATAACTAAATGATAGATAAAGAAATCGATACATATTGTCTTGCTTTTGTTACACTCAATAAGATATTTTAAAAGACTCTATAATAAAAAACGTAAACTCCAATCTCGCCTACCAGTTATATAATCGCTGACTGTGAGAAACTAATTAACCTTAACATTAACCGCCTTGCTCCACTTATGCGTTAGGGTATACAGTGTTGTTTTAGGTATGCAGTAGGTTTTGGTCATTAATAGAATGTAAAACTCAAAACGTGTAGCTTAGCGCAATTGAAAACCTTTAATCGCAAAGATTTTCTCTAAAAAATGGGCTAAGTTGGCACTGATTTAATTTATAAACGGGAGAAAAATTCATGTCGCAAACAGTTAAGCTAAAAGGCAATGACATCGCAGTTAATGGCGTTTTCTTGCAGGCAGGTACAAAAGCAAAACCTTTCACCTTAGTCGCAAAAGATCTCAGTGAAGCTACACTGGAAACCTATGTCGGTAAACGTAAAGTATTAAATATTTTCCCAAGTGTTGATACCGGCGTTTGTGCAGCCTCTGTTCGTAAATTTAACCAACTCGCGAACGACCTTGATAATACCGTTGTTCTATGCGTATCTGCTGACTTACCTTTTGCTCAGGCTCGTTTTTGTGGTGCAGAAGGTTTGGACAATGTCGTCACATTATCGACTTTCCGTAGTGCCTCTTTTGCTGATGATTATGGCGTGGCAATCGCAAGCGGCCCACTCAAAGGCCTTACAGCGCGTTCAGTCGTTGTATTAGATGAAAACGACAAAGTTATTTACAGCCAGTTAGTTCCTGAAATCACAGAAGAACCTGACTACGATAGCGCATTAAATAGCTTGAAATAAGCTTATTGAGTTATCGGAACCCTAATAAAAAAGCGGGATGCTCTCCCGCTTTTTGCTCTTTTATCCCTCAAGATTATCTTTCAATCATTATCATATTAATCAACATACGCCCAATAAAGAGGGTGATGGTTTTTAGCATTAACAACATTAATAAACAATTGATTACCCTTCATATAGCTAATCAATGTATGAGATAAGGTACTTAAAATTTTTAGCGCTTGATCCTGCGTAACAGGGCAACAAGACGTTAAAATATCAATGATTAAATCACGGGGCTTGTGCCCATTTTTGACTAACACTTCCCACGTAAAACGATTTTTCTTCGTGAGGTATTTAACCGCCGCTTTATTCATTAAATAAAGCTCCGCAGCTGACGCCGCTGACTCAAACATATCATTCTTATAATGGCATTGGTCCATATATTCGCGTAGCTTGAGATTGACAACAAAATTAATCGTGAATTGATCCATGGCAACTCCTTGTAGGCATAACCCCATTAAAAAAGATGAGTACCCAATACAGCAGCTGTCTATGTTATATAGCAGGAAAAATAGCCAACAAGCAAGCAAATTGCTCAACATTCGCTCAGATTGAATGGTATCAGTACGGATAAAATGTAAAAATAAACCTAAAGGGCTGAAATAGAGACCTAGCCCTTTTCTGCTTGCCTATCTTTATATCATTGAAGAATATAATTAATCCATATGTTGAGTTATTTCTAACGCAGTACCTTTATTCTCTTGCGTGAATTGTAAGTGTGTTTCACCACCCTCAAATTCCTGAATAATGTTTAATTTTTTATCCCCATCCCAACGGTAGTTAATTGCAATGCACCCTTCGACTGGACATGGCATGCTCATATTTTTTTTAATGGCTAATTTTTCAGCCAAGAAAAGTGGAGCATCTTCAATTAATCCACTACGGTATTGCTTATACGCCTCAGATAAAGTGCTGCCCATAAAATAACATTTAGTCAGAGCACCATTTTCATAGATTTCATCCATGGTTTGATTTTCATCTTGGCAATATTTATTCAATCCATCGTTTGGGATGGCTGTCTCTGCCTGACTAAAAGCACTCGCACCAAACAGAACAGTCACTAATGTAAAAACTAAACGTTTATTCATTTTATTTAATCTTGCTCTTTTTTTGCATTAAGGCCATATTCTCGGAGTTTATTCGCTATTGCCGTATGCGAAATATCCAAACGTTTGGCTAATTTACGCGTACTCGGATAATCACGATACAAGCGTGATAACACCGAAGCTTCGTAGCGTTTGGTAATTTCATCCAGAGAACCATTTAATGAGTCTAGTGCAAGCGTAGGTGTATTTACCAGATCTGGCAATTGGATATTATCTGCATCTAATGTATTTCCCTCAAGCTGTGTTAGCCCTTGGTATAATGCATTTCTTAATTGACGAACATTACCTGGCCAATAATAACTGCTTAAATATTCAATTAATGACGGTGCTAATTTGGGTTCAGCAATATTGAGTTCCCGTGAGAAACTTGCAACAAACGTTTTAGTCAGTGGTAAGAGATCTTCTTTACGTTCACGCAGTGGTGGGATGGTCAGCGTTAATACGTTTAAACGATAATAAAGATCTTCCCTAAATTTTTTCTCTGCGACTAATGCAGGTAAGTTTTTCTGCGTTGCACAAATTACCCGTACATTAACTTTCACTTCACGTTCTTCGCCAACTCGCCTAAAAGTTCCATCATTTAAAAAACGTAGCAATTTAATTTGCATTTGAGGGGACATTTCGGCAATTTCATCGAGTAAAACCGTCCCACCATTAGCTTGCTCAAAGAAGCCTTTTTTTCCTTCAACGGCATTTGGGTAGGCCCCAGCCGCATAGCCAAAGAGTTCACTTTCTACAACATCATCGGGCATCGAAGCGCAGTTTAAACCTAAGAACGGCTCTTTGCCTCTCGCGCTGTGTAGGTGACAGGCTTTGGCTAAAATATCTTTCCCTGTGCCTGTTTCCCCCACCAGCAACAAGGGTTCATCTAGCATTGCGATACGTTTTGCGCGTTCAACAACATTCGACATGACAGGGCTAACAGCGATTATTTGCTCAAAGCCACTACTGTCAACCTCAGTAACTTGTTTGCGTTGTTTATCTAACACCGCAACAGACTTAAGGAGTAAAACAGCCCCCGTGCAATGGGACTTACCGTTTTCATCAGCCAAAATAATCGGGGTTACCTGCATCAAATAGTCTTGGCCCTTTATCATGACTTTTTCGCTATAAGGCTCTGGAGATTCACGCTCAAACCAGCGTATTAACCCATGACTTCCGACTAATTGAGAAAAGGTTTTTTCACGAATGCGTGTTTCATCATAACCAAATAGGTGTAATGTCATTGGATTAACCAACTCAATATTTAGTTTATTATCAATCGACAAAACCGCTTCTGGAAATGAATTTAGCAATGCCCATACCGCTTTATGTTCCCGCTCAGATGGCATGAAAAAAATACGGCGGACATCAATCACGCCATTAATTCGACGTATTTCGGCCATCAAAGAGCTAAATACTTGGAAATCAACCGGGGTAAAGTTAAGGTATATGCGACGCTGCGGTGAAATTTCAATTCCTTTTAGATCAATATTTTGCAGAACTAATAGATCGAGTAATTCACGCGTTAAACCAATCCTATCTTGGCAAGTCACTTCGAGGCGCATGGAGGGAAACCTTATTAAAGAAGTCGATTTGATGGGCACATTTTAACGTTAATCTTAATGAGAAGACAGTGTTTGTGTCACATATTGTTGACACACTGTAATCCAATCAAGTTTAGCCGAATAAAATGACAATTTTTGACTATTTTCCGCTCATTTAGGGAGGTATTAATAATAATATTAAGAAATAATACTGCAAGGTGAGCAAAAACTGTCAACTCACCCTGCCATTAAAAATGCTTTAACTGTTTGCCTTTTTACTGGGAATAACGTTCTTTAACTGACCAATTAATTGATGACGAAAATCTGCTAGCCGTGGCTTATTGTCAATCCAAGGTAATGGGCGACACAGTTCCATAGCCTTAATACCTAAACGTGCCGTTAATAACCCAGCCCCGATCCCTTGCGCCGCACGAGTCGATAACCTCGCGGTAATATCCTGCGATAGCCAATCCATACCAACTTCCCGAATAAGCTCAGAAGCTCCAGCAAAAGCAATATTAATCAATACCATACGAAAAAGTCGAATACGGCTATAATAACCTAACTCAATCCCATAAATCGCTGCAATTCGATTAATCAAACGAATATTGCGCCAAGCAATAAATGCCATATCAACAATTGCTAAAGGACTCACCGCAATCATTATGGCCGACTCAGCACTACAGCGGCTAATTTCTTTTCGCGCTTGCTCATCAAGGATTGGCTGAACCATTTGGCTATATAATTCAACAACCTCACGGTCATTATGAGAGTCATGTAACATGCTTTGCCAACGTTGAACCGCAGGGTGTTGCGCTGGTAATGCCGATTGCTTAGTCAATTTTTCACAGAAATCTTTCCCTTTCCCCATTCCATGACTATGCAGTAATTCACGAGCGAAATCCCGTTCTTCAGCACGTTCACGTAGTCTATATAAACGACGCCACTCACCCACAATAGACCCGACGCCTGCAATGACAATCAAGCCACCCGCTGATGCCGTACCTAGTGCAGTCCAATCTTGGGTTACCCACGATTGGTGGATCCAAATCCCTAACTGAGCAACAACACTGACCGAAAAAATGCCCACAGCCGTACCAATAAGCTTGCGCCAAAAAGTGCGTTTTGGTCTTAAAGCGTCATTTATGAGGCTTTCGACCTCCCCATCTTGGGCTTCTAACTCAGTTTCAACGGCTACAGGGGTAAAATTTTCAAATTCATGCTCGTCAAATACACGGGCTTGCCTCAGTTTTTCCGCTTTTTCATCGGAAATATCATCTACGAAATCAAGTCGTTGTTTTATTGGTTCCTTCATTTTAATTTATCTCCCAATAAAAATTCTAACGCGCTATCCATCCGAATATGCGGCAGTGGTTGGTCAATAGGGGTCGGATGAGGCCTAAAATTTTCAAACTGAAAGCCTTGCTGCTGCCAAAATTGTTCAGTAGGCAAACGTTTTGGCACTTCCCCAGGGTAAAATGTCAATGGCTGCCCATCACTTAAGCGCTCACCTTTCAATGCGGGTAACTTTTCCCCTTTATAATCCACCATGCCGCTCTTTGTTGCTTGAATAGAAGCGAGCCCCATACAGTCCATACTAATACCTTCAAACGCCGCATGCTGCCATGCTTCTTGCACCAATTGTTGCAGTAAAGAAACTAAGTTAGCGTGTTGATCAGGGGTCACATGATCAGATTTACTGGCAGCAAATAATAGCTTATCAATACATGGAGAAAATAAGCGCCTCAGTAACGTACGTTTTCCATAATGAAAGCTACGCATCAATTGTGTTAGCGCCATGCGCATATCATTAAACGCTTCAGGCCCACTGTTTAGCGGTTGCAAGCAATCAACCAGCACAATTTGCCTATCAAATCGCTGAAAATAATCGCGATAAAACCCTTTCACCACATGTTCGCAGTAATATTGATAACGCTGTTGCAATGCGCCAAAGTTAGTGTTCTTCCCTGCTTGTGCTAAAGCTTTTGCCCCATATTTTGCAACATTTGGCCAAGGGAAAAACTGTAAAGCAGGGGCTCCATCCAGCTCCGCGGGTAAAACAAAACGCCCCGGCTGAATAAAATGTTGCCCTTGTGCTTTGCATTCAATTAAATACTGCGTATAGGCTTTTGAAATTTCAGCCAATAAATTTTCATCAACGGGTGCTAATGGGTCGCACTTTTCACATAAAGCTAACCAAGACTGAGCTAAATGAGCCCGCTCCCCCTTAATTAGCGTATTCATTTGCTCTGACCAATCGATAAAACTGAGATCGAGCATCGGTAAATCCAGTAGCCATTCCCCAGGATAATCAACAATTTCTAAATATAAGGATGAGTTATCAACAAAATGGCGCAAGAAAGAGTCATCAGAGCGATAATGTAGCTTTAAGCGAATTTCACTTACACCACGGGTCGGTGTTGGCCATTCAGGTGGCTGCCCATATAATGATGCGATCCCCTCATCGTAAGCAAAACGTGGAACAGATAAATCACGATGTGGAATGCGTTTTACACCCAGTAACCGCTTGTCTCTCGCGGCGGAAAATAAAGGTAAACGGGCACCTGTATTCACATTTAATAATTGATTGACCAATGAAGTAATGAATGCCGTTTTACCACTGCGGCTTAGCCCCGTTACTGCTAATCTGACATGACGATCAACACTTCGATTCATCAAATCTGTCAATTCATTTTGCAGGCGTTTCATGCTCCTCCCCAGACTTTCCATTGAAATTCATCATTCATCTTACTCAATATTTTGCGCAATAATTTGGCATAAAACAAACTGTATTAGCTTAAACGTTTGATGAGCAAATTAATTATCCATTTGCTGCTCAATAATTTAATGATCTTCCCTAGGATACCCGCAGGGCCATAAGTAAGTAAGAATACAAAAACAATCTTAAAAACTTTTGCTAGGATACGTTGTTTTGCGTATTTTTTGATTCGCTGTTGAGAAATTTTTGTCATATCGCGTATCTCCACTCCCTATACACAAAAACAATAAGCAAAAGGGATTCGGTAAAAACCTAACCCCTTTTCTGTGATGGCTATGAAATTAGTTTATAAATCGCGGAATTTACTGTTAACGGTATAAGTATCTGAAGTGACGTAACGCTCAATTTGGCGTAGCTTCATTTCACCTGATTTTAGCTGCATATCAATTTGATTGATCAAGCTGCTAACTTCAGGGCCAATATCTTGTTCACTTCGATACCCACTTGGGGCGGTTTCCACCACAAAACACATAACAATATACAAAATGAGTGTGATACCAAAGCTCATAAATAAAGCCAAAACGGCTAATGCCCTGACCAAAGCGACGGGTAATTCTAAATATTCCGCAATACCAGAACATACACCACCAAACACACGTCTGTCTGACAAACGGTAAAGTTTACGGTTGCGAAATTGAGTCATTATTTTTGCCTCCAATTCGGGTGTTCTGCATCCAAAATATCTTCAAGCGTCTTAATACGTTGCTGCATGCGTGAAGCTTGCTCCGCTAATTGCATTAAGCGCTGCACTTCATTTTCAGTTAGCTGGCTCCCCTGTCCGTTATTTTTTTTGCTGTAGTGCAACCACAACCAAACAGGCAGAACAAAAATAACAAAAATGATTAATACGAGAGACAGTAAAACGTAGCCCATCACATTTCCTTATCAATATGGTTATATCTATTTGCCACTCTGACACAAACCATCAGAGTGGCAAAATACAATTACTGGTCTTTATTAATTTTAGCTTTAAGTGCCGCTAACTGTGCGCTAATTTCATCATCAGCTTTAAGTTCAGCAAATTGCTGATCTAACGATTTTTGCTTACCGATACCGTAGCTTTGAGCCTCACCTTCCATGTGGTCAATACGGCGTTCAAATTGCTCAAAACGCGCCATCGCTTCATCCATCTTACCGCTATCTAATTGACGACGAACATTGCGGCTAGATTGTGCGGCTTCCATACGAACCACCATCGACTGCTGTTTCGCACGTGTTTCTTGCAATTTGTTTTCTAATTCTGAAATTTCACTTTTTAAGCGAGCCAATGTTTCATCAACAATGATCAGCTCATGTTTTAAAGTATCAACCATCGCGCTGACTTTTTGTTTTTCAATTAAAGCCGCACGCGCTAAATCTTCTTTATCTTTAACTAGCGCTAACTCCGCTTTTTCTTGCCAGTCAGCAACTTGTTTTTCACCCATTTCAATACGACGCTCTAAACCTTTTTTCTCGGCTAAAGTACGCGCAGACGTTGAGCGAATTTCAACTAACATGTCTTCCATTTCCTGAATCATCAGGCGGATCATTTTTTGCGGGTCTTCAGCTTTATCTAAAAGCGAAGCGATATTTGCATTAATGATGTCGGCAAAACGTGAAAAAATACCCATTATTTATTTCCTCTTGATGGATTTATCATTTCTGTAGCGCCTGACCTGATTTGGCTTCCAGCCAATCTGACGCTCCGTAAGTTAAACAATTTATTTTATTGCATTCAATCTTTGGTACATCTTTCTTAGCAAAAACATTGCAACCTGCGTGCCAACTTTTTTAATTTTTAATAATTGGTTGATTTTATTGAAATTAGTAAATCACCTTTACATCATTCACATTTCGTTTATAGTTAATGAATCGGTAATTAAAACCAACTTTTGGTAAATTTGACCATGAAAAATACTAACGATACGATCCTTGGCGTCTCCAGTAATTTTTTAGATGTGCTCGAACAAGCATCCGAACTTGCCCAACTAAATAAACCCGTATTAGTCATTGGAGAACGCGGTACGGGTAAAGAACTAATTGCAGACCGTTTACATTACCTTTCACCTCGTTGGCAAGAAGCCTTTATCTCTCTCAATTGCAGTGGACTCAATGAGAATTTGCTGGATTCTGAACTATTTGGCCATGAAGCGGGGTCATTTACAGGTGCACAAAAACGCCACCAAGGCCGCTTTGAGCGTGCAGATAAAGGTTCTTTGTTTCTTGATGAGCTCGCAACCGCACCAATGTCTGTACAAGAAAAGCTATTAAGAGTCATCGAATATGGTGAATTAGAACGTGTAGGCGGTAGCCAATCTCTACGTGTGGATGTGCGTTTAATTTGTGCGACGAATGCAAATTTACCTGAACTTGCCAAGCAAGGTCGGTTTCGTGCAGATTTACTGGATAGACTCGCATTTGACGTGATCCGTATCCCGCCTTTACGTGAACGCCAACCTGATATCTTATTACTTGCTGAGCATTTCGCTATTTTAATGTGTGGGGAGCTAAAGCGTTCGCACTTTACGGGGTTTACTACTGAAGCTGAGCAAGCTTTATTGCAATACCCTTGGCCGGGAAATGTGAGAGAGCTAAAAAATGTCATTGAGCGTTCTGTCTACCGCCATGGCGATCAAGCGAATCCTGTTAATACCATTGTGTTTGACCCATTTGGTGAAAGACTTGCTGAGTTACATGAGGTTACGACAAAAAAAACGGAAGTTCCTTATTCATCAAGTGTTTTACCCACGCTACCTTGTAATTTGCGATTATGGCAACAAGATATTGAAAAACAGCTACTTGAACAAGCGCTTGCGCAGAACCATTACAATCAGCGAAAGGCAGCCCAGTCCCTATCTCTAAGTTACGATCAATTGCGCGGGTTAATGAAAAAGTATCAAATCAAAATAGAAAATTGATAAACCTAATCTAATTTAAGCAATGTTAATCGATATTACTTAGGTTATTAATTCATTGCTTATCCGCTGTTTGTTTTTTAAAGGTCTTTTTTCTTACTAAATATTTCAACGTCATTATTGTATAAATTAAAATAATTAAGTATTTCCTCATAATAACAATTTATTAGCCAAACATCCCCCCTAACAATGACTATTTCCAATAACATAAAGCTTAAATAAAAATATTATATTCATATCAATTAACAGGAAAAATAATTTGACCAAAGTTAAATTCCCGATGAATATCAATAAAAAGAAAAAATACCACATCGACTATGCTGGTAATGGAAAATCATTTCATTCAAATTATTTATCATTTTTTCTTTTTCAGTTTAATTAAAATTGAAATTAAAATTTCAATACAGTTAAGAACGTAATTTGCATCTTTTAGTTTTATCTACTTTTTTTACAGATTGTCATAATTCACCACAATGATAAATATATTTATATGATATTTATATTCATATCATTTCTATAGCACAAGGAGCTTATTATGAAAAAAATAAATAAATTTGCTATCCCTTTGTTGCTTTTAGGGATATCGAATGTGAGCTATGCCGAATCATTAATGCGAACTTTTAGTTACTGTGATGCCTCCTTTTTCAAAAAAATGAATGAATACCCTGTTCTACAGGATGTTTCAGAAACGTTAAAGCAAGCTAACCTTAACAATAGTATACCTTTTTCAGTCGATCTTAACTTTTCCCCAACAGGTGTTGTCACTTTTAACCGTTTTTTTGTCAGCCATTCAAACTTTGATAAGTATGATAATTTTACCTACATGGGTATGCGGGGGCAGTATTATTTTTGGGGCTTTGAAACAATGCAAAGTCTTGATGAAGTTATCCGGCACACATCGACAAAAATTAGCATTCTTAAGATTGGTAAGAGCTATATTTACGCCCCGATGATCCGGCATAATTTAAAAGATAAATGGATATTTAATGAATACGCGGCTCAAAATTATGGCTTAGAGCCCTATGCTGCTGAAAAAATGATGATTATTGAAAAGGATGAACAACGTGGTGTCGTCCGTTTTTTATGTACACTGCAAGGTAATGTTACTGAAGAAGACCTAAAATTTGTTGGTTTAGAATAACAAGTACACTTTGTGTATTAAAAAATAGATAAAAAAAAGCCAGCACCCAAGCTGGCTATCAAATAAAACACTGGAAGCAATGTGAGCAATGTCATGCCTGTCGACATAAGTATATACTTAAGTGACAAAGCGAATGATAATAGTTATCAGTGTCATTTGTAAAGCTTTTTAATGAGATTTTTTCTCATTAAGACATACTTCAATGATAAACTTAATAATTTAACTTTTATAAATTATATCCTTACTTTTCTTGCCTGTTTTTTGAGCAATTACTAACTCGAATTTTGCTTATACCCAGAACGCCCTTTTTTGCGCTACAATAGGTCAATTCAGGTTAACGATATCAGTGTTATGCGCCGACTAACTCTTTGGTTTTTATTTCTTATATTTGCCTCTGCCAATGCGCTCAGTAGCCAAGAGCGTTATACTGACATTGTAGCGAATGAGGTCCCTGCGGATATCCGCCAAAAGGGATTCATTTACTGCGTGAATGGTATTGTAACAACATTTAACCCACAACTAGTCAGTAGTGGCCTTATCGTTGATCCCCTTGGCGCACAAATATATGACCGCTTACTGGATGTCGACCCATTTACCTACCGCCTTATTCCAGAGTTAGCCGAGCGTTGGGAAATCCTCGATAACGGGGCAACTTATCGGTTATACCTAAGAAAAGATGTTAAATTTCAAGAGACGCCTTGGTTCACTCCATCACGCAATATGAATGCGGACGATGTGGTTTTTAGTTTTGCGCGAATGTTTGAAGTGAACCACCCCTATCATTATATTAATGGTGGTCGTTATCCCTACTTCGATAGTCTGCAATTTGCAAGTAGCGTGCAGAGCATTCGCAAAATTAATAATTACACAGTGGAATTTCGTTTGAACTCCCCTGATGCCTCGTTTCTATGGCATTTAGCGACCCACTACGCTCCAATTCTTTCTGCCCAATATGCAGACTCACTTTCAAGTGTTAACCGCCAAGAATTGATTGACTGGCGCCCTGTCGGTACTGGACCATTTAAGTTAGATGATTATCAAGCTGGTCAATTTGTACGCCTGCTAAGAAATGACCACTATTGGAAAGGCCAACCTCGTATGGAAGAAGTCGTGGTTGATATGGGTGCAGGCGGCACGGGGCGTATTTCTAAACTCCTCACTGGGGAATGTGACGTGTTGGCGTATCCTGCCGCTAGCCAGCTAAAAGTCCTACGTGATGACCCTCGTTTACGCATTTCCATGCGTTCTGGGATGAATATTGCCTATTTAGCGTTTAATACCAGTAAGCCACCACTGGATCAGCTCAAGGTGCGCCAAGCAATTGCTTACGCTATAAATAATGAACGATTAATGCAATCGATATATTATGGCACTGCGGAAACAGCAGCATCTATTTTACCACGAGCTTCATGGGCTTATGATAATCAAGCAAAAATTACCGATTACAACCCTGAGCTTTCCAAACAAATGTTACAGGATATGGGGTTAGAAAATTTAAAATTAGATTTGTGGGTACCTATCGCATCACAATCTTATAACCCGAGTCCATTAAAAATGGCGGAGCTTATTCAGGCGGACTTAGCCCAAGTCGGGATCACCATGAATATCCGTTCTGTTGAAGGTCGTTTCCAAGAAAATCAGCTAATGGATAGAACCCACGATATGACGTTAGCGGGCTGGACGACAGACAGCAACGACCCAGATAGCTTTTTCCGACCTTTACTCAGCTGTGCGGCAATTGGTTCACAAACCAACTTAAGCCACTGGTGTAACCCCTCATTTGATGACGTTTTACATAAGGCATTACTGACACAGCAATTAGCCTCACGGATTGACTACTACCATCAAGCTCAGCAAATTTTAGGTGAAGAACTCCCTATTCTCCCTCTAGCTTATTCTTTGCGCTTACAAGCTTATCGTTTTGATATGAAAGGGTTAGTGATCAGTGCCTTTGGAAACACATCTTTTGCAGGGGTGTACCGTGAAATGGAGCAAAAACCACAAGCTGCACCGAAAAAACAAGAGGCGCAACCATGATCATTTACTCATTACGCCGCTTTTTGCTGTTATTGGTCACCGTCTTCTTTTTGTCGCTGGTGAGTTTTAGTCTAAGCTATTTCACCCCTAATGCCCCGCTCAGTGGTGCCTCTCTCATTGATGCGTATATTTTTTACTTTGACGGTTTATTGCATTTTGATTTTGGCGTATCCAGCATTAATGGCGAGCCAATCACTGAGCAGCTCAAAGACACCTTCCCCGCCACCATGGAACTGTGTATTTTGGCGTTTATTTTTGCCTTAACAACGGGTATCCCCCTTGGCATTATTGCCGCGTTTTGGCGTAATAAACCCGCAGATATTGCTATTAGTGTGTTTGCCTTACTGGGCTTTTCCGTTCCCGTATTTGTTCTCGCTTTAGTGCTAACCCTATTTTTCTCATTACACCTTGGCTGGCTCCCTGTTTCAGGCCGTATTGACCTCCTCTATAACCTGAAACCCGTTACAGGATTTGCGCTAGTTGATGCATGGCTTTCCGACTCACCTTATCGTAAAGATATGATAATCAACGTATTAGAGCATATGATTTTGCCTGTGCTCACCCTTGCGTTAGCACCAACGACTGAAGTCATTCGCTTAGTGAGAAACAGTACTGAAGAAATCGCGAGTGAAAACTACATCAAAGCGGCTGCAATTCGTGGCCTTTCACGCCTTAAAATTATTCGTCGCCATATTTTTCATAATGCTATCCCCCCCATTATTCCAAAACTTGGCCTGCAATTTTCAACAATGTTAACACTCACAATGGTGACTGAATTGGTGTTTAACTGGCCGGGACTTGGGCGTTGGCTGGTTACTGCAATCCGCCAAGAAGACTATTCCGCGATTTCTGCTGGTGTTATGCTAATTGGTGCATTAGTGATTACTGTCAACGTGCTTTCTGATATTTTAGGCGCGATGATGGACCCGTTAAAACATAAGGATTGGTATGTCCTCAGATAATTTTTATCGTGAACAGAAAATGCCATCCCCAACACGGGTGGTATGGAATTTATTCTCATCGGACATCGTTTCGATGGTTGGCTTTTTTGGCGTGTTATTTTTGCTTATTTTGTGTTTTATTGGTCCTTATCTCGCACCGTATGCCTTAGATCAGCAGTTTTTGGGATACCAATTAACCCCACCTTCTTGGTCTCATTATGGTGATGTTGCTTTCTTCTTCGGTACTGATGATCTTGGGCGTGACATTTTAAGCCGTTTATTAATTGGGACTAAATCCACGTTTGGCTCTGCAATCTTTGTCACCTTTATTGCTACCGTTATTGGCTTAGTTCTAGGTTGCCTTGCTGGGATGACAAAAGGGTTAAAATCTGCCGTCTTTAACCATATTCTCGACACACTGTTATCCATCCCCTCATTACTTTTAGCGATTATTGTTGTCGCATTTATGGGGGCGAGCCTTGAAAATGCCATGTTGGCCATTTGTCTTGCATTGATACCGCGAATGGTCAGAACAATTTACGTTGCCGTACATGATGAGTTAGATAAAGAATACATTGTTGCCGCCCGCCTTGATGGCGCCTCAAACATCTTTATTTTGTGGTATACCGTCTTACCCAATATTACCCCTATTTTAGTCACAGAACTGACTCGTGCTCTGTCTATTGCTATTCTTGATATTGCCGCTTTAGGCTTTTTAGATTTAGGGGCGCAGCTTCCTTCTTCTGAATGGGGCGCTATGTTAGGTGATACCTTAGAACTGATTTATGTGGCACCTTGGACGGTGATCTTACCCGGCGTTGCAATTATGGTCAGCGTCTTATTTGTCAACCTACTAGGTGATGGGTTACACCGCGCCATCAATGCGGGGGTTGAATAATGCCACTCTTAGACATCCGTAATTTAACCATTGAATTTATGACTGCCAATGGCCCTGTCAAAGCCGTTGACCGTGTCTCGATGACGCTTTCTGAGGGTGAAATTCGTGGCTTAGTCGGCGAATCTGGTTCAGGGAAAAGTTTGATAGCCAAGGCCATTTGTGGCGTAACCAAAGATAATATCCGTGTTACTGCTGACCGCTTTCGTTTTCAAGACATCGACTTACTAAAACTTAGCCCACGCAAACGCCGCAAGTTAATCGGTCATAATATCTCAATGATTTTCCAAGAACCACAATCGTGCCTCGACCCAGCGGCTGATATTGGTAAGCAGTTGATCCAATCCATTCCAGGTTGGACATACAAAGGCCGTTGGTGGCAACGCTTCAACTGGCGAAAACGTCGTGCGATTGAACTTTTACATCGAGTTGGTATTAAAGATCATAAAGATATCATGCGCAGCTATCCTTATGAGCTCACCGATGGCGAATGCCAAAAAGTGATGATAGCCATCGCTATCGCTAATCAACCTCGCTTATTAATTGCGGATGAACCCACAAATGCCATGGAATCCACTACGCAAGCGCAAATTTTCCGTTTACTCGATAAATTAAATCAAAACAATAATATGGGGATTTTGTTAATCAGCCACGATATGGAGATGATGTCAAAATTAGTCGACCGAATTAATGTTTTGTATTGCGGGCAAACAGTGGAAAGTGCGACGCCTGAGGATATCTTACAGCGCCCGCGTCATCCTTATACACAAGCCTTAATCCGCTCCATCCCTGACTTTGAAAGCCCTATTCCCCATAAAGGTCGATTAAACACGTTGCCCGGTGCAATCCCTTCTTTAGAGCACTTACCGATTGGCTGCCGGCTTGGGCCGCGTTGCCCTTATGCGCAACGCACCTGCATTGAAGCCCCACAACTGCGTAATATCAAAAACCATTTAGTGGCTTGCCATTACCCACTCAATACTGAGGAGCAACCCTAATGGAAACGTTATTAGAAGTCCGTAACCTAACGAAAACGTTCCGCTTTCGTGAAGGCTTGTTCCATCGCCACGAACTGCAAGCTGTGAAGCCCGTTAGCTTTAATTTGCAAGCAGGCCAGACCCTTGCAATCATTGGGGCGAATGGTTCGGGAAAATCAACGTTAGCACGCATGCTTTCTGGGGTTGTAGAGCCCACCGGCGGGGACATTATGATAGGTGGAGAGCGTCTCAACTTTGGCGATTATAGTTACCGTAGTCAACGCATCCGGATGATTTTCCAAGACCCTAGCACCTCTCTAAACCCTCGGCAGCGTATCGGACAAACCCTTGAATTGCCTTTAAAACTTAATACTGATTTAACGGGTATTGAACGAGAAAGGCGGATCATTCAAACCTTGCGCCAAGTTGGCTTGCTGGCTGATCACGCCGAATATTACCCTCATATGTTAGCGTCAGGGCAAAAACAGCGCATTGCCCTTGCCCGTGCCCTTATATTACAACCAGAGATTATCGTTGCGGATGAGGCATTAGCATCTTTAGATATGTCCATGCGTTCGCAAATTATTAACTTAATGTTAGATTTACAAGCCAAACATGACATCGCTTATATCTATGTCACTCAACACCTTGGGATGATGAAGCATATTAGCGATAAAATGTTAGTGATGGATAAAGGCGAAGTCGTGGAGCGAGGTAATACCGCGGAAGTACTTGCCGCACCACTCCATGATGTAACCCGCCGTTTAATAGAAAGTCATTTCGGCGAGCCACTGTCTATTGATGCATGGCGGCAAGACTTGTAATCATAGATTAACGAGCAACGGTAACGTTCGCCTTAATATGTTTAAGGTGAACGACAATCGTAAAGGTCACTATCACCAATAAAGACCACGCGCCCCATTTCCCTGCATGAACCATTGACCAAGCCCCGATTTGGTTGGGATACTGCCAAACTCCGAAAAAAGTTCCAAAATTTTCGGCTAGCCAGATAAAAAAACCGATTAACATGAAGGCGAGCAACAGTGGCATTTTGCGCTCTTTATCAAGTGGCGTATAAAACACCACACTTCGAGCATACAAACCAAAAATAAACGCGGTTAAGTACCAGCGATAATCATCAATGTAATGGTGGCTAAAAAAATTAATATAAATCGCCAGTGCAACACAGGTTGCCATCCAATATGGCGGATAATGTTCGATTCTAACCTTAAAAAAGCGCCATGATTGAATAATATAACTCCCTACCGCTGCGTACATAAACCCCGTAAAGAGTGGTACGCCCCAAAGTTTTGTAAAAGCCTCGTCTGGGTATTGCCATGAACCAATAGTGGCTGATGTTTTAAATAACTCCATCATAAAACCGACCAAATGAAACACACAAATCGCTTTTAACTCATCCCATGTTTCTAATTTTGACCACACTAATAAGGCTTGAAATGTAACGGCAAAAATCAGCAAAGCATCATAACGGGGTAATCCTAAAATACCTTTAGCCGGCACTAAAAATAGCGCTAAAAAGAAAAAACCAGCAAATAAACAAGAACGTGCATTGATAAGCCCAAAAAACCAAAATTCTAAAATAAAACGCTTAATGCCGTGACTCTTATTTGGCGTATGAGCCATGAGTTTTTGATCTAATTGACCTAAAAAATTGAGCTTATGACTCATACTCCCCATTTATTCACTCACTTATTATTTAAATTTATTATTCATTTTTATGCATCAGTCAGCGGGGGATTTTATCAAATTCGTTTTTAATCTGGTAAGGTAACTATCTTAAAACACTTTAGTTTCTTCATCTTTAGCTGAAATATCTAAGTTTACGCCACAAGGCATTATTCACTCGCACTTTCATTTAAATTCACGTTTTATAGTGACGCTCGCACCCGATGGCAATTTGCTAACAGAAAGTAGTGATATACTTAACAAGAGAGATGTTTATTTGCGAGTTATCACCTATTTTATAACTTAGGAGTTCTATGATGAAATTGTATTACGCTCCCGGTGCTTGTTCCCTTTCCCCCCATATTATTTTGCGTGAAACTGGATTAGATTTCACGATTGAACGTGTAAATATCAAAGAGAAAAAGACAGAGAAAGGCGCAGATTTCTTAGCAATAAACCCAAAAGGCCAAGTACCTACTTTAGTGTTAGATAATGGTGAGCAACTCACTGAAGGTGCAGTTATTGTTCAGTATCTCGCTGACCAAAAACCAGATAGAAACCTAATAGCACTTGCTGGTTCAATGAAACGCTATCACCAAATGGAAGCTTTAAATTTTATTTCTACTGAGCTTCATAAAAATTTCTCACCTTTATTTACGCCAGGAACGCCAGAAGACTATAAAGAAACAGTTCGTAAGACATTATTAAATAAATTCAAATATGTCGATTCCGTGTTAGCAAAACAGCCGTTCTTTGCAGGTGACAGTTTTAGTGTTGCGGATGCCTATTTATTTACGGTAAGTGGATGGGCAAAACACGTTGGCCTAGATTTATCAAGCTTAACGCACCTGCAAGATTACATGGCTAAAATTGCAAAACGCCCGAATGTCCAAGAGGCTTTAAAAGCGGAAGGTTTAATCTAAGATTTCAATCATAGCGCCCTAAATCTAAAGGGCGCTATCTCTATTCAATAAGCAATAAACCAGAAATCAGTCTACTTGAGTTGCACAAAACTTATGCTCTGGGTTAACCATTTGGTCTTGAGCCGCGACAAGTTGTAACTCATATTCGCCCATCTCTTTTGTTTTAATCATCACTTCATAGACTGCGGCAGCAACATGCTCAAGGCCTTTATCTAAAGGTTCACCTTTTAATAAATTCACTAGCATCAAACCACTCGTTAAATCACCAACACCCACAGGTTGTTTTTCGCCGAAATCAACTAATGGACGACTAATGTGCCAGCTATGCTCTGCGGTAACTAAAATCATTTCAAAGCGATCAGCTCGATAAGCTGCACGGCTCAAATGTTTCACAAGAACAATCTTTGGCCCTTTGTCACAAAGCGCTCTGGCAGCACCAATGGCCTCCTCCACCGTTTTGATTGTTCTTCCAGCCAAAGTTTCTAATTCAAGCAGGTTTGGCGCAATCACATCACTCGCAGCTAAAGCTCTTTCACACAAAAACTCAGAGACACCAGGCGCAACAATACACCCTTTTTCAGGGTGCCCCATCACAGGATCGCAAAAATATAAGGCTTGTGGATTGGCGGCTTTCACTTTTTTCACAATCGCAAGAATATCGTCACCTTGCTCTGCAGAACCAATATAACCACTTAACACAGCATCACATATCTCAAGTTTATGTATCTTAGCTAAGCCTTCAACAATATCGGTTAAATGCTGCGCAGGAAATACACTTCCCGTCCATTGAGGATACTGCGTGTGATTAGAAAATTGTACGGTATTGAGTGGCCACACATCTACGCCCATACGGCACATAGGGAATGCAGCAGCACTGTTTCCTGCATGGCCGAAAACAACATGGGATTGAATTGATAATACGCTTTTCATTGAGGACCCAGAGAATTGTTATATCGAATGAAGAGAAATCAGTGATTAGCCATTGCTGATATAAATATACTCAACTAATTCAAATTACATGTTAGTGACAAGAGAAACTAGCCCAATCAACACCCATCCAACTTGAATTATCGCGAGTATAGCCCGGAAAATTCCGGGCTGATATTACAAAGGTTAGTCAGAGCTATTTCCAATTGATTAAGCAATCGTTTTTCTTACCGCGACGGATAAGGGTATAACGACCAAATAAGCGGTCTGCATCAGTAAAGACATACATTGGTTCTGTTTGTTTTTGACCATTGATGGAGACTGCGTTCGAGCTAATTGCAGTTCTTGCCTGTCCACGAGATGGCGTTAACTCTGAATCAACAAGTGCTTGTTGCAAGTCTGCGCCCTCTTCTAAAGTGATGCATGGCATGCCATCTTGCGCTAATTGTTCAAGATCTGCTTCAGTTAAATCAGAAACTGCACCTGAGAATAAGCTCTCAGTAATACGTTTCGCGGCAGCTAAGCCCGCTTCACCGTGTACTAATTTAGTCACTTGCTCTGCTAAAACATATTGTGCACGTGGTGCTTTACCGCTATTTTTATCTTCTTCTTCTAGCGCGTTAATTTCGTCTAGTTCCATGAAGGTAAAGAACTTCAAGAAGCGATAAACGTCAGCATCCGCAGTGTTAATCCAGAATTGGTAGAATTTGTATTGGCTAGTTTTCTTCGGATCTAACCAGACTGCGCCACCTTCTGTTTTACCAAACTTAGTACCATCCGCTTTCGTGATCAACGGAACTGTCATACCAAATACTTGGTTTTGGTGAAGACGACGTGTTAAATCGATACCTGAGGTAATGTTACCCCATTGGTCAGAACCACCAATTTGTAGCTCTACACCCATTTCATGATTCATATTTGCAAAGTCATAACCTTGTAACAGGTTATAGGCAAACTCAGTGAAAGAGATACCAACATCATCACGGTTAAGGCGTTGCTTAACAGACTCGCGGTTGATCATTTGATTAACAGAGAAATGTTTACCAATATCACGTAAGAAAGTCAGTACATCCATTTTGCCAAACCAATCATAGTTGTTAGCAAGACGCGCACTGTTATCACCACAATCGAAGCTTAAAAACGGTGAAACTTGATTACGGATTTTTTCTACCCACTCTTGAACGGTTTCTGCGGTATTTAATTTACGTTCAGTAGCTTTAAAACTCGGATCGCCGATAAGGCCCGTTGCGCCACCTACCAACGCCACAGGCTTGTGCCCGGCTAGTTGGAATCGTTTTAAACACAGCAAGGGAACCAGATGTCCCAAGTGCAAGCTATCAGCGGTAGGATCGAAGCCACAATAGAGAAAGATAGGGCCCTGCGCCAGTCTCTCTGCTAACGCATCCTCATCCGTTACCTGGGCAACGAGGCCCCGCTCTTGCAATTGTTTAATCAGGTTATTGCTAGACATCAATGACTCCATCAGTTGTATTTGTCTATCTATTTTAGTTTGAATGACCAACGCGTTTTTGATTAATATCGCAAACTCGCCAGTATAATTTGTCAATTTTCTTAAACGAGTCTATAGCATAAAGCGCATATCAATTAAGTGCCAGCTAAAAAACATGATCCTAAGGGGCTAATCTATCAATTTTCCAGCCATCCCCTTCCCGTTGGTATAAAAAACGGTCATGTAAACGGTGAGCACCACCTTGCCAAAATTCAACACTATTAAATACGACTCGATAGCCCCCCCAAAAACTTGGTAGAGGAACTTCCCCATTTTTAAATTTTTGTTTTAGCTCTAAAAATTTACCCTCTAAAATTCCTCTAGCCGAAATTTTAGAGGATTGAGCTGAAGCCCATGCAGCAATTTGGCTATCTTTAGGCCGGCTGTGAAAATATTTCACCACTTCAATCGGGTTTAAACGCTCAGCAACGCCCGTAAAGTTCACTTGGCGTTCAAGTGGATACCAAGGGAAATGTAAGCTTATTTTATTATTTTTTTCAAGATGTTGTGCTTTTCGACTACCCATATTGGTATAAAACACCAACCCTTTATCATCAAAGTGCTTTAACAACACGATGCGCTGGTATGGTTGTCCTGTTTCGTCTACTGTCGCAACTGACATGGCGGTCGGGTCACTTAACTTCGCTTCGCACGCCTGCTTCATCCATAACTCAAAAAGGGTTAATGGATTAGGTGTTAAGTCATTGCGTCGTAACCCACCTTTCGTGTACTCACGTCGGACAGATGCAAGGTCAACTTCACTTATCTCATTCATTTTATATCCTTTAATGCCGTTATTTTTTATCGATATTTTTAGGGTACACCGCACCCAAAACAGTTTCCCTTGTTGCACCAGTCACTGAAGCAAGGTTCCCTGATAGCCCTGCAACAGTACGTGCAGCTAACCACGCAAATGCCAAAGCCTCCATATCATCGCCACTTAGACCAAACTTATCGCTTGGAGCCACCTCAATACCCGGTAATAAAGCGGCTAACCGTTGCATTAAAAATGTATTTTTAGCGCCGCCACCACAAACAATTAATCGCTCACTCCCCCCGCAAAGTAGAACTTGTTCAGCTATAGATGCTGCAGTAAGTTCACACAAAGTCGCCTGCACATTCTGGGCAGATACGGACGGGAAAGCAGCTAAGTGCGACTCTAACCACTGCATATTAAAATATTCACGCCCAGTACTTTTAGGGGACGCTCGCTTAAAGTAAGGGTCATTTATCATCGATTTTAGTAATGCATTATCAACATGACCGGAACTCGCCCATTCACCATCGTTATCAAATGCTTTTTGCTGATTGCGCCAAGTCCAAGTATCCATCAGCATATTTCCTGGGCCTGTGTCATATCCTTTCACATAAGCGCCCGGTAATAATGCTGTGATATTCGCTATCCCACCGATATTTAATACAATTCGTTTTTCTGTAGGATGCCCTAAAACAGCTAAGTGAAAAGCAGGTACTAATGGTGCACCTTGTCCACCATAGGCCATATCTCGTCGCCTAAAATCCCCAACAGTTGTAATACCCGTTAATGCGGCAATACGGTTATTGTCACCGAGTTGCATGGTAAATGGCTGCTCGCCTTCGGGTTCATGCCAAACTGTCTGCCCATGGCATCCTATTGCAATGATATCCTCAGCAGTTAACCCTGTTTGCTCTAATAATTGACTAATAGCGCTCGCATAAAGTGAACCTAATTCACGGTCTATTTTACCAATTTCGGACAAGGTCGTTTTTTGCCCTTGGCAAATATCTAAAATTCTTTTTTTTAGCTCGATTGGAAATGTGACACTTAAGCTAGATTGCTCAGCAACAAATTTATCACTAATTGCGGCGAGAACAACGTCAACGCCATCTAAACTCGTTCCGGACATAACCCCTATGTAACGACCTGACTTAATCATCATTCTTGTTCCTTCAGAGTGCACATTTATTTTATGATTTCTGCTATGAAGATTGTGCTTTGATGGATAGTTTTGTCAACAATTCGATGTAATTTCTCGTACCGCTTCGCAGGAATAATAAATATTTCTTTTTAAGGCAAAAAAACCTTTACAAGCTAAATAAAAATGGCGTTTTTTAATATATGGATTTAAAATTCTAAATATAATGTTAGCAATCAAACCATTTGCTATACATGAATATTGCTTTGTTATTAAACAGTCTTTTTGAGTCCCCCTTAGCTATTGATGCTAAAAGATAATCATAAGATGACTATTATAGGTAGATATTTAACAAAGCGTGCCTTACCCGATGAAATGTTGTTGAATTTGAGATATTTTACCTAGTGTTTACACTCTATTTAAATCAGAATCGGTAATCTAACCATCGCTTTTAAATACCATTATTTTGATACTTGTTGTGTTTATGGTGAGAACAAATATACGATGCTATGTTAGTGCCACAGACAGCAAATCTCATAGGAGTTATTATGCTTAAGAAAGTTTTTGTAGGTGTTGTTGCAGTTGCTGCGTTATCTGGCTGTGTCAATACCAGTACGCTTTCTGGTGATACTATTTCAGCCAATGATGCGAAACAGGTACAGACTGTGACCTATGGTACTGTACTGAATGCTCGTCCTGTGACCATCCAAGCAGGTGAAGATGGCAATGTCATCGGCGCAATTGGTGGTGCCGTACTAGGTGGTTTATTAGGTAACACCATCGGTGGTGGTACTGGAAATACTCTGGCAACCGCGGCAGGTGCTATTGCTGGTGGCCTCGCAGGTCAACAAGCTCAAGGTGCTTTAAACAGAAGCCAAGGTGTTCAATTAGAGATCCGTTTAGACAGCGGGAAAAACATTGTTGTCGTACAAAAACAAGATCCTAGCGCATTTCGTAATGGCCAACGTGTCATGATTGCAAATAGCGGTAATACAGTTACTGTATCTCCTCGTTAATTTTTGTATCAACGATTAAAGCATGTTCACCGACAACCCCGTCGGTGAACATCTCTTCTAGTTTGCTATTCAATAGCGTTTACTTTTAATGACAACTTATTTCTATATTATTACTTATATTAACTAGCTAATAATGTTTATAACAATTGTTAGATTCTAGTATAACCATTTTAAGCCACCCACTATACGTACATCATCGTCATAGAACCTATATTGTGTCACTCAAAACAGAGTTCTCTTTGATAGATAATGAATCACCCAACGAATACTAGGCTAGATCAATACAGATTCTAATTCACCACGGTAATGACAAATAAAAATAAATTCATTTGCCAATTATATCACATCATTTTTTAATTATTAGTGAACAAAAAAGTCATATTGATATCATATAATTAATGAACAATCCCTCTTGGAATTAATTTTTAATTTACTTATCACTCCTAATAATTACCACCTAAAACAACCATAACTCAATTCAATATAAAAACTAACCATATTGAATTTATGAATCATTTTGTAATCTAATAATATTTCGTTCTAGCTTTAATAATAACTGTGATAACTGGTCAAGTTCCTCCTGAGTAATATTACTTAAAATTTCTATGCGAGTGTTATTAATCACTTGATCAACTGTTTTAATAAATGGCTCTGATTCCTCTGTTAGTTTAATTCTTTTTGCTCGCCTATCATTCGCACAAGTGTGCCTAGAGATAAGTTTTTTTTCCTCCAATTGATCGAGTGTTCTGACTAGCGAAGGTTGCTCAATCCCTATTGCTTTTGCAAGTTGAATTTGCGACTGTTCAGGCGGTAGCTGACTAATATTATGCAATGTAACCCAGTGAGTTTGTGTAAGTTTTAATGGTTTTAGTCGATGATCAATTAATGATCTCCACATACGAACTACACGAGATAATTCTGTCCCAATTTGTGATTCCAATTTACCCTCCTTTTATATAATTATAATGTCTAAAAAATATACCAGACTCATATTATTTTTTAAATTATATATTAATTTCCTTTTATGTTTACAACTTTTTATTGATGTAAAAACTTACAAATACCTATTTAGAGTGATATTATCATTTGCATTTCGAGATATGTGTCGTGTTAAAAACAACCATATAAGAATAAAAGAAGCCATTCACAAAGATAAAAAAATGCAATTATCTTATTAATCAGAATAGCTCCACTCTCCTTTCTGATCTATCTATTTTAATTCTCATAGTAATTAACTCTAACAATAAAAAAATAATTTAAAAAAATCCCCTTTAAAAACAAAACAATATAGTTAATCCTAAAAATATTTTAATTTTAATTCATTTCAATACAAGTATAATAAACATAAATAAATACAATATTATTTAAATATAAACAATAAAATTAATGCACTTAAAATAATTAGTCTGAAATTAATTGCGATGAGTTACAAAACAAATGATTAAAAACAAAAATGGCTATACTCATTCTTCATTAAAAAAGTTGTTGTTGAGTGCTAATAACGTCTTCTTGGCTTATCTTTTTACTCATCGTTCTTAAGTAACGCTGACGACATAAGCGAATAATATTGCGCTTTTCTGTACTCGAAAATTTTAACCAATTAAACCGCTCATCTCGAGTACGAAAACACCCACGACAATAACCTTGCTCATTGGTTTGGCAAATTCCTCGACATGGGCTCGGTATCTCAAAAAATTCAAGCTGCTCTGCCATCGCGTCATTCCTTCAAATGCAAAACTATCATAAATGTATGATATACTCTTGAAAAATGAGTATTACCACTATTTGGCCAAAAAATAAACTGTGATCATTGTATTTAACAATATAGGCACGTTATATTAATAGGTAAAATAATTCAGTATTATTTAGTAAATTCAAGAGGTTTTTTATGCGCTTACTTCATACCATGTTACGTGTTACTAATATGCAACGCTCAATTGATTTTTATACCAAAGTATTAGGTATGCGCTTGCTAAGAACCAGTGAGAATACCGAGTATAAATATTCTTTAGCTTTTGTTGGGTATAGTGATGAAAGTGAAGGTGCAGTCATCGAGCTAACCTACAACTGGGGTGTTGATAATTACGATATGGGAAATGCCTATGGTCATATCGCATTAGGGGTTGATGATGTTGCAAAAACCTGTGACGATATTCGCCAAGCTGGTGGTAATGTCACCCGGGAAGCTGGCCCTGTAAAAGGTGGCTCAACAATCATTGCCTTCGTTGAAGACCCGGATGGCTATAAAATTGAACTCATCGAAAATAAAAGCGCAAGTAAAGGTTTAGGCCATTAATTGGGTAGATTGTTAAATTTAAGCGGACAATGCGCCGCTTAAGTTTTCTTCTCATTTTCACTGCTAATTTCTACTGATATAGGCATAATATATGCCTATCAGAAACTTTATAATCGAAAGTCCTAATGTCTGAAAAAAACAATCCGAACGCCCTTGTAAACCGTTTTAGGGGTTACTACCCTGTTGTTATTGATGTTGAAACGGGTGGGTTTAACGCGAAAACTGATGGGCTGCTTGAAATTGCAGCAATCACACTAAAAATGGACAAAGATGGCTGGCTTGCCATAGATGAAACATTGCATTTTCATGTAGAACCATTTGAAGGGGCTAATTTAGAGCCATCTGCGCTTGCTTTTACAGGAATTGACCCAACAAACCCTTTGCGTGGTGCCGTCAGTGAGTATGAAGCGTTACATGCTATTTTCAAAGTCGTTCGTAAAGGTATGAAAAATACCGATTGCAATCGCGCAATTATTGTCGCACATAATGCAAACTTTGATCATAGCTTTGTGATGAATGCGGCTGAACGCGCAGGTTTAAAACGCAACCCATTTCATCCTTTTGCTACTTTCGATACCGCAGCGTTAAGTGGTTTAGTGTTTGGTCAAACAATTCTTGCTAAAGCATGTGCCAGTGCAGGTATCCCATTTGATGGTAAACAAGCCCATGGTGCATTGTATGATACTAATCGTACCGCACTATTGTTTTGCGAAATTGTGAATAAATTCAAGAAGCTTGGTGGCTGGCCAATTATTGAAGACGAAAAATAAATAAAAAAACCGCAGTAGATAAACAACACGTTGCCTTTACCTACTGCGATTTTTTATGATTTATTATCAGAGATTATGCGTTAGCTTCATCTTCTGGGCGATATTTATCAGCTGTTTCTTTGATAAGTGATTGCAACTCACCGCGTTGAAACATTTCCATAATGATGTCACAACCGCCAACTAGCTCACCATCTACCCATAACTGTGGGAAAGTCGGCCAGTTTGCATATTTTGGCAGTTCTGCACGAATATCTGGGTTTTGTAAAATATCGACATAAGCGAAACGCTCACCACATGAAGATAAGGCTTGTACCGCTTGAGCAGAAAAACCACAGCTCGGAAGTTTTGGTGAGCCCTTCATGTATAATAAAATTGGGTTTTCTTTAATTTGGCGCTCAATTCTTTCAATTGTTGTCATTTTTACTTCCTTAACATTAACATGATTAGTATATTCATTATAAATCAGCATGTTAGCTTGCATTTAGCCCAAGAAATATACTACATAATACTACACTTCACTCTAAATACATCAATGAGTTACTTTGTAATTTCGAATGAAAAAAGAGGGGTTTACCCCTCCTTTAATTTGTTACTATTGTGACTTATTTATGATTCAAGTCAAATAAATCTATTCGCCTAGCCTTATATCTCTCTCAATACAATTTCAGCTTTGTTTGTCACAATCTCATTTCACCAAATTTCAATATAATCCCGACCAATTCCGATATAACCCTATCTACTGGACACATATCATACGGCCCATACTTGGAGGTCACATGAACAACATTCAGCTACTTTTACTCACCCTAAATTGCATCAACGAAAATAGAGAGCCATCTCACGCAGAACAGTCACGTATTTATGTTTTCTATAAAACAGAGATAGAAAGCATGAATATTTCTATAGATATTTTTATGCTAACACTAATGAAAACTTTAGATATGGCATTGATAAACTCACAAAAATCAGAAGATACATTTAATTTTCTTAATGTACATATGAATGATGCAGCTATAAAATCTAAAAGCAGAAGCCTGATGGTAAATAAGGTTGGAGATAAGTTTATTCAAACGAATCAATTAGCTATTGATAAAAAAACTTATTCTCACTGAGTCTAAATAACTGTCGTGATCAAAGCCGCATATATAGCGACTTTGGCGTACTATCGGTTTATATATTTACATTGTAATCATCGGATTCTTTACTTATTTCATCAACTATTTGCTCAAAAAAACCACCCGCATTTATGTTAAGGGTCTTTAGCATTGATATCAGCGTATCGATATCAATTTTATTAACACCTCGTTCATAGCGATATAATTGCTGCTCACTTGTACAGCCGCTCAATTTTGCAAACTCACTAGTGGTATATCCTGCATTACGCCTTAGTGTTTTAATTTTCTTTCCTATCAATGTTGACACAGTGCTTTCAGTATTCATACAAAGACTCCATTCAAAATAGTCAAAATCAATAAACTTACTGTTTTTAATGTATCTACTATCAGTTAAAGTATAGTCATCATTTATGACTCTTCCATAAATGATGGTTATATTTTGATATTTTCCGTTTTACTTTGTTATTTTATTGACATTACTGATATTACTTACTATTTATAAATGACATCTTTTATTTCTATATGCAACATTACTGGAAAATAGCGAGGAATATTTATGAATAGAATGCTGATTTCTGCTTGCGTTATAGTAACAAGTGCACTGTCCTTTAGCACTTTCGCTGCTGAAAAAACAACTTCAACACCAGAAAGCATGACCTGCAAAGAATACGTGGACCTAAACCCTAAAAGCTGGGCTCCAGTTGCATTATGGGTAACATCAAAAGATACGCAATTTAAAAGTGGGGATTGGGTGGCGCTATCTGAACAGAGCATTGCAGAAGCTCCTTTAATCCTTGAGTTTTGCAAGAAAAAACCTGAAGGCACCCTTCAAGATTATCTTGCTAGCAAAAAATAAATTGTTTTCATTTCTAGAGCCGCTTTTATGCGGCTTACTAAAACTGAAGTGACAATACCAAAATAATATGATGTACCTCATAAAATTTAGTATGTGATATGATTTCAGCTCCCCTTTCTGTCCATAGAAAAATATACATTAATTAGCTGCAACTCATTAAATTTTCTTATAACGCCACTTAGATTAAAAAAATGTAATCAAGCTGTAAGGCCAATCATTAGCCTCTATTGATAATAGTATCCTCAATTTATCAATAGAGGATATCCAAATGAAAAAAAATCTACTTTTAGTATTTATTCCTTTTATTTTAGCTCCAGCTGTTTCAATAGCATCAAATAGTATTTTAAGTGTTCATATTCTTAATCAGCAAACAGGGAAGCCAGCCTCTAATGTTGAGGTTACATTAGAGAAAAAGCAGGGAAACAATTGGGTACTCATAAACACAGAAAAGACAAGTAATGATGGCAGAATTAAGTCTATCTTACCTGATAGTCCTGAGAAACCTTCTATAGGAGACTATAGAGTAATTTTTAAAACTGGTGAATATTTTAAGCAACAAGGCAAACATAGTTTCTTCCCTGAAATCCCCGTTGAATTTCAAATAGATAATTTAGATGAACATTACCATATTCCCTTGCTTTTAAACCAATATGGTTATTCAACATATAGAGGGAATTAACCTTTTCCAACTTATAAACCAATACAGTATTAATCAGGAATTGATACTGTATTCGTATGATATAACTACAAGTAACCATCACATATTACTTTCTCATTTTTTTTAATAGATGCTTTCTCCAAAAAACTAACAACAACAGTATACCTGCAGCTATTAGTATACTTATTGAAAAATGAACTGGTAGTGAAAGAACCAGCCTACTAATAAAATATCCTACAGAAACTATCACAGTCCCCCAAATTGAACCACCGATAAGATTTAATATAAAAAATTTAAATGGCCTTACATCACTAGCACCAATAATAATAGGTCCTATTGTCCGCAATCCATAAGCAAAGCGAATACCTATAACAACCCAATTTTCATTTTGCTGAATATATTTTTGCACATATGCTATTTTATCTTTTTGGGTATGGAGTTTGGGTAAAATTTGCGCACCAAAATAACGACCTATAAAAAACAGTATATTATCACTAACGATCCCACCTAAAGAGGCTGCTATAACTACTTTAGGGTAAGAAAGTAATTGATTATGTGCGGCTATACCCGATAAAAAAGCTACCGTTTCTCCTTCAATCATTGAACCCAGAAAGACAGCTAAGTATCCATATTCAATTATCCAGTGAGATAATGCCTCCGACATATTATGATTAACCTTTATTATGAAGTTTATCAACAACTATAAATATCATGTAATTAGTTCAATTGCGAGAATTAAATAAATCCACCATATACTGGCATAACCATCGCTTTATCACTCCTCCTTATATAGCAAAAACCAACTGTTTAAAGTTGGCTTTTGCTATATAACTCAAGTAAAATTAAATTTCATCTAAATAAACTTACTTTATATCTCCATTATATACAATTATAGTTTTATATATATCCAGATTACTAAAAAAAATCCCAACATCAACATCTAATACTTTTAATATAGCTACTGCTTCCGCTATTCCTATCTTATCAATTTCATATTCATAACGATAAAGTTGCTGCTCACTCTCTATTCCCGCCATTCTTGATAGCTCAAACACTGATAACCCAGCTTTTATCCGCAATTGACGAAGACTGCAAGCAATATGATTTGAAATCGAATTTTGGTTACTCATTAAACATCTCCTATTATTAATTAGTATTTACATAAAAAGCCTTGAAGATAGCGAGCTGTTTTATGGACTAATTAATAATATATGGAAACATTTACTTTATATCGTATGCTGTAAGTATTAAAAATTTCATTACTCTACTTCCAACTCTACCTTTGCATACCCTTTAGCTGCCTATTTAGTAAGTAATTGAATACCAAAATTGGAGAATTCACATGATTAGATAATGTTCTAAATGTGCCAACTACTCAGGCTGGCACATTAGTTTTTTCTTATTTAGATAGTTGCTATTAACAAACTTTAATTTATATCAGTTTACGATCAACCTACCATGTAAAGGTTGGGTTGGCCGGTTATTTGAATGTCCCAGAGCTTTTTGAAATTTCTTTATTTGTTCTTTTGATGCACTTATAGGCTGTTTCATGACTAACCATACTACACCTTCAGTGCATGGCGGAGTAGTTAAAGAACCGCTAAAACGATAATAGCTTTTGTCATCTGGATAAAGTGCTGTTAAGTCAATATTTTTATCTAACTGTTTCTCGTGATTTTTTTCTTTTGGTATATTACTCAATACTTGCTCTATAGCTAGGTTAGCTTCACCTTCTTCTAACATGATTGCTAGTACGGCAACTCCCCCATCACTTTTAGAATGAACAAAATGCAGCTCCAATGGATATTGTTTGCCTTTTATTTCATTTTCGCTTGGGCTATGAAAGTGAAATTGTTTTAATTGATAAGTTGCCCCATCAATAGAAAAATCATCATCATCATTAACATTGATTTGTATTGAATGCCCATTGTTGATAATTTTTTGTGCGTGCGTATGTATATTTATATCTAATGGTTTTAATTTCCCATCAATAACATTATCAATATTAATTGGTGATTGATTAAATCCACTTTCACAAACTTTAAATTCGTCACTCAATTTTCCCCAATGTTCAGGTGCACCACTACCTTCGTAAGTCCATAATGAATTAGCTTGTGATGAAAAAGTGAAAGCAGCCAAAATAAATAACATGGATTTATTGTAACTCATGCGATAATAACTCAGGTTGTTAATGTGAGTTTTAAAGTTACACTTTGATTCACACCAATGGCATTGGGATTTATCTTATTATTTTAGATAACAGCATGCCTTACTAAAAATAAAGCATGCAATACCCCGCTGTAACTATAGTATTATTCAAAAATTAGCCTAAACATCTATGTCCATTTCCGCTAATCGCTCTGCTTCTATCTTAGCGAGTCTCTCAGCTTCAGCTTGCTTTTGATTGTAGAGTGAGTTACTAGGCATGTTTACACGAACATCAACCCAGTGGCCATTCGGAATATCACAAGGTGTTTCGTCTTCTATCTCATTACCTTTTTCATCCATAAACTCAGGATAAGTAATAAGACGATTTAAAAGAACGGATGGAGGCAAAGCATGCTTACGATATTTTGTCTCAATAATAATATCTCCATCGGCTAGTACTTTGAAATCAGCCCATACTAGTGGAAGGTTATTGATTCCGTTTGGTATTACTATTCCACCATGATAACCACCCCATGATGCATCGGAATTCATACCGAGCGTGCCTTTGAGTTTATAGCGACCCGTACCAATCTTTTCTAGCACTACTCCATCAGATTCGTCGTTAGTTTCGATGTGTTCAGCAAAGACTTTAATAATCGGGGATGCTGCTTTTAAGTTTCCGTTTGAGTCTTTAGTGGTATTTCTATCGGTGTATAAATTATGAACAAAGTAGTTAACATGATTACCGCCGACGACTCTAACATGAGCCCCATTATAAGCAGCAGAAATAGCAGTGAAGGTATCATCAGCCTTAAATAGGCCGACAGCGTTGTATTGGCCTGAAATGGTCGTTCCTCCTACTGTTTCATTTCTAAATATTCTAGAAGCTCCCCCCCTTGCCTTTATGTAAGAATCCATACCAGCTTGGTCTAGTTTCAATAGTTCACCATTACCGCCCCAGCCATAATCACCAACTAGCATTGCTGTACCTGAGCGATTTGGGATACTAATAAGACCTAATGTTTTTTCGTCTTTATCCCTATTGGTTATACTGAGCATTGCGGCGTCAGATACTGGATTAGTTTGGATCATTGCATATGAGCCATCCTGCTTAACTAACCTCAACGATGTCCAGTCGTTTGTACCGTTGACTCTTATATTCGTATGATTGAATGTAGTAGGACCTGTTACCGTGCCACCCTTTTTATCAAACTTATCATCTAGCTGCTTATCCATTTCTTTTGTTGTGCGTAGCTGCTGAGTCGTTTGGTCTGGCAATGTAACCGTGATAATGCCCTGCTCTGTCATCCAACGCGTTAATATATCGCTGAACTGCACATTCGCACCATTCATGGACACAATCTTATTCATGGCATCAGAAACAGAATGAACCATGGTCGTGAGAATGACGTATTTAGCCCCTGCTGCTGCAGTTGGTAATGGGAAATTTAATGTGAGCTCAGTGTCAGATTGAATCGACTGAATACTGTTATTGTGAACTGTGGTACCAATTTGAACCTGTATCGCTTGCTCTGCAGATACACGATTAATGTTATTGAGCCATTTGGTGCCGGTACCGACTAATTTAGTGCTGTTTGCTGTCGCAGTGACTGTGCCTGTACTGTACATATTGTTGATTCTCCGAAATTTAGATACAAAAAAACCGCAATTAAGCGGCCTGTTTATTAATAATTGAATTTAAAAATAATCGTTAAAATCTATGCAATATGAACTGGCATACACAACTTCGTTGTACATATAGTTTGCATAGCTGGGGTAAGTGTCCATCGTCCACATTCGGCTTGCGATTAGCTTGTTACCTTCAACCCTAAACCCTGATAAATAACAGTTAACATTTATCCTCTCGTTTTCTAACCATGTATTGGGCATATCCATGCTGAACATGGGTTTTGCAAATGAACTTGTCGCAACATTTCCACTGGTTTTAATCGTGTGGCCATTATTAAAGAAAGGCATATAGTCAGAGGTGAAAACTACCTTACCTTCTCGGTTCCAAATGGTTAACCCATCACTGGGTTGTAAATTGAGCCCATATGAGAAAACCACAACATATACCCAACCAGAACGGTAAGTAATGACCCGATTATTGGGCCGGTCATACCGGAGGATTTGGTCGGTACTTTCTGGTCTTAGAAAAACCAATGCTGAACTACGGTTAGGGATATCATTTGGGAGACTCCAATACCCCCGATTGTTATTTGCATTGATATAAATTTTCTGACGATAAACACAGTAAGCCACCTCATTCTCTTGGGTGACACTTCTGAAGTTATCAATTGCCGAAGAAGCCCCCGCATTTAAGAAGAGCCCATAGGTGTCTGCAGGGTTATCTTTCAATGTGCCGTACAAGAAAAAATGCGACTCCCCATCGCTACCCGGCAACCACCCATCTGGCCCCCCAAATTCATCGTAGTAACAATAGAATGTATCCTCTGAAGTCCAGTAACTTCCAACTCTCACCATCTGAACTGTTCCGTAAGCTAGAAAGTGGCACAATGCAGAGGGAATAATCACCACGTTATATTTGGACAAGCCGGGAACATGCACAGATTTATTTCGGTTGTCCTTTTGCGGGTATCGAGGATGTGTCGTGATTTTAGTAATAAAGGTGAGGGGATAATTATCTTTTGTTAATTCAATTGGCTTACCACCGTCTTTTGGGTTGATAAACAACCCCATATCACTCATGGCCTTCTCCCAACTTTAACTGCCCATCGACCCGATGAGTCATAAATCATCAGGCCTGTTTCATCTAATAACACTTTTCCAGCATCACCGCTGATTTTAAAATTACCGTAAACTTCAAGCTTGTTAAATTCAGCGCTACCAGTTTCGGCGTCAAGCCTATAGCCTGATTTACCTTTTTCATATTTCTTAGAGCGGATCTCCATGCCGATCAGTAATTTTTCAATGTAGGCTTTATTGATAAAAGCTTCATTCATAAATACTTGACCATTTTCAACAAAGAAAACAGGCTCTAACTTGCCACTAGATGGATTGAAAATACCAAAGGTGTCGGCGCTGTAACCGATTTTAGTGACTACCTTGCCGTTTTTAACTTCGGCCCCCATCATGAACTTAGCGTCGTAATACTGTCCGTTCCACCAGATGCCCGTTTTGATTGTGTAAATTGCAGAACCATTCCCCTTGTGATCGAAAACAGTTTGTCCACGCAATTCGATTGCAGACTTATTCTCACCCACTTCTGATTTAATCAGCTCGTTAACTTCCGCTTGTGACTTCTGGTTATCAGCGACAACCTTCTGTAATGAGGTGATATTTGAATTGATATCGCCATATTGAGCATCAAGTTGTTCCACTTTTTGCGCCAAGGCATGGGTTTCAGTCGCAATAACAGTTTCCACACGTCGAATTGAAGCCTTCACACTCAACACTTCTATGCCTTGAATATCATGCTGAACTTGCAATTGACCAACTGCTTCAACAGTTGCCCCTTCGATATTGGCTACCGTTTGCTGTATGTTGGAAATCGACGCTTCCGTTTCTTCGAAACGAGATTCTGTTAGTGCTTTTTCTGTTGTTAACGCTTCATCAAGGCTCGTCGTGGTTTCTGATAGCTCATTAATGCTCGCTTTAGTTTCGTTGTATTGGCTCTGTTGATTTTGCTCAACCTTCGTAAGTGTTTTGTCTAAATTAGCAATCGTTGTCTTGTGCTCAGTCACAACACTGCTGACTACGGATAACTCACGGCCTTGCTCGGTTAACTGGCCTTGAAGCTTTTCATCGCCTAAGTTAATTTCAGCACGTAACTGCTCTTCGGATTTAGCAATCGCTTCACCTTGCTGAGCTTGAACCTCCTTAATCGTCGTAATAGCGCCTTCTGCATCATTAAAACGTGCGTCAATTTGTACCTTATCTTCCGCTCGTGCTTCCGTTTCAGTGGCTAAGGCTATCTCCGTACGGGTAATGCGAGAACGTGAGACAAGGCTGTCATTATGCAGGGAAATAAACTGCGCTTGCGTTTGCCCGATAGCTTCAACCAAGGCTTTGTTATCATCGGTCGTGACTTGCCCTAAGTGGGTCAAATACCCTCGCATTTCGCCAAACTCAGCAACAACAGACTCTTCATGCTTTGCTTGAGCCTTTTCCAAATCAGTGGTAGCGGTAGCGATATCTGTTACACGACCTTTAATCGTACCGACTTCATCGTTAGTATCACCTAAATCAGCACGAACTTGCCTAATATCCTCTGCAAAAGCTTCATTCGATTTTGCTAGCGCATTTTGAACATTCAAAACATCAGCAGCCGTATGCTCAAATTGAGCCGCAACTTCTTGCTGGTACTTTGCCTGAGATGTGGTGAAGTCAGCTTGAACTTGTTGTAACTGCTTAATTGACGCTTTACCTTTAGCGGATTCTTCCTTAAGCTCCCAGTAGTTTTCAGTAGACATCTGGGTTACTGTCATCACTGCTTCATTAACTGCATCTAACTCGCGATCAATACTGATAACTTTTTGCCTAAAGTCGTCACTATCAATTTTTAAATCAGTGAGATTGTCTTTGTTGAAGTCAATTTGATTTTGCATGATTTGACCAGCTTCATTGCTGAGAAAGGTATTACCCAGTTCATCAACCATGTCTTTTGGCGCTCCGTCAGCCTTTCCTACGGCTTCAACAAAGGGAGACTTGCCATAACTGTTAACCGTACGAACATAAAACCAATAATTGGTATCGGCTTTTAAATTCTCCTTAGTCCAGAATTGCCCTTGGCCTTGTCGGTTGGCTTTTGTAGTGACTTCAGTGTCATTCATGCTGGCCAGTTTCTTGTCGCTGAACCAAAATTCAAACGTATAGCCATGTTGCGCGGTTTCGCCACCATGAGGAATACAGGTCAGTGAGAACATACCGCCAACCATTTCAACACTAACCGGTTTTGGCGGGGCCTGAATATCAAAATCAACAATAGCAGGGGCAGACATCGCGCCAGCCGCATTAATTGAACGAACCTCCGCACGATATGAACCGCGGACAAGACCCGATAAATCAACTCTATCTTGCGGTACCTGAATGGACTGAATCACTTTGCCGCTTTCTATAATGTTTACTGTGTTATAGCGAACATCTGCAGCAGCTGATTGCCAGCTCAAATACCCTTGAACAACTTCACCAATATTTGTGGCCACAAACGCAAGATTAAGAGGTGGCGCTACCCCTCCTGTCGGTAAAACAGTGAATGGAGGCCGAACAAAAGGCTTTCCGATGATATCTTCATAGATATGAGGACCATCTTCTTCAAGTAGTATTTCTGCTCCCTCTTGAGGGTGAAACTTCCATTCAGCCACGCGACATTCAAAATTTTGAATTCCAATATGGGGTAAATTTAATAACGCAACATCTCCTGGTCGGTATGCATAGCCGTCCATATTCATGGGTAACTGTATTTTGCGACCTGCACGCTTTTTGCGTAAATACAGGTTAGCTAATCGGCTAGCTTGGTATGGGCTTGTGACAAAGCGATAATCCATATTTTCTTTAATCTCGAGCCCATCTTCTTCTATCCATTCGTCAACAATCACGGGTGTAAAATCTGTTTTTATATATTGCTGCTCAGCATCGACAAACGTACCGTAAATCGCATTAGTCGCATCACGTAGTGGTAAATCAGGCGTGATATTGACTGTATCAACGATTTGGTTTGGCTCGATACGCAATACAGCGGGGCCATTGTAGGCTTGCATCAGAATGCCGTGCTTACCTGCGATGTAGGTTGGTTCAGCTGCAATGCACTTATGCATGTGGTCGAGTGTTGATGATGGTCCTTCTGATAATTCATAGGTTCCATTAATGGTGTAGCGTGGCTCCGTTTTTCCTTCTGGTGTTGTTACTGGTTCATCGCATAAATCAGCGGCAGCTTTAAATGCTTCAAAATCAATGTCAGAATCCGGCACATCTAAATAACTACGATAATAATCAAGGATAATTAGTGCGCCGTTATTACTCCAACCCGTTTTGCCCGTTCTAGGGTCATAGACAGGCTTTCCCCATATCTCAACTTTGACGTTAGGCACACCGTACGGGAATTTTTCAGCATCGTATTTAAGGGTTAAACGCAACCATGCAAGCCCATCACCTATCATGTCAGATTTCCATGATGGGGCATTTTTCAGCAAGTAAGGGTCACAGTCCGTTCGGCTGTTGTGAAACTCATAAGTCGCTTTATCGCCAAAAGTACCGATTAAATCATCGTTCAGCCAAATCTGCCCAATACGGTCAACTTTATGTGCGGCAATGGCTAATGCTATGAATAATCGTTCATTTTCTGTTTGGTCGCCCTTTTCTTCTTCAGCGAAAAACAGTAACCCGGAACAAACCGTTTTCCCAACAATGATAGTTTCTGGCGCAGTCGGTGAGCGAAGCATTTGCTTGCGTTCTGATTGGTCTCGATACCCCATTGACGGCATTTTATCTTTAAATAACCTTGAACCTGCGAATTGCGTTGCCATGCCCGCCGCAATCATAGCCCAACCTGCAGGGCCACCCATCATGGCACCCGCTATCATTAAGCCGGTAGAAACGATATTTGATACAACTTTACCCATCTACTCGACCCTCCATGCTTTGATTGGTTTATGGTTAACAGGTAATACCCCACATTCAGTGACAGACCACACCTTGCCTGCCCAAAGCACCCCAAGAGTTTTACCTTCATCACCATTGAACATAACAATGTCACTCCTTGTGGCTTTGTCTGGTTCGATTTCGGTAAAGAAACTTGATAGGCCGGACTCTAAGTCACCAAATTCCGACTTTAAGACTCGCATAGCCCCTGATTTTGTCTTATAGCGACCACGAACTTTTTCAGCGATATCGATACCGCACACAACAAGCGCACAATCAGCCGCAAACAAACAGCAGTCATGCTCCCCCCATGAAAAAGGGCGACTCATTGCCGCCCTTAAGGTTTCAGGTAACTTTATGGTCCATTGAGGATGTCGCATTTACTTACCTCCAAATGTAAAAAATCCTCAGTTAAGAGGCCTTGCGTGCGAATTAGTTTTAGTGCTTATTTGTAAATGAAGGCTGGCGCATCCTTTTTACTGCCCCAATAAATCGAACGTTCTGCCATCTGAGCAACATATCGAAATATACGATCACCGTTGTGACGTTTAGACCACGATTCATCTGTGAAACGGTCAGGCAGCCCCATTGACCAACGTTCAAAACGATTTGATACCGTGAGCCCTATTTTATTCTCTTCGCCTGTGGTGACGCTTAGATTCGCTATTTGCCCGGCAAAAATAACATCCGCTAACATCGGTTGCCCATTATCATCATCTATTGCCACCAGCATAAGACGAACGTCTCGCCCACAACTGCGTTCATTGAGCACTTCACCTACTAGCTTTGAATCAAAACCACTTAGTGATAGCAATAGTTGAGTTGGGCTCGTTGATAGTCCCTCTTTTACTGATTCAACCGCGCCAAGTTGGCCCACACCTTGATAAACTTCACCCGCGATAATGAGATTGCCTGTTCCTGTATGAACACACGTTACGCCTGACTTTAAATCAAGCTTTGCAGCGACAACCAAATAGCAATCATTATTAATGGCTTTAACCATTTCGTCAGATAAGGGATGGTAAATCATTAGTAAAGAGCCTCCTCAAATTCGAGTGCAACATCCGACCTTAAATAAGGGTGAAATTGAAAATCTCCTTGCTCATTGTCTACCGGCTTAAATATCCCATAAGGTTTGGCAACCTCCACTTCCTCATTGAGAACCGGTGAATATCGAAGCATGGGGGAAATGGCAATAACTGCATTCCCAATTGCATCACTTTTGATATTCTCGGTCACCATTTTGAGTTCATTATTAACAGTAAGGTAATCGCCTTTTCTCAGCACATTCGTATTTGGTTTCCAACCTTTTGTTTGCAGGTATCGCCCCGTTTGATTGGATGCACTCACTAAAGGTGTCCCCATATTAGCAACGCCTTTTCGTGCCCAATGCGATAGCTTAACCCGCCCACTCTCACCGTCGAGTGATGCCATAAGAACCTCAAGCTCTCTTGACTCATCGTCTGTTAGGTTTGTGAAACTGAGTGAACAATGCCATTTACTGCCGGGAAAACGTACTGTTTGGGAACTGCCTGTGAATACTGAAGTGAATGTTTTACTGTTACTAATTAATCGCCATGACATTTCGTTGGGGTTAATACCCGAAGGCCATTCGATAACTGACATAATTTATTTCTCTAATAGTTTTCTCGTATTTCCATTAGTGGCAAAATCACGCTGAATTCTTGCCACCGCTTCATCAGCTCCTCTTTTTGCACCAACAGATGCCGCTTGTTGTAATGCTTTTATGAGCGCTTTATCTCCATTTCCATTCACAGAGATAGTTTGATGAATGGTGATAGTCGACTGAGAATTTTCATTGGTTTCAGACGCATTATTAACGCTCGAATTATTGGTGGTGTTATTAGTCTGGCTTGCAGGGTGAAGGTATTTCATTGCATAAGCATCAGGACTTAATTGATAATTTGGCATCTCCCCTGTATTCATTAAATCGTACAGGTTTTCCTTTCCTATGCTATTGGTTGCTTCTTTATTAAAAACGAACTCATCTTTATGCACTATACCAGCCGGATCATATTTACCGCCCCTGCCTGTATAACCACCTGAACTATAAGCCCTCCAACTCGTTGACATTCCCATAGCGCCAGTTCCCGATGTAGAGGCCCCCGCACCGGCAGCCGCCCCTGAACCGCCAGCTATGCCGCCAAATAATCCAGTGATAGCATTTGTGATCTGCGCCTGAATAGCGATCCGGATTAAGTCTTTAATGATAGACTTAGATAAATCGGCAAAAAAGTCACCAATCGCATCAAAGGCATTTTTAGAATTGGTCACGATGTCAGTTAACGCATCAGCAGAGCCGCTTGTGATATTTTGCAGCGAATTAGTAATGAATCCTTCTGCTTGCTGGCTATAATCCCTCGCGTTATCGGCATAGTTCTGTAATGCCATATGCACACCGAGCGTCCAGTTACCTCGCATCGCATCTTGTTTCACATGAAAATCCTCAAGCATTGCTAAGCGCTCTTGTAGTTGACTAGAAATAAACTGTGTTTCTTCGTCATACATCGCCTTTGTCATACCTGTGGACTTATCTTGAAACTGCTTTTGTAAGTCCGCTTGCTTACGCTCAAATTCCGCTTCGATTTGGAAACGTTCTTGCATCCTGCCTTGTGCTAGTGTCCCCATACCAGCCATTTCTATTGTCTGGTTATAGCGTTTCTGCGCTTGTTCGGCTTCCTCCATCATTTGCTTATGGAATGATGCAATTTTTACTTCGGCTTCACGATGCTGAATAGTTTTCTCAATTTCTGCATTGCGCTTCATTTCAAGGGTGATCAGTTCAGCATTAGCAAGTAGTGATTTTTGATCTGCAGTGAGGGTTTTCTTAGCCTTTATGTCAGCGAGCTGCTGCTCCCATTTAACTAATGCTTGTTGCTGGCTGCCTAAGCTGCTGCTGGTATCTCGCTGTTGAATTAACACCATCTGCTGTTCTTTGAGGCTTGATAGCATCTTCTGTGCGGCAGATTCTGAGTAAGTGGCATTTTGGGATTTAGTTAACTTCTTTTGAGCTTCATTCTGGCTATAAACTAATGCAGCTAAATCCTGCAAATTACCTATAGCTCTTTCATCTGTTTCGCCTGCATCTTCTGCCGCATACTTCGCTTGCAACCTAGCACGTTCTTCGCCTGTCTTCTTCGCTAGTGCTAAATCACGCTCCAGCTGCTTCTTAAGTCTCGCGCCACCATCACTAAAGTTAATCTGTAATGATGCCGCATTAAACTTACCTAAAGCATTAGCTGCCGCGCCAACATCGAAACCAAAGCTTCTGAATGCCGCAGCTCCATTCGGAAGTGTTGTTTGTGTGTGGGCTCTTAATAGGTCAGCACTTTGTAGTAATGTGCCATTTAAGTCTGCTTGAATAAGTTTTGCTGTGTTTTGCGCTCTGGTTTTATCATCTTGAGCAATCCTTTCGTTCGCTAACGCAAGTTGTAGTCTATCTTCAGCTTTTGCTAGTTTTAGCGTTGCCTTTTCATACTTATCAGTACCAGACTCTATTTCGATCAATGATTGCTTTAGCTTTTCTACCTCAGCTATTGCTTTTGATGTTTCACCTGACGCTTTTAACTCTACCGAGCTTAGTTTTGGAATTGACTTGTTAAGCTCATCAACTTTTAAAATTTTCTGCTCTCTGGTCATTTCTCTTAGCTTTGCAATTAGACCGTCAAGCCCTCTAGACAACTCTACCGCATCATCTTTTGCTTGTTGCATACTAGCGGAGAATGCATACATACCACCCGCCGCTAACATGGCTAACCCAACAGGGCCACCTACTAATGCAAGCCCGCCTTTGACAAGGTTGTTTGCAACACTGAGCCTACCATGTGCTGCCGCAAGCTCAGTCGTCGCAACGGTTTCCGCTTTAGTTGCTGCTGTAAGAACTGCCGTTTGATTGGCTAATTGAGTCTTTAATGAAATACGCTGAACTTCTGTAGTTGCTGCTGCTTGCTGCGCTTTCGTAGCGGCGATAGCGGATAGTGCTGCTGCTTTATCGGCTTGTGCTTGTGTCAATGTAGCCTTTGCGACACTAACCTTATCTACCGCTAATTTACGACTTACTAGCGCATTTTCAGCCGTTTTCTTTGTCGTATCATAGATACTTGTAGATAGTCCGCCAAAATAACGAGCAGCTCCAATACCAACAATGCCAGTTAATACCGTAGAAACCGAACCAAAGTTATCACTGACCGTTGCCAGACTAGCTGATATGGCACGAGTTATTCCTAAGCTCTGATTAAGCTCACCATAATAAGCTTTTGCCGAGTTCGTAACACGAGTAAGGCCATCAGCAACAGTGTTATCCATGCTATCAGCAAGTGCATTGTTGGCGTCTTTAGCCGCCATAACAGCATCAGCAAATAACTTAAATGAGATTTTACCGTCTACTGCAAGCTTCTTGACTTCCATTTCTGTAACTTTAATACCACCATTTTGCTTTTCTAGCTGTTTAGCAATATCACCTAGCAATGTAGGTGTAGCATTCATTATTGAGTTCCAGTTTTCACCAGCAACCTTGCCTGCAACCATCGATTTATTAAGCGCATTCTGCATAGATAGAACTTCATTAGCACTTGATGCGTTAGCGGTCATTGAGGAAGAAAGTGATTCAATGTAATCAATGGTCTGCGTTGTGTTGTAACCGAGTTCTTGCATTGATGTTGCGGCACCAATGTATAACAACTGGCTATCTTCGATATTCTTACCGTTACGGTTACTGATAACTAAAAGTCGCTCTTGGATATCCGCATAATTTTTGATATCACCCTCAACCGATTTAAGTGTATTTTTCATTCGAGCGGCAACTTGTCCCCACCCGTCCGCCATTTTTATCACAGCACCAATAGACATTGCACCTGCAGCTGATGCTGCAAGTCGTTTAAATGAAAATCCTAACTCATCTGTTGAACCTGTCGCCTTTTCACCTTGAGTAGTCAGTCGCTCTAATGATGTTGCAAGAGTATCTGCACTCCGCTTTGCTCCTGTGCTATCTAAAATTATTGCTAGCCTTGAGGTTTGCTCTGCCATTTCCTATCTCCTAGAACGAAAAAACCCCGCCGATTGGCAGGGTTGCATTGGGTTGGTTAATCTTTTACTTAGTGTAGGTTGTTACTTCAATTGGGTTTTTAGTTGAAATTGTCGTAATCCAAATACTAACATTTCCTACCGAAGTCTTAGCTCTTTCACTTGTTTTGTCGCATTTGGCGCTTTCTTCACACCTCTGTTTTATTTGGCCTAATTTCTCTTTATCAAAACCGTTACTTAGCAAAAACTCAGTTTCATTACTTAATTTTTCTTTAAAATCATTAAAACTAGGGCTGTAATCTTCAATTCCTGCAAATACAGTACCTATTTCAATAAGTTCATCCCCATCAAACTTTAATTCGTTTGAAAACGTCCACTCATTAAATGGCTTTTGGTTATCAAATTTACATGTGGTAATTCCATCTTCTTTTTCACAATCACCATCTTTAATGAAGCTGACACTATCCATGCTCTGCCCCCACTTCAGGCCGAACGGGGCGTCTTGTTTGCTGTCGCAGCCAGCCAGCAAAGCAACCACCGCAGCAACTAGTAATATTCTTTTCATCATCAATACCTTTTAATTATTAATGATTGAATATTAGCAAATAGTTTCAGCAATTGAACGCAAAAGACCTCAGTTAAGAGGCGTAATGTGTGATCTGGATTACAAGCCCGTCCTTGGGTTATGTGTAGGTTAGGCTGAGATTAGTGCCAACTATTTACCTTACTGCTTAAAGCACTGAGATTTTGCCTTATCGTACACCTCTACCCACTCCTTTCTATCTAAAGTCGGTGTGTTTAGTACAATCGCGGTTACCTGCCAACCTGAATAGCCATCCTCGTATGCAAGTAAACCAGTTACGTAAGGACTATCATAAGTGAATGACATTTCATCTGTTGTATTGTTTTCGTTATCTTTTTCTTTATAGCGGCTTGTGAGCTCAGCCCGTACATTTTTAAAATCCTCATCAATAGCTTTTTTATCTTTTGATGATTTGCTATAGCTAACCTCGTTCAATCCAATGAACTTATCGCCTGACCTTGGAGTAAAGAACCCTAATTCATACACCCAACTACCTGCATATTCTTCATTAGTCTTAATTAGCTTTAACTTGCTTATTGGGCAACTAATTTCCTCGCTAACAATAGTGTAATTGCCAGAAATACTTTCTTTGACTTCATCTACCGATGCTTGCCATTTAAACCCGAATGGAGCGGTATCTTTATTGCTTTCAGCAACAGAACCAAAGCACATCACCATTAGCAAGCTAGCAGCTATGTATCCTTTCATCTCACCATCCCATCAATTAGTTTCAGTAATGTTAGCTTAGCGAGGATGCAAATTGAAGCAAACAGATCTGGACTTATCCCACTAAATTACCCCTATAGCTATGCTAGTCTTATATGACAATTCCATAGGATTTTTTATAAGGTAATAAAATGGCAAAGAAAACACCTGAGCAAAAAGAGGCTGAAAGGCTACGCTATATAACCGCAATTGGTGCATCCAATTATTATGAATTAGAACAATTCTTATCTGACCCAAACCAAGCAATTAGAGCAGTTGCCGCTTCCAATCCAGATGCTGATGAACAAATTTTAGATTTATTCGCCAATGATAAGTTTTGGGGGGTTCGCATTGAAGTAATTAATAACGCTAATGTTAGCAATGCGACGCTATTCAAGCTACTCGAACCCAAAGCTAATAAACGAGGTGTCGTCCATCACGCGGCACGAAAAAAACTCGAAAGTCTTGGTGTCAAATTTAATGATGATGGCATGCCTTCCGACTAGTTTAGTTATCAATTTAGTGAGTCCACAAAATCGAAAAAATAAGTAGGCTACAAAGTTCAGGCAATAAAAAACCTGCCGTAGCAGGTCTAGTTACACCTATCATCCCATATCTTCTGGAAATCGGGCTCTGGCATCATTTCACCTTCAAAGTCGAATAAAGGGATAGAGAATACGCACTCGCCTTCTTGATTCGCTGCAACCTCAACAATAAATCTCTTGTACTTATAAGGCAGTTCATCTTTAAATGTGAAAACTTCACCACAAACATTACCAACTACCTTATTTCCCATACTTGAACCAATTGAATAGAACTTAACGTTTTTGATATCGGCTGCATTAGGCTGATGCATAAAGTCCATTACCATCTGTTTGGCACCATCAATAAGAGTAGGTTTTTTACTAACACTAACTGAAATCCCTAAGACAAAGGATAGTAATATCAATAACAAAACGCATAAAACTCGTAAAATTTTAGTGTACACATCAAATCACCATCAAAATTAAATCAATTGATTAAAATGTACTCTCAATTTAAATTTCAAACAAATAAAAAACCCACGTTAGTGGGTTTCTATAAAAGGTAGTCAAATACGACTTTTATTTAGTAAGGGCTATCAAACATAACTACGTCAACATTACACTTAAACAGCTCTCATTAATTTATATTATTTGATTAGCCTTTTCTTATCTGCATACGCCACTGCGCATCTGATACTTGTTCAAATTCAACAACCTCATGACCTTCTTCAGCAGCCCAACGAGGAATATTTTCTGTTGCCTGAGCACAATCATATTCAATGACTAATAAATCACCAACATTCATTGACCCAATTGCTTTCTTAGCTTCAATTAAAGGAAATGGACATAAATGGCCACATGTATCTAACTTAATTGTATTCATTACCTATCTCACTTTTTAATATATTGAGGACGAATAATTGTAAAATAACTCACAATCCAGCTACCAATAATAATACATGGGATAAATGCCCAGCCCTGCCAAGAAAACCAAGCTGTATTGACTAATGTGTTGCCTAGCATGCAACCACCAGCCAATCCACTACCAATTCCCATAAGCAGGCCACCAGTAAAACTTTTAGCGATAATAGGGAACCCTGGATTTCGCAGTCTAAATTCGTTACTTCCCTTAGCCGCAATAAAAGCCCCAGCAAAAATACCCATTAGTAAAAATCCAGCCCAATTAAAAAACTTCAAGTTACCTTCCGTAACTAAAGTAAAAAACTGCGCACTAGGCCCACTAATCCCTAAACCACCCACCCTTCCATCAGACAGGCTAGATGGCCATGCCAATAATGCAATAACACCAATAACTATTGCCGAAATAAAAGGATGCCATCTAGCCTCAAAAAGGATATGTGCAACACCTTTTTTTTTCGCTTTCATTTTAGGTATTTTTATTAGCTTGTTCTTTTGTATATGTCGGGAAGCAAAAAAAATCGTAATAGCAACTAATATCAAAATAGCGATATAGGGTGGTACATTGAATGTTTGCGTAATAGTGCCACTTTCTAATCTAGGTGAAGTGATTGGTTGAAATATATTTTTTAATATTGGCTGCCTAATTAACCAGCTTGCTATAATAAAACCAACTACCGCTAAAATACTGCCAATCAACCCTTCTGCAGCTCGATAATAAGCACCGGTCGAACATGAACCAGCACACCCCATACCAATACCAAACAGAAGACCACCAACGATCGTTGCTAACCAAGGAAAAGTATCGCCAGGAATTTTCGCTATCCCTAAATAAGAAAATATAAATAAACCTATGCTCTGAATAGATATAACAATTAATATTGCTATAAGCATTCGACTATCACGAAAAAGATAAAGATCACGTAGGCCACCAGCCATACAAAAACGCCCACGCTGCATAACAAAACCGAGGAGAATTCCTAAGAAAAGCCCGGATAGATGAGATAAACTTATCATAAACATCATTCCTATTGAAAAGGGCGACTTTACTATAATAAGTTATGTCTTTTTTAGATGTATATCATATATCATCAAACTAAATGAGGTATTTATAAGTAATAAGTCTTATATAAAAAACGGCCTAATCATCAATTGTGAATCTTTCCCCCTCAGCCCTAAACTCCTTATTCAGACATATATTCTACCCACGACATTAATAATGGAATGGCGAATGCATATTCCAGACAGTTGGCTGCACAGAAAAAACACTGGGGCATCTAATTCTGATGCCCCACAAAAGTATTAAACTCAATTGACTATAAAGAAACTTTTACGCTAATGACCTGATGTTTTAGCTTCACGACACGCCTCAAATAAGAACCAAACACGACGTTCTGTTTCATCAATCCAGTTTTCTATTAGGCTAGTGGTGGAATAGTCACCATGTTCTGCACACACTTCATGTGCTTTTCGAAATTCAGAAGCCAACATCTTATTATCTTCGCAAAGCTCAGCAAGCATATCTAAAGGTTCTACGTATTCTGCATTGTTATCACTAATCCTTTGCATCTTAGATATTTGTCCTATAGAACGTATAGTCATACCACCTATTTTACGGACTCTTTCAGCTATTGGATCAGTCATGGAGTATAGTTGTTCACTTTGTTCATCGAGTAATAAGTGGTAATCACGAAAGTGTGGACCACTCATATGCCAATGAAAATTTTTAGTTTTTAAATAAATAGCAAAAATATCAGCTAAAATTGCGTTCATTGCTCCACTGATATCTTTTGTTGCATTTTGAGTCAAATCTGTTGGCGTTTTAAGTGGGCGGATTTGTAGTTCTTTAGCTTTACTCATGATTAACTCCTAGAGATAGTTGCATTCATTTTGATAATAAAAGTCGTTGCACTAATATCTTTCCATATGCTCCTTAACTAGTTATGAAACTCTTTAAACAACGTTGCTTTTCATTATGTGCTGATTATTTTAATTATGTGGTTTGATAATATCATTTATTGATCTACATCTAATTTAAATACATCAATTCCATATCGTATAGGATATTATTATCATTAGATTTCGTTACCTTAAAATTAGAGACTTCAGCACTATAATCTGAAAAATAATATTATTTGAATTTTTATTTCAAATGATTAAATTTTACAGTGATAAAAGCAATATTACTAAAGAGTGCTTATCAGATGCTTTTTCAATAAAACAAATCAAAATAATTTCTTCGTTAGCACCATTATGCTTAGGCATTTTTTTACTGCTTTCTGATTTCCTGCTCTCTCACCCACTCCTCACGAAATAAATCATCAAGCGCAAAAATAGCTGCATCAAACTCTTTGCGGCTTATGGCTGTTGGCCTTGCAGATAGGTATCTATCGATATCTGTGAGTGATAGTGGAAGTGGGCATCCTGTCATTTCTGTGTAACGACGACCTCGCGAAATTAAGCCATAAGCAATCAATAATTCATTCGTCACACCGTCAAACTCAGGAGCAGGAATATCAGGAAGCCCTAGCTTCTTTCGTTTCCACTTGGCCTTATCACCTAGTTCGCCGCCAAACTCAGATAGCCACTTCTGAGCCTCTAGTGCTTTTTTACTGCATCAGCAACTTGCTCAACTTCTTCTTTCCCTAACTCAACCGCTGCGTTTAATACTTTCCAGTACAGCTCTGGCTTTTGCTTTAACAGCATCGCACCGCGCTCAGGGGTAAACTCAATCGCAACTTGCTTACCACTTTCATTTACCTCACCAACGCCTTCCCATCCTTTAATTAGGTAACGGGCTGTTGTGGCCATCAGTAAATCATCAGGTGTTTGTGCGATATCAACTTTCGATAAATCGAATTCAGGCGTACCCACATTCATCTTGTTATCTAAACGGTCAATATGTCTGTAAATCGTTGCGCTAGTCGTGCGATAAAACTCATTTTCAATAGAGCACACGAGGAGCTTTAGCCCAGCAATTGGCTCAATCCATTTTACGGCTTCTAGTTTTGAATCACTGTTTAGAATAATCATTTTCTTCCCTCTAGTTATAAAAGCCCGAATTAACGAGCTATCAATGTTTATTTCCCATCCGCTTTGACGGGTGGAATGCGTGTAATTGTTGGCGGTGTGTCTGCGGCGGTGATGTTGAGTTGAACCTGAATAATGTCAGTGTTTCCACCATCAGGCCAATCACCATCAACCTGCACGGCTGGGAATAAAAACGTATAACCCCCTTCCGCATTTTGCAGCGTGAACTCAAACGGGATAGTTTCACCGGTTAATGTTTTCTTCCAAATTTCCCATGCCGCTTTAGACCAAGAGAGCGTAATGCTGCCTGATGGGGTAAAAGTGGTCGGGATATTCGCCCCCGCAAATGGCGTTCCGGTACCAATACAGCGCTGAACTTGCATGTTGTTGTCAAAGTTCAAGCTAAATGAATCAACACAGAAGCCATTACCACCTTGAATACCATTAAGCTTAAGATTAGTGACCGTTTTAAAGCTATAACGCAGTTTGCCTGCATTATCGACCGGTTCGGTATGGTATTTAGTACCATCACCTTTCGAGTCGAACCCAAGCCCGGCAAAGGTGATCGAAAATGTTACATCACCATCCGCTGGCGTTTCGAGTTGCATTGCGCCTACCTGACAACCGCGAGCAATTGACGCGACACCAATGTCAGCGGCAAATGTTGCTAATGAGAAAGTGATACGCTCATTGCCCATTGTTAAGGTATTGCTTACCCACTCAGCGCCAAAGCAAGATGCTAAAAATGCATCATGTTGCCCATAGCGAAACTTAGCCCCGATATCGCCGCCTACGTCGACGGTGGTGAGTGACTTACCTTGCGCCATGCGAGAGCCGCCAATTTCGTCATTATCAGACGTATTTTGTGTGGGTTTTACGCCATAACTTGTTCGCGTTAATAAATCCCACTTGCCACTTGTCGGAGTGACACCCGTTGTTGTCTCACGGATAAACGCCGTGATGACCTTAGCACCTGATGACATTTAGCCTCCTATAGTGCGCGATATGGAATAGATAAATTTAGTTGGTACCAGCCATGCCCTTCATCACCAACATCATCAGCAGACACCGAAAAGTAATCCAATTGACCGTCGGTTTGATTCTCAAATAAATCTTTCAGTTGGTCTGCCGTTTGAGTGATAAAAAGCGTGCCTGTTTCCAAGGGAACAAATAATTGAATAAATGCGATGCCGGTACGATGAACCACGGGGCCACGTCCAATTTCTTGTGTACCAGATAAGCCATGCTTGATAGTCAAACGTGCCCAAATAGATTTTCCCGTTGGGTCATATGGCTTATCGTTGGGGTATCTCACATCACTTTTGGCAATAGTGGTCTGTGCCGTCATACGTTGAATGATGGCGTTTCTAATTTCCGTTAATGTCATTTGTATGCCTGTGCTATGCTTTCGAACGACAACCGATAAACGCCCTCAGGCGCTTGGCCAGAATGACCATTTTCAAGACTTGAAGCATAGGGGAGATTGTTTTGAATATAGATGACAGGAAAACGCTCTCGACTGGCTTCGCCTATTTTACCGACCCCCATCGAATACGCCTGCACACCACTGCTTGAACCACGCTCTAATGTAGCCCCTCCCGTAAAGCCCGTTTCGCTGTAATCAGGATGTTGAATGCTCACCGTATTATTATTGCGGAACCGCCCCGTATCAACCGGTGAACGTTGCACAATCTCAGTCAATAACTGTATGGCGATAACCCGCATTTTTCGGTTTACATCGGCTTCAATGAGCCCCGCAAATGCGGAGGGAGGAATAGACCAGCTTTGCTTCGCCATATTATCCCCCTCTTAATTGAATAGAGTATGTCGCGCCTGCTGGGTCAGTCCCCACCGATTTAACGCTGTACGCCCTCAACTCGTGAGTAACGAGGTCTTTTGTCGTGATGGTATGGTTAACTTGAGGTATGCCAGTGACTTCATTGGTTAACGCGGTGAGTTTTAAATCCCCCATGAGGATATTCACGTTATCAATTTTTGAGGTTGCATAGCGCGATAAAACACCCCGCCCTGAATACTCAATAACCATATCAGTGCTGGTTTCCGTTACGGGGTCCCAATCATCGCCCTTGATAATATATTTCCCATCAAAAGCATTGATAGCGTCCGCGAGGTCTTCATCAAACGCGGCAGCTAATTCAGCTTGTAGTTCGTCATGAAGCCCCATCATTACCCCCTACGCAGTCGGACTTGGTGAGTGTTAGCCCCGTATTGACTAAGCAATGCTAACGCCAGTTGCAAGTCGGGGTCTAAACGTGCTGTACTGCCTGAATTCAACTCCGCATAGGATTTAGATACTGAGGCTCCATCTGCATCAACCTTTTTACTGGTCAGTGAACCGGTATCCGATAGCTGATAAAGCTTGCCTTTAGAAGCAACCTCAGCCGCATAAGCACCCGCTTGTTTTACATCATCAGGAATATCACCATGACCAAAATCACGAAGATTCAGTGAGGTTAGCCACGCGTTGGCTGATAGCACGGATTTAGGCTTTTTAGCCTCATCAGCCCAATCAGCCCCCAGTTTTAAATCGACATCCTCAATCGTGATATATTCGACCATGAAATGCCCTTACTTAGCCTGCCAGCCCTCATTCGTCCAGCGTTCAACTTCATTGGGGTGAACATCGGCATCGATACCACCCCGAGTCATCACGACCAGTTCAATGATTTTTTCTTGCTGTTCATCGGGCGTTTCATTGGACTGTTCTACACCCGCTTTTTTATTCGGTGCCTTGGCCATATTTATTTCTCCAAAGAAAAAAGGAGCCGAAGCCCCTTATGATTTAACCCAAGATAATACAACTGTGTTCAGGTTTTACAGGCGCTACCCCCCACGATAGCCCGACTTCGAAGCGAACCTGACGATACTGCCGATAAAGTGCCACTTGGAAAGTGATGCCTGATACAGGGTCTGTCACATTCATGACATCATCTGCGGTATCGCCACCTTCAGGCATTGCAGGAGTACGCGCTGCCAGCAAGAATGCGTTACGGTCAAAGGCCATATTCGCGGTGTATGCTCCAAGCACGCTAATAGCAGAGTCATCAACCAAATCTTGACGTAAACCCGGAGCTGCTAAACTAATGGTTGATGCTGAAGCGGCCGCAACAACATACTGATGGTCATCGTCTGCAAATGTAACAACATCACCAGCTTTAAATTCCCCAGTACCCGTATCAACTGCAATGAGGATATCACCCTCTTTCTTCGCGCCATTGACTAGATACCCCGTAGCAGACGAGGTGTGTTTTTTGACACCTGCCGATTCGTGGATATTAAAACCTTCTAAACGACCGATAATACCTTCACGCAATAACGCGTCAGTACCAGACTCGTTTACTTTGAATAGAACAGATTGCTTTCCTCGTAAGTTAGCAATTGCAGAGGAACCCAATACCATCTGTAAATCTGTGGTTGGAGACCCGTTATCACTCATAACCTGCCGAGCATTCGCTGCATCAGATAAGTCACCCGCCACACCAAATGGTGTCGTTCCTGCTTTACCGACAGCGCGAGACGTTGCGTAATAAAGCGCTCCAAGGTCAGCATCTACCTCATTAGATAGCGCTCGGAATGCTTGCTTAAACTGGTCAGCAAGAATGGTGTTATAGGTTCCCGCTGGGCCTAATGCTAATTGTTCCTCGCCATTCCATTTGACCGGTGCCATTTTTGATTTGGTAATTTTTACTTCCACATTACCAATTGTTTGGTCACCATCATTTGGGGCGGTTGCACCCGGTTCAATATCTACTGTGGTTGCTGCTGGTGCGACTGGCGCTGTGACTGAGGTTCCTTTTGCTGCCGCATCCGCTTTTGCGTTACGTGATACCGCGGGGATAAAACCAACTTGTTCGCGAGAGACGGTGTCTAACGCGGTGTAAATAGTCGGGATAAGCCCTGTTAATGTATTGGACATGTATTGTTCCTTATGGGAGTTAAATATGATTTGTTTTTGAATGGCCTATCCAGACCTAGCGATGCCCATCATCCGAAAGGCATCAGGAGGGTTAATCTACGATTGTGACTTTATCTGCTAATGCTGCACTTTTAGCGACTGGGTCAAGTGAATCAAATGCTGAACGTTTCATTGTCTTTTGCCCCGCTTGGTGCTGACTGGCTTTTGAACCCATGCCACTGTTATCCGAAGCTTTTAAAATGTGGTCTTTCTGCGGGTACTGCTCCACTAAGAATTCGAGCGCTTCATCAAATCCTGCTAACTCACCCGGCTTAGCACGAGAATAGATTTTGTTACCTGACGGGTCATAGGCCACGACATTGCCGTCTTCAATTTTGAATGACTGACCGAACCGGGCTTGAACAAAGTCAGCCGGAATGGCCATTTTGTCAGTGATGAATTTAGAGCCTGTAAAGCTGCCGCCAATCATGGAATTATAAAGCTGCTCTTGAAGTGTGCTGGCCTTGCTGTTTGCTTCATCCAATTGCCCTTGGAATGATTTAGTAATTTCTGCTTTAACCTGGTCAACCGCGCCTGCATCAATCAGTTTCTTCTGGTCGATTTTAGTTAACGTCTCAATGGCTTCTAATGCTTTTTTCGGGTCTTCAATACCCGCGAATTTAGCCAGATTCGTTTCCGCCGCTTCTTTGGCTTCACGATGTGATTTAGCTTCACCATTCAATGAGGCAATTTTGCTAACTGCTTGCGCCGCATCGAAACCGATTTCTTTACCATCATCGTGCTGATAAATAGGAAAACCTTTATCATCAATTTCAGCATAACTTTTACCATTCACTTCAACTGTTTTTAACTTCATTTTATCTTCCTCGCCTTCCGGCTTTAAAAGGTCATCCGACCGTTCGTTATGTGGCATCCGCCCAATAACAGGTATAAAAAAAGACCCCGTTAGGAGTCTTGATAATCAGTTGGCTTTACAGCCTAGTGCGACGAAATGCCTCACTGTCTATTCGTTTAAGTTGCTCTAGTGATAAGTACTCACCTTTATCGGTATAAAACTCATCAAACGATAAGCCTCCGTCACGCATGAGTGAGGCACGCGTTTTACCCAGTATTTCATCTTGCCTATCTGGCTTTTGGTTTTTCAGCCAATCCGAGTAATTAATCTCAGAGGGGATTTGTCCATCCATACTGGCTCTGGAGCTGTTAGAAATATCGCGAATATCAAGCCCTAACTCCTTTGCAGATTTCAAAACAAGTACCTCAGTAGAACGACAGCAAAAATGCAGTTTTCCGGGTCCTTGCAGATACGGAATTTTATGGCCAATCGGTTTGTTGTCCATCGTGTATATAAGCTGATCACGAATTCGGCATTCTGGTGTTGTTCGATTATCAAGTGTTGATATCCAGCGTTTACCTTTGACGATATCGCTGTTTGCGTTAGCAAAATGATCGCGGCTCACGGATCCCATATGCCCTAATGCCGTTTTGGTAATGCTAATGGCATTTGAACGACTTAATTGCAACGCACTATCCTGATAGCCTTTATTCGCGTGACCTCGTACCTTTCGAGCTATCTGCTCGGTGGTATCGCCCAACAAAAAGCCCTGTCTCACCACATTTGATATTCTGGCCATGCGGTCTGCTTCAAGGTTCTTCATCCAACCTTTCAATAATCGCCCTTGAAAGGGTTGAGACATTGCAGCGGAATAGGCTTGTTGTGCAGAGATACTCTGCAGGGAAACCTGCTTAATCACTTGCTCAGGGATAGCGGTAGTAAATAACGACAACTGATAACCAGCTTCGTGTTGTGCAAAAGCCAGCATTTCACTAGATAAGCTAGCCTGAATAGAATCAATAGCCTGTTTATTGACTTCTCTAACACTACCCAGCAGGCTTTCTAATTGCTCAACAGTGAAACTCTTAGCATCTAGCCCGTCCATCGCCACCAACAGCCGAGCCACTAGCTCAGCATCACTCTGGTTAAATAAGTTAACTATTCGCCTAGCCACACCAGTGCTGTACCGACTGACCCAAATGGCGTGGGCAATGCTTTCATTTTGGATAAAGTCATTTGCTGTCGCCATACGCTACTCCATGAATGAGGGAGCTTGATTTTTTAACTCATCAATAACCTCTTCTGGCTTAGTATCCTGGTCAATTAAACCTAACGCTTGTAATGCACGAATCGCGTCAATACGACGAATATCCCCACCTTGACGCAAGGATTGAACCGCCAGCGCGGCTGTTGAGTTAATCTCTTTGTCGCTGATTTCTAGCTCGGTTCTGACATCCACATTACCGCCGCTTGGCAAACCTTTATATTCAGCAAAGATTTGCAAAATGTTATCAAGCGCATCTTCGAGCGAAATCGCCATCGTGTAGAGTGGCGAGTTTTCCTGCATTTTCTCTTCGTTGGTTTGCTCGACAGATTTTGTTGATGTGTTGTCACCCTTAATTAGCTTTGCACCAGCTTGGCGCATTTGCTGCTCTAAATCGGCAATCGATTCTTTGCCGGCACCAATAGCTGATCCCGTATGCTCGACATATTCAAGCCCAGCTTTAGTTTTGTCATCAAACTTAGTCGCTGATGATGAGCCGATAGTGAGTTCTGCACCGTCATTCAATCCATAGGCAACCAGCAAAGGAACCCGAGCAACGTGCAAGATGTTGTCTTGTTCACTTTGGCTCTGCCAGTGTTTGATGTTGAGTATTGCAAGATTTAAAAGTGGCGGTGAGCCACGCATAAATCCAATACGCTTTGTATATAGTGTAATTAGCGGTATGTCGTCACGTGACGTTTTCCATTCTTCATGTGGTACCCACACATCGCTACCGTTATTGCCCTTACTTCGACGATAAATGACAACCTGACGGGGCATAATGTGGCGTATTTGCTCCACCTTTGTTTGCCCGAAGTCATCACCATCTACCGTGATAATTTCTTTCACTCGCAATTCAGTCAGGTATGTTTTCCCACCTTTGGTTTCGGATTTCCAACCAATCACCTGACGAGGGTTAAGCATCGTCACATAAGGTCTAGCGCCGAGTTTCTTTTCATCATTTTTGGTTTTTACCGCGTTTAAATCCACTCTCGGATAATCAACCAAAGCATGCGCCAAGCCGTACTGTAATGAAATACTGAAGAATTGTTGCGCCCATACATCAAGGCGGCTCCCTTCCATATCAACATCGGAAGCAATTTCAACAACTTCCGACGGAGTTTCTTCACTTAATACAATAGGTGCCGCAAGAACACGCCCTACGTTCTGATTAATGGTTTCCTCATACGCGGGGAGTAATGTTGCTGTCGCTAACCTTTCCTTGTACGAGTCATTCTCTTCATTAGGCCACTTAGGCATGTATTGCTCGCCTAATGTGCGCATGTACAACGTCCCACCCATTAAGGCATCATTGATATCCCAAGCCTCAACCATATCGTTATAGTCAAGGTTGGGAGTTGAAATATCAGGCATGATTTATATCCTAAGTTTAGTTACTGTTCCGGTAGGTTTATATGGTTTATGAAGCACGCGATAACGTGTACTATCCCAATCGTGATCTTCTTGCTCGGTATCTACATCGTCAGGGTTTTTAGAGTCTCGAACTAAAATAGGAACTCGACTAATCCAGCCTCGGCAATAGTCAAAGACATAAAATGCCGCTTTTTCTGGTGTGCCTGACTCTTTTTTCTTACCTTCAATCACGGCCTCGAGCATATCGGCAAAAAGTGATGTACCGTTAATACGGGAACCAGGGTTTTTATTCGCCTTCATCCATTCGACACCTTGAGCCTCCATTTTTTGTGCAATGGAGTCCTCATCATCGTTAGGGGTATAGATAGAATTATCTGCAGGACCTTTAATCACCTTTTTACAGATATTGGGCATAATATTCATTTGCCCTTGTGTAATACCATCTTGAACTATTTCGCTAGGGATAGCGCTATCTAAGCCAGCTAAGCGCTCATCAATCCACTTAATGCCTTTAGCAACGTTAGTTGACGACATGTTCAATCCTTTGTTGAGTTCATCAGGCGGGCACCCATACCACTCGCCAATCAAAATTAATGAACCCGCAGGAGGGCAAAATATACGACCATCAGGTAACGAGGCTTCGGTTCCATCCGATTGCGCCCACCATAAGTTAGAAAATGGTTTTGACTCCCCCCAGTCATGGGAGCGGTCAATCGTCCAGCTATCTGGAATTCGAAACGGCTTAATAACGTGGTGTGTTGCGTTCCAAAGATGGTCAAACCGTCCACCGCTCGTCACATCCCAAGAGCCTTCTACCCATGCTTTTTTACGGTTAGGGTCTTTAATACTCATGAGCGTGGCGATGTATTGGGGATCTAAATATGGGTTTTCTTTAAATGAACCATGAATGGCAACGCGAGTTAATGTAATTTCTTCGTCGCGCTCAGTTTGGGGATTAAATACTTTTTGTGTTTCCCGAATCACCGTTCCACGAGGCTTAGGCTCGATAAATCGTTTTTTCACCCATGTATGACCAATCCCAAAAGGATTGGTGGTGCTGAATGTTTCTAGCGGTATCGGTTTTAGCAATGCACCATTTTCAAGTGGGTAATCTTCCGGTCTAAATGATGACCGACGACAAGAGAACATCGCTTCATAGAAATCGGCTGATTTTTGCTTGGTTAATTCGTTAAAGCCAATGAACGGGAACTCTTGCCCATGATAGTCCCAATAATCGTCCGCTTCTTTACCAAATCGGAATAGCAGCTCTTCTCCTGTAGGCCATACCCAACGTAATTCAGAGGCTGAAGCAAGAAAGCGAGCGCCATCTTTAAACAACCGATACATACGCTTAGATTGAGTAATGATATCTGCAAGATTTTTGTATTCCGTATCAAATATGATACCGCGCCAAAATGAACCGTAACCCACTCCGACATTGCGCCTAAATCTCGCTAATTGGGCCGCGGTTTTACCAGGACCTCGCGTGCCTTCATACAGGATTTCATTGCATGGGCAACTTAATGATAATGACTGCGAACCAGGTAAGGGTTTCCATACTACGTTGTAATTCATCCACCTAATACCTCACCCTGTTGCTGCTGTGCAGCCTTTTCCCAATCATCCACATTGGTACATGATGGAACTGGCATAATGTTGTGTGTCGCTTCAACTTTCTGCTCAATCTGTTCTTTGAATGCTTGTACTTTGACGTGCTTACCAAGTAGCTCAAGATTTTTCACTTTGTCAGGCCATTTGATCTTCTTCATGATACCAACCAAGTCACGCTCACCATCTTTGGACTCAAACATTTCAGCTAAGTCCATGCCACTTAATGACGTACGCCAAACTTTAGGCCACTCATGAATAGGCTTAATACCCCCGTCATCGTGAAGAATATCCAACACATCCATTTGGTCTATATCGACTAAACGCTTAAGCACGTAGTCAGCATCGATATCTAGCCTTTCGCTACGCCTATTCATCAGCTCTTGGATTCGTTTTTCAATGTCAAGTTTTGACAATAATTGAGCTGCTATTCTGTTAGCAGTTTTTTCGCTGTACCCCGCACGTATAGCCGCCTGAGTAGCGTTTAAGTCTACGAGGTACTCACGACAAAACATTTCTTGTTTATCGTTTAGTGCCATAGTTTATACCCAATAAAAAACCCGCACGAGGCGGGTCATATATTTCACTTCTTGAATTTTCAATAAAAAATATCAAAGCAGATAATTAAGAGGTAGTTCTATTGAAATATCAATATTTGCTTCCTATCAAAACCATGGTTACTTGCAAAGCTAAGGTATTCATTTAATAACTCTGGTGGCATAGTTGGCGTGCGAGATAAAACCCATAGATAATCTTTATTAGGCCCAACAACTAATGAATATTGATAGTTTTCATCAAGCTTAATAATATTATACCCACCGTAAAAAGGACCAAAGAAAGAAACTTTCAAAGCTCCTACATCGGAAGATTCAACATAATAGGCTTTCCCCACGCTTTCTTTCCATTTTTTATTCTCTGAATCCCACCCTCTATTCACTACTTTTACACCTCCGTCACCACGAAGAGAATAGTTAGCTGAGACCTTGATTAATCCTTTTTCAAATCGATTATCGATTCGGGCTATCTCATGCCATTCACCAAGGTAGCGGGATAAATCAAAATTCTTAACTGGTGATATATCCTTTGGTACTTTAACACTGCATCCGTTAAGTAAAAGCATGCTTAAAAACATAAAAACTGACTTTATCTGCATTGTAACCTCACTAAATATCACCGATAAGATACTTTCGCATAAAAAAGGTCTCTGAACGACCTAATCATCTATAAATTCTAACTAAATATTTGATATTACTAAGAGCCATACTACACTTTCAAATACTCTTATTATGTGTTTTACATAAAGGCTCAATATGTATAGATTATTAATGAATTTAGTAGAAATTGAATCTATTGAATACAATCATGACAATAAAACCTTGGAAATTGGTTTCCATAACAAGCTAACTCATCAGTACAAAAATGTCCCCTACATAGAATATCAGAGATTAATCATATCTAAAGATATACCGCTATATATTAACAGGTGTATAAAAGATAAATATATCGAAGTTTCAAAATGTTAAGAATACTTTACCCACTCTTATTATTGGTGATATTTTGGTCATGTTTATTGTGGGAATTGGTATATTTTATCGCTGCTTATACTACCAAGGTGTTTAACCCCACCAATACTAAAAAATAGTTTGCATATACTGAAAAATTAACTACATTTAATACGATATTCAACTACATAAAGCAGCATTTTTAGCCCACTTCATCTTTGTGGGCTTTTTTTATTTCATAATCTTTGTGATTATCCATTTCTTCCATTCACTACTTTGGATACTACCCTACAAAAAAGACCGTGGCATTACCTAGCCAATTAGGTAATGCTATTGATGATAATAACAAAAGAAAACCAACTAATAAGTATTGGAAAATATGAAGCATACGGATAAATAGCTCTTTTAATATCATAGAGTGTACCCTTTTTTGCTAATGTTGATTAATCACAAAATAAGTATTAACACTTAGAATATAGCAGCTAATTTTCATTTGTCAGGTATCACTAATCATATTAACTCCACAAAGATATGATGGGTTTAATACTGAAACTCTTATTCCCTACAGATAAAAATAGTAAGTTAATTATTCTGCTATAATTATAAATGATCTTCTGTAGCTTATAACTTCACATTAAAAAGGAAGAAAATATGTTGAAAAAAATCAGTTTCCTCATCTGCTCATTAGCTGTTGCTTTCACACTAACTGCCTGTAACACAACTAAAGGTGTTGGTGAAGACATAGAGGCTGGAGGAGAGGCAATACAAAGAGCAGCTAAGTAACCTCCCCCCTTACCTAAAACACTAGGGGATAAGCTTACTTTGTCCTTCTAGTGTTTTCTTATACTTTTAACGACACTCATATTCGTATTTTCTTTTCCGTATTTGCTTACACTTAATCCATGTGAAAAATTTACTAATCATCTATGCTGATAGTGTATTCAAACTATTGCTTCGTTTTATTTTGCCCCAGTAATGGGGCATTTCTTTGTTGCTCAACTTTCCTTTAAGCAAAGGCCATCAGCTATTAACTGATGGCTTGAGATACTGAGGAAATAGTATTGCTGGGACCAACTTTAACAAGGTAATCATATGAATTTTAAGAGATATATTTTCTGATATCGTATCCATTATAAAAAATCATTATCATCAAGCACCCATAATGGCTCTATATTACTATCCTTTTTGATAACTAATGATGGATCTGATCGTAAACATGCTCCTCCATAATGTCCCCCAACAGTAAATGTGCAGACTTGAATAAAACGATCTTCTATATTTGGTAAACACCATAATTGTTGGTAAATATTTTCCTGTTGACCAAATTGACCTGAAGTTTCATCTAAAACTGTATCGCACTTATCAACTAATCCTATGTTGTCACCACAACGGCCAGCTATTGGCTTAATCGCATAACCACTCAAACGTAATTCATCACTGATGTCAAAACTTGTATTCAAAAGATAAGGGTGATGAGGAAATAACGACCAAAGAATAGGTAATATAGCTTTATTACTTGGAATGACTGTCCATAAAGGCTCAAAGACGCGAATCTCAGGTTTTAATAATACATCAACTAGTCTGACGTCATTATATTCTGAGTGCCCAGTACGAATTTGTAGAGCTGAATGCTCATAATCTTTCTCACATTCTTGTCGAATTTGCTCAAGAGCAGTTTCCCACGCCCATGTTTTCCATACACACTCTAATATACGGCCATCACTATCAACAACTTGACCTGTTTCATTCCAAAATAATTCTTCTAAACCATGAATGATTTTATAATCGAATCCAGCTTCGGTAATTGCATATGCCATGTATTGCGAATGATAATCTTCTTCACTATCTGCATCCTGCATAATGTGAATAAAAGGTTTAGCAGAAGAGTGTTCCCATGTGCTAGAAAGTAATTCGGTTAAGTGGCCACTTGGGTTTTTGCCATCTTTCAGTTGCCCTGCTTTTGCCCACCTATCAATAATGACCCCAGCCTCTGTATGACAAGAAGCTGAATCCGCATTATATTCATAGACTTTTAATCCTCGTTCATCTAAACAAAAGTCTAATCTTCCTGTAATCATATCATGGCGCCGATTCTTCCATGATAAACGTATACGAGGCCAAAGCATTTCTGGAATGTTAAAAAGTTTCAATAGATTATCACTCTTTAACACTTTTTCTGTCGCATGCAGATACATAAGATGAACTTCATTGGTTGCTTGTATCAATTTATTTTCAGCTGTGCTAGATATTGTAAAATATTCATGAAGAGCACTATTTAGCTTACGACCTTGCCTAGCTTGAATATATTTATTTTCTATGGGATTTGATTCATTCAACCATTCTTTATTATAGTCAATTTTATTATCTATTTTTGCAGCATGAATTTTTAGCAACTCAGGATTAGTATACGGCCCTGAATAAGCATGTTCATCACTATCTGTTTGTATCATCCACCCTAAAATTTTAGTGTCTGGGAAAGTATCTGATAGTGTATATCTTTCTTTATCTCTTTTCAGAGGCAATTCCCGTGTCCACTGCTGACCTATAGGCAATTTATGATGGATGACATTTTGCTCAGCGATGCGAACTTTATCATCATAAACCTGCGTAATAATTGCTATATGGCCTGTTTTATTAAACTCGCCACCCTCATCCCAAATTAACAATGCCCCCGCGGTAGGCTTGATAGGACTCCCGTTAACAAAAGCTTTTAGCGGTAAAATGTCATCATCAACTACGTGCCGTAAAAAACGCAAAGAAAATATTTCATATGCCATACCGACATCACTAAAAACAACTCCATAATTGAGATATAAAAAACGACGAGCAAACTCAACACATTGCCATTTATAGCCCATATATTCATTACCAATATAGCTACGAAAAGAAATATCATTTTTGCTATCAAAATTAGATAATGAATCGTAATCTGATGAATATATTGCTACACCTCCAGGAGCATATCCGAGTAAGGCCCCAAAATGCTCACGTTCATTACTAATTAATCTCATGCTCTAACTCCACCTTAATCATAAATCTATGCTGGCCATGAGCATCAGTGTACGCTTATTAAATATAAAAAATCTACTATTGATTAGCTGATAACTGTCTGAATACAACATAATAATATTAACCAATCTAACTTAACACACGAATACCTGCTAATCCTGTAGGGTTATAAATTAATAAGTTAATAAGTTAATATTATATAATTCTTGCATAATTAAATATTATGATGCTTTAATGTATAAAGTTTCAACGGAATTGTTTATTTTTATAACTTACACTTACTTAATCAAACATAGAGGTAGCATTATGGCACTTTTTGATAAAGCTGAAGGTAAAGTTGCAGAAGCAGCAGGCAAGGCCCAAGATAAATATGGGGAGCTAACTGAGTCAAATAAGCACCAAATCGAAGGTAAAGCAAAGGAAATCTACGGTAAGGGCAAGCAAGTAACTGCTGACATGCTAGAAACAGCACAAGATTATAGTCAAAATGCTCAGACAAAAATTAAACAAAATCCACTCACTGCAGTAGCCATATCTGCTAGTGTTGGATTAATTGTTGGTTTTCTCCTAGGCAGAAAATAACCCTCCCTTTATGACCTCCTCCTTACACATTGAGGGGAGGCATATTACCTCCTATTATTGTTAATTATATAAATTACAAAATAACTTATATTTATAATTTTAAAAATCTCTATAACTAACCCTTTCCAATTATAAATACTAATAATATCAATGAAGTATGAGGCAACTTTCATTCTTTGCATAGTCTCATGAGAATACTTATTTTTCTAGTATTAATACATTTCTTATTTAATTAACAATCTAATTTAGATAAATAGTCGTACTAGTTTGCATCTAGTTATTAGTGAAAATGTTATAAAGCAAAATTTAAAATAGTAATGTTCTCCCCAATTATCCCATGCTGAATATTATTTCCCTAATATGCTTACTTAATGAATCCTATTTACGGGCCTAAAAATGGCGCTCACCATAACTTGAAATATTTTTTTTCCTTTTGTTACACACTGACACCTATTAATTTATTATTCTATATTCGTTACTATAAAGGTAGTAAGAATAATGATAACCAAGATGTGTGCTGGTATTATGTTAGCCCGTTAGTCTTCCTGGCACGGGCTATTTTTTTACCTTATTCATTTTATACAAAACTTTGTCATCGGCTAGTGCTTGAACTTTTCAATTTTCATTACAATCAGGCCTAAGATAGTTGAGGATATAATTCGGTATATTATTAATTTTATTATCCTTATATATACAAACAGTAGACGCAGAGTTAACAGCTGAAGATGTATCAAACATTTCATCATGTTCATGCAACGAAGCAACTATCTTAACCTGCTGCTCAGTAAGCATTTCAAGTATAAGCACTATTAGTATGACTAAGAATAATGCGTATGATAAATTGAACCAATCCACGGATAACCGTTATTTTTTAGCTAGACTGTTTCATTCATCACAAACACTCCGTTCTAATATAATCTTGCAGCCCCAATATCATTTGCGTTTGTTTTGCTATCCTGCTTCTGAGTAGCCAATAATTTCTGACAGCGGTGTCAGTAGGTCTGGCGGTTGTTGCATCATCCAAGCTGGGGGTGGTAATGCCTTCGACTTTTTTACAACTAGCTTTGATGTACACCCATTCAGGATTGCGCTCAGCAGCAATACGCAACTTATCAATTTCACTTTTTGCATTGGCTAGTTCCTGAATATGCTTAGTATCGAGTTTATGAAGTGATTGGACTCGTTCTTGGTAAGCTTCATTGATTTTGACTTGCTCTGTTAGCTCGACGAGTAGTACGGCATTCTTAGTGTTTAGCTCACCTATTCTCTCGTGTTGCTTCCACATTCCCCATATAGCTACCCACGCTGCGATAAATAATGCGACTCTGACTGTATTCATGGCGATTACCATATAGAAGATTAAAAATTAACTTGCTGACCTTTATAGTGATCGATGGCTTTCTGGCAGCGCTTTTCTAAGCTGGCTTTATCAATACCGCATGTATTATCTGTCATACAATAAGCACCGAAAGCAATTATTGATATCGCGAGTAGCATGAAACACATTACAACCACTATAGGTTTCCATGGCATATGGTCGCCTCCGCTTCTCGGCGATTAACGAGCCCACGCCATACCTTGCCACCAGCGTAAACCCATTTTTTAAGTTCTTCACAAGCACCGTATTGATCACTTTCGTTAAGCTTTTTAAGCATTGTCGACTTAGCGAATGCCCCAGTACCCACGTTAAAAGCAAATGAATAAAGGGCTGCTTTTGTATGTTCATCAACAGGAACTTTAACTAGGCGATCTACCTGCAGCTTAGTTCTCATAAAATCAAGTGCTAATAGCTCGTTGCATTCTTCTTTGGTATAAGTTTTATTGGGAACAATATCTTTCCCCGTGTGACCATAGCAAACTGTTAATACCCTACCCACATCTTCATAAGGCTCATATCTCACACCTTCAAAATGCGCAATCACCGTTAAAGCGATAGCCGAAGCCCCTGCGCCAACAAGCACAGTTAGTTTTTGTTTGAGCGACATTAGATATCCTTAGGTGCTTTTGCCATAAGTTCGGCGGCTTTTCGTGCAGTGTCTGATGGGTTTTGTGGGTCGGTTTTATTAACAAGTTCTTCAAATAAACGGGTCCGCTTTCGCTGCTCTCGTCGATTCATAAAAAAGGTAGCGAGACCTAAAAGAATGCTAAACGCCATCCCGATAATAAAGCCCCATTCATAAAGCGATAAGCTAGCAAAAAATGCTGTAAGCCCAGCACTACCGTAGGCTGCGTTGCTATATTTATCCATACGCATGATTTCACCCCCTACGGAGTGTTCCGATGTTTAGTTAATAGAAAGCTACCAACTACAGTAGCCCAGGTTTAAATTCATGGAACTAATATTCATTCAAGATAAGTTAAAATTGTTTCTTGATTATTTCCAAGGAATTCATTTCAAATAAGTATATCAATACAGTACAATGAGCTGATTCTTATACAGGGCGTGCATATGAAACAACAAATTAAGCCTGTGTCAAATAATATTACCCAACCATATTGGCCCACGTTGAAGCTCATATTGAGCTCTCTTATTGTTTTTAATTTCTACTTAAATTTAGTCGATAAAAATAAGGCCTCATTTCTTATTAGTATTTTCGACTTAACATTAATTCCTATGTTTGTATTCATAGTTGCATTCGTAACGAAGAATGCCTCTTGGAAATCTTTGAAGCTTAGTTTGCTTCCATCTATTATAATTTATTTAATATTTCAAACAGTTGATGCAATCCCACTATACTTTTCCGGCCAATTAAGCTTAAAACTTTATCTCTTTGAACCTCAAAATGGAGTATGGTTTTTTTTAGCCACACCTGTTTGGCAAGCTTTTTTTTTATTGTTACCACAAAAGTTCAAATCTAACAGTTTAATATTATTTATTATTTTGGCGATATCATTATTTTTTTCTTATTTAGCAAGTAATTACTTAATTAGTGCATCCAGTTTCTTTTCCATTATTAAATACTTCCCATTCTTTGTAGTTGCTTATTTTATTAATGGTGAAAAAATATCTTCACTTAGAAAAAAACCTCATTATATAATTATAATCACTGCAGCCTTAGCTATAGCTGCACTTTATTATGAAGAAAACATCAATAGAACAATTTTAAGTATTACTAAAGCTGATTTCTTATTATACTTTTTTGTTATTTATATTTTAAAGTTCTTTATAAGCATAGTTTTAGGCTCTAGCATTATTTACTTTTCTTTATCAACTGATAAATATTCAAGGGTATCAAACAATGCTTTAGGTGTTTATTTAATTCATCCTATTATTTGTTTTATTCTTTTACAAACCTTAACTTACTTCCATGTAGAATATAGTTTATTATTAATAATATTACTAACACTATCAACTATTAGCATCGCTCTTTTATTGTCTTTTAACTCAACTATCCACTGGTTTATTGAACCTAAGTTAAATTTCAACAAACTAACACGGTAGGCCGGCTAGCTCCACCTTCCCACTTGGGATTCTCTACATTGGCACCAGTTATCAATGTAGTCTAACCAATCACAATGTTATTACATATTGATAACGATTTTCGGTGGCTATATATGAAAAAGGCCACGCAATGCGCAGCCCTTGTGAGTTGATATGGTTAAGGAAAAGAAAAATTAATCTAGTTGTGTGGATATGCAATTCGAGAAAACAATATCACCATTTTCTTTTACTAACTCTGCTTTATCACCTTTAGTATGCAAAACTAGGTTTTCTTTTCCTGAATCAGATTTATAGCTGGCGCCAGATGCCATTTCAATTATTTTCATTGGTATGATGCGATTATCAAACCCAATTACAGCATAACTATTTTCTACATCATTAATAAATACTGCATTAAACGTTTGATTATTTGCACAGTTATAATTCACATTGATGAAGTCTTCTGACTTATTTGTGCTGGACCATGCTGAAACTGATAGTAATGACGTGCCAATTATTGTTGCTAGCATCAATTTATTCATGACTGTTCCTTACTAAATTTCTAGACTGGAGATAGTTGCACTTCAATTATAGTATAAGTCAGATATATAAAATTTATACAGGTTCATTATTAACCTGTAAATCAGTCATACAGTGAGAGCATGCAATAACAGTGTTTGTAGTCATACTTTCAACTTTCTGTAATGCACCGTATTCACCAAAATAGTAACCCACATAAGTCGCACTGCTATACTGAATAAGTTGTGGGCATGCTTTTTTGTGTAATATGACCAATTCGTCGCGGTCACTTTTTGTTAAATAATAATCCATATGCCCTGCCTCACTCTTTTTCCATCATTTTAACCTAGCAAATGGATGACTCCGTATCAACGAATAGATCTAAAGCAGATAAAATAATAGTAAAAATAGATAGGTGACTAGGCTTGGCATTCTCCACAATGAAAAGGTAACTCCCAGCTTTACGGGTGGAGTTCAAGAGCGACAGGCCTACCACTTGAGTTACCTTATCGTTATAAAAAATAAATAAGCCGCTTTGGCCGATTTTATGAATTACTTTGCACTTCACGCTTAACCTTTAGTAGCATCAAGAATTACCCTTTAAAAATAGGATAAGTAGTATGCATAAAAATAAAGCTATATTGGCATGTTTTGTTATCGCTTTAGTAACTAGTTGTTCATCAAACACTAACCCCCAAACTAAGCCTGACACTTGCGTGATAAAGATGGATACCCCAGAAGGCAACTTGCCGGGTCAAATAGAGCAATCCAGTGGAAATAGTCCCGAATGTAAAGCGATTGAAAGAGCTATAGATAAAGCTATCTAGCATATGAATTAGGCAGAAGTTGGTAAATAGAGTTTTTTCAGTGCAGAAAAGCCCCCGATTATCCAATCATGGGGCTCATTAAATATTTAGAGCTACTTATTGATAATGGTTACTCGCTTCACATCAACTTCTAATGAAGCCCACTCTTTATCAATTTCACCATCTAAACGAACTTTTGTCTCAGGCGTCACAACCTGTCCACGCCAGCGCCTATCATCAATATCTACAGAGATTGAGCCAGTACTATCTTTAAACTCGTAAAGCTCTTTACCAATCTGTTTAACAATATGACCTTCAAGTGAGACCCACGCATCATCAGGAAGCTCTTTCGCTTGAACGACAGTTGTCACTGCTTGCGCCGTTGCAACAAACCCACCTTTTGGACCTACAGAACCATCATTAGAAACAAACCCACCAGCATGATTGTTAGCTAACACACCAAATGAAGCTGCTGATAATACGAGTGCAATAATTGCCTTATTCATAATAATTCCTTTTGTCTGTTAATTTTTTATAGTCTATCAATTAAATCTTAACAGGATCTTAAGGGAAATAATTAACACTTTTGATCGGTTATTGCATATAACTTCACATGTAATTCTGACAAATAGGAACCGCAAGTCTTATGTTTATTTAGGCATAAAAAAAACCACATTGCGAGGTTTCATTCCGTAAGTCAGGTGACAACGTATTCACTCTTGTCACAATATCAGCTATTTTACGATCGTAAAGTGACTTAATGGATTATTTCTATGTATTTATCCATTTCCAAAGTAATATCCAGCCACATCAACATACCATCAATTTGCCCCTCTGCCTTTTGTAATTTTTTACCGATGTGAGTATCAGAGCATCTATGTTTTTTTGCCAACTGAATGAATGTCTTACCAAATAGATAGTAATCAAGTAGCAGGTCGTGCATTTCGCTATCTTTCCTATTTAGCTGCGCCATGCATTCAGAGATGATCATTGCATCATCTTCGCAGCACTGGTCTCGTGACTTAACCTTGCTTGGAATTAAACTGCTAAATCCAGCCGCCACAGAATACCATTGCACTGACTCCGTATTATCCGCTGCCCAAGCTCCCCAGCGTTCTAACACTTGTTGAATATCACGCATTGTTCACCTCATGTTAATTTGCGAGCTTTTGCAGTCAGCTTCAGATTTAATATATTCAGTATTTGAAACGGCACTATCTAATTCTTTGGCTAGGCGCGAAGTGCCTTTTTTTAATTTAGTAATCATCTTACCTCCGTCGATACTGTTCCGTTTCCATCGTCTTTAGTGGAAAACATAACTCTCACTTTAGAGCTTTCACATAGCCATCTATATTAGTTGGCCTTCATGAGACCACATCCTATTTGAACAACTGCATAATCTCGTCTGTTTTTAGCCCGAGACCATCTGACTTCTTTAATTGCTACGTCTTCTATATCCGTAAACATTAAGCTGCCTCCATGAGCTGCTTCCGCCTTTTCTCATACCAACGGGCCCTACGAGTGAATATTGCTTTCATTCGCTTGAGATATTCGATATCGAATTTACGGACCGAGTTATCGTGCTCTAAGCGTGTTACTCGCTCTTCGCCGATTTTATTGATGAGATTAGTGCGGTATGGAATTAGATTGCCTGACAGGTCCCTATTGCAGTGAACACAGCCAGCGTGAATGTTAAGTAGATTAAACCTTAAATGACTTGCCGTACCTCTTGACCTGTAATGACTTGCATCTACGGACCCACCTCTTATCCCGTAATTTAAGGACCTACCACAAGCAATACATGGCTGACCGTAATCGCGCCAGAATATGTATTTGTTTACTGCCGCTTGGGCCTCTTTGTTCCAGTCTGATTTTGTCTTTAGCTTTTCCTTGCGGGCCCGCAATATTTTACGCTCCTCAGATAGTTTCTTTCGACGGGCCTTATCTTCAGCTCGTTTAACTTCTTTGGCAGCAAATAGTATTGCGCAGGATGTAGAACAGACTTTTTGAGTTGATAGGTAGGGAGTAAATTCTTTATCGCATTCTTTACAGGTTTTCAGCTTCGGCTTTTTAGCCTTAGCCATATATCGCCTCAACAAATATCCATGCAGATGCAAACAGACAAGCAAATATGGCTACCATAAATAACTTGGCTCCGAGTGTTAGGTTTGGGTATTTACGCTTCATCATTACACCTCTTGGATATCAGCAACTTTGACTATTTCGTCGGTAAGCAATATGGATGTTTCCAAATCTCCACTAACCATTCTTATAATTACGTTGTGCAGTGGCTCCCTATCAGTTTCTCTTGGGTATGTAGAGTGGTATTCAGCTCGGTTATGCTTGTGGTAAAAATCCAAAGCCTGTTCTGATATCTCGTAGACCTTTCCTTTTTCTAGTTTCATCTCTCTTGCTGCTCCTTGAGTTTCATGTATTCGCTTGTGTGTGGGATTGTTAGCTGTAATCCGAACTGTGCACACCATGCTTCGATTTTCGTCATGTACTGATACATATCGCCAGTATCTAGCCTTGAAGTGTGCATGAGCTGTTCTCTGACGGTTATTTCCCCTGTGACAAAGTTGGTTTGTTCAATTTCTTCATAGCCGAGGAATGTAGCTTTCAAGTCATTCTTAACTTTTTCTTCCGTCATCCATGTGCGACCACTCTGAATCAGATATTTACTGATTTCTGAGTACCATTTATGCGAGAGATTGTTTTGGGATAGGCTACGCTTTGGCTTGTATACTTTGATTGTGACGCTGAGCTTTGGGTGGGATTTGAGTAATTCGTTTATGTTGCTATCAAATAGCTTTTTAGTTGATTCATGTAAACAGAAGTTTTCAATATTCATTGATTCCTACTTGAATATTAATTTATTGAGATATAAGGTCATTTACTTAGATGTTAATGCAGTTATTAATTGAGAAAAAATCATGACTGATGAAAAATATTATGACTATCTAGTTATTGGTGGTGAGCACGATGGGCAAGTTTTTTCTGCTCCTTATGTAAGAGAGCTAGAAGTAACATGTGAAAAACAACCACTTCCAAAGTTTTATTCGAGAGATAGCAAAGCTGAAACTCTTATACCAAGAACTGTTACGTATAAGGTTATTGAGCATACGACTGATGGCGGTCGTCACTATTTCATCGCATCAAACGATGATTTAAACGGTAAAAATGCCGATATCACTCGTAGAATACATGAACTAGATCCTGGAATTTCACCAGTAAGATAATTTTAATAGAGCTCACATATATTGTGGGCTATACAACCACCCCCCCTGTTTTTCACTCACCTTAACCCAATTAGTTCCCTGCATTAGATGCCTCCATCAAATCAATAGCCTCATCAATTCTAGCCCTGAGAACTTTCAGTGATTCTATTGAACTTGATTTAATCACTACTAGCGTGTCAAAATCATCCGTTGTAGTTCCCGCTGGAAAATGAAAAGGCTCACCTCCAATATCTCTTTTCCCGTCATGTCGGTTTGAGATTGCTATACCGGTAAAATCCATTTCTTGATATGTGACTGTCGAAATTACTTTATCGCCAGTTCCTAGTGTTATTTCTAAGTATTTATTGCTCATCTAGAAGTACTTATAATTTGGTGTGTTACTTAACTTGGCTGCGGTAACTTTCCCATCCGAAATTAATCGTTGTCGGGCTACCCATTCTTAAACGGTCAATAACGCGCTCACCCAGCACCTTTGAAAGCTCTGCAAACGCTAGGTTAGTCAGCACCCCAACTGGCTTTTTGTTTGCTAATCGACGGTCTACAACTTGGAAGATAATTAAATCCTCGTTGAGGTTTCCTCGCTGCACACCAACATCATCAAGCACCAGTAAATCAACCTCGCACAGGTCATCGATTAGTTTCGATTCTGAGGTCTTGGTGTCCTTCTGATAGGTTTCGCGTACTCGCATCATTAGGTCTGGCAGTGTAGCGATTAGGATGCTCTTACCGTGCTGTATGAGGTGATTTCCGATTGCTGCCGCTAAGTGATTCTTGCCAGTTCCTGCATTGCCGCTAAAGATAAATCCGCCAAAGTTTTTGCCAAAGTTCTCAGCATAATTCTTGGCTTTGCGTAATGCGGTTTGCTGCTCAGGTGTAGTGACTTGGTAGTTATCGAATGTGCAATCTAGGTGAAGCGGGTTAATTCCAGAACGTCCCATGATTTTATTCAGTCGGGTAACACGATTTGCATCGGTGATCCGCTTTGAATCAATTTCGCCCTGCTCTCGTTGCCATGCCATGAGTTGTTCAGGTGTTTCAAACTTTGGCTTGATGTGTTCCGGCATCAGTTTTCTGAGCCGTGCAAGAGTTTGCATTGCTGTGCTCATCAGAAGTTCTCCGGTATGAATTCTTGGGTTCGACTAGGCGGCATTACTCGCTTAGATGGTGTCCAAGCTGGCTTAGTGTTTTTGTTCTGGTAATTCAATTTCTGACTAGCGGTGATAAACCAGTTTTTCGGCTTGTCAGCTCTAAACTCAATATCCAGCCGTCTCAGCTCGTGTTCGAGGTCGATGTTTGAATACAGGCTTTGCCACTCAGTAAAATCTTTTTTGTTTAATCGGATCACCTCACCTTCGAATGCGTACTTGCTAGACATCTGGTGAACACTTGCCGATTTATTTTCAGGCTCATCAGAACAAGCCGTGTTTTCGGCTTGGGTGTTTATAGGGTTAAGGGAATCAGGAATCAGGTTAAGGGAATCAGCAGGGATAGTTTGATTCTCTTCTGGTTCTTGCACTGTACTTGTATGGTGCTTTTTGGGTGCTTCTTTAATATCAATAGGTTGCGTGTCTTGTTCTGGTATTTCACTAGCCGCTTCTTTCATGTGAGGGTTCTGGTGTTTCTTCCAGTTATTAATCTGGATAAACTCATTCCCATCTACTTCATATCTAGTGATAAAGTTTTTGCCATGTAATTGATCGAGTAATTTGTCACAATCAGCATCGTCATATGGCAAAACCATAGCTTTAATTTTTCGTGGTTTATCTTCTAGTCGACCTTCGCGATCGGCAACTGTCCATAACCCCACAAAAAGAATACGAGCCAATGGCTCGCATTCTGCTAAATCATCATTAGTAAAAAAGCCCGGCTTAATATTCCTTGCTCTAGCCATTAAAATGGTACTCCCATATCTTCATCAGTGGCATGTGGCGCAGGCCTACCCTTCCCATCAGTTTCAATAAGGTATTTTTCATACATTTGATCCACTTGGGTTCTAATAAGATAAGCGCTACCTTCATTTAGAAAAATTGCTCTACTTTTTTTTCGGTTGCTCTCAATTAAGCATTCATATGCTATCCGTATCAGTCTCTCAGCTGCCGCTAGACGGCATCCAAATACTTCTATTCCCAACGATTCAAAGAGATCACCAATGTCTAGTCTATTAAGCCTTTCGGTACTAATGATGTCATATTGGTCAGCTATCTCTTCTACAGGAGAGGAAGTATCAAACTCTGTGATATCAGCGCACACTGCTAAAATTTTATTTAGATCCCCTTTGAAAAACTCTCTACTTTCATTAACTCTAAAGTTAGATAAATAGTCATGAATCAATTTTTCATCGCCTTGCGGGTCATGAGAGTAATAACTCGCCTCTATTTTAAATTTCGCAGGCACACCCGATGAGGAAGATAGTTCTTTAGCTCTTGCCTCTGGTGAGTTTGTCGTCATTCCAATCTTATAAATATCTGGCATAAATTGATTACTGAGAACATACACCCACCCAGAAAGACGAAAGTCATCTGGCATTTCTGCATGTTCAATTATCTTTTTATGGAAGGTCAGTTCACCGAGCGGCATAACGACCTCCATATCGATTTGTTGTGTAATTAATATTCATGTATAATTACTCCCGTGAATGATTTACTAATGCGCCTCGATTGCTCCAACAATCTGGGCGTTTTCTTTTGTTCTCATCAAAGAAAGTTCTCCGATTTGCTTCCACAAAAAGCGATATTCCTCTTCTGATATTTTTCTCTCACCTTCCAGTACAAAATCTTTAATCCCCGAAGCTGCCAGCGTTTCGCATAGCTCAGGAAATTTGTCAGTTCTGCGTAGAATGGTTGAGTCATGGACACCTAACGTTTTGGCCACTACCGATTGAGACTTAGCTCTCAATGCTTGTAATGCCGTAGCGATTAGATGATTTGATACGAATTGATTGAAGTTTTTGCGTGTTGTTGCGTAGTCCATAATTTAATATTCCATATTATTGATACAGTTAGTCCGTTGCTCACGATCCTGTGAGTTAAGTTTTGTATTGATACCCTTTTTCAGGGCTGGAGATTTAAAGAGCGGTAAAGTTATGCAGCTTGAGGCGGGAAAACGTCATCTAATGAGCATTTAGCACCAAGTTTCTGTAATGCCTCAACGATTACTCGGCAATCATTAAGGCTAGGCGTTCTAATACTTAGCTCGTAGTTTGCAATACGAGATTGACCCCATCCGATTGATGAAGCCAAAACAGCCTGAGAAATTCCTAATTTTTTTCGCTGTTCTGCGATGTTATTCATTGTGTGTATCCTCCATGTTTACACCTCTATTACACACAATATGTGATTAACTGTCAATCACGAATCGTTTAAATACTTACATCACGTTTTGTGTTAAAAGATAACCATGAAAAAAATAAATGAAATTATTGGCGAGAGACTTAAGTCTATTCGTGAATCTAGAGGGTTAAGCCAAGCACAACTTGCAAAGCTGTGCGGATATTCCGCGGCCTCTAGAATTGGAAATTATGAACTAGGTGAAAGAAAAATAAGTGCTGATGACGCTTTAGTTATCAGTGAGGCTTTAGGTGTTTCACCTGCGGAATTGATGTTTGGTGATAGGAGCGATCAGGTTGTTAGCAACTATGAGTACCCTCTATTCACCAAAGTACAAGCAGGTGAGTTTACTGAAAATAGTAATGCGTACACTAGAAGCGATGCTATTGCATGGATACCAACAGCCAAGAAAGCAAGTGATAGCGCATTCTGGTTAGAGGTTGAAGGTCACTCAATGACAGCCCCTCAAGGCGGGCGTCCTAGCTTCCCAGAAGGGATGCTCATACTTGTTGACCCTGACCAGGATGTAGACTTTGGTGATTTTTGCATAGCGCGATTACATGGTGATGAGTTCACATTTAAGCGATTGATTAGAGAGTCAGGGCAAGATTATCTGGAGCCGTTAAACCCACGGTTTGACCTTATCCCAATTAATGGTAACTGCCAGATTATAGGCAAAGTGGTTAAGTCTCAGTGGCCTGACGACACGTTTTAGATGAAGAAACTGCTAGAGCTGATATCCAACTCCAACATAATGATACTGCTAGTTATTATCGCGGTGCTGGATATCATTCTATTGTTACTGATTGCTTTTGATAATTAGTGAGGGTTCGATATGAAAAGATTATTAGAACTCATCAGTAAAAATAAGCTGCTGATTGTTATATTAATAATAGCGCTAGCAGTTGGAGCAGTATTACAGTTTGCAGAAGAACCTTTTGCTTGGATTTCTATTTTCAATGCAGAATGACGACACGTTTTAGGGTGTGACAGATAGAACAGCAACCATTGACATTTTTATCACTGTCTGATTTACAAAGATGACCTATACTTTATAGTAGTACCTAGTTTCCTTTTTATGAGCAATTTTTTATGAGCGAGTTACTTAATTTAAAAATAGTAATTAATGGCACTAGCCCTAGCGAAATTCCAATGAATAAGCTTGCTGGTTATCTTGCCGATCTCGCGATTCTATACGGTGAAGAAAAGGAAGTTAGGTTTAAATCAGTGAATGATGGTTGCATTGAGATTCATGCATACTCTACAAATGCTAGTTCTCACAATATTATCTGTGCGAATATTATTGAAAATACAGAGAATAGTAAGTTTGCAAAAAGAATTTCAAAGGATAACTACTCCGCTGAAATATATTCAAATAATGAGTTATTGCACACAATAAGACCTGCAACAGAAGCAAAGCCAATTGTAATTACAAAAAAGAACACAAAGATTCAAGGTGAGCTATACCACATTGTTGAAAAAGGCAAAGATTCTGTATCAGTAAGGCTTAGAGGCAATGGTGGTGAAATCCTAATATGTACAGCCACTAAACCAGATGCAGTTAGACTTGCAAAATACTTGTTTAAAAAAATAAGAGTGTATGGCGAGTCACAACACGAAAAGAAAGACGGTGTCTGGAAACTCAAAAACTTAAAAATAGAAAAGTTTGTTGAGCTACAAGATATTGCCATTTCAGATGGTCTCGAAAAACTGTCATCAGACCCAGCAAATAGATGGGATGAAATAGACGATCAGGAAGAGCTAATACTGAAATACAGGAGTTTCAGTTGAAAAAAATAATAGTGGACACCAATATCCTCATCAGTTTAATGAAGAAAAGTTCCAATAATGCAAACAAGCTGGGTACTGACGGATTCTCCTCTGTTGATGACTTAGAGTTAAGGTCTAAAGCATTACTTGACCATATAGAGAGAAGCGGTGGCACAATTGTGATACCTACACCAGTGCTTGCAGAATACTTGTTGGGCATTGATGGAGAGGCAAATAAGCATGCTCATGTTAATCTAATTTCTAGCATGAACTGTTTTGAGATACTCCCCTTTGAGGAGCTAGCTTCTGTAGAGTGCTCAATGCTTCCATCAAAACAAGAGTTTAAGCAATTTATCAAACAAATAAACTCCAATGAGACCGCTAATAAAGTTAGATTTGATCGACAAATTATAGCCATTGCTAAGGCTAATGGAATCACTGAAATTTGGAGCTCTGATGGTGAAGTTATTAAAAAAGGCAGAGAGGTTGGGATTGATGTTAAATCTATTTCAGATATTCAGCCCATACCTTTATCAGATCAATTCAAATTAAATTTATTAGATGAAATTGAAATCCCGACGGATAAGAATCAACTAAACTAATCTCCCAGCCCTCCCCGCGAGGGCTTTTTTGTGTCCTCAATTCCTCGCCTGTGTGATCTCTGACACAAATCGTGTCTATAAATTAAATATTTTCCATTTCAAATCATCACGTTAATTCAATAACGGTCAAATAAACACATTTTGTGGTTGACATTAAAATCACAATTTGTGAATATACTATCCATCGAAGGCAAGGAGCCATAGATAAACAGGATGTTAGCTCTTTAAGCAGATAGCGCTGTAAAAGCGCAAACCAAAGACAGTATGTTTTGGGATTGGTGAACGCTAAGGCTGATTAGCAATATAGGAATCGGCAATAACTCAGTAAGTCGCGTGTCGCATGACGTAACACCGAAAGTAGGAGATCAACACCTACCACCAATCACCAAAGCAAACTGAAAGGGGAAAACTATGTGTAACTTTCACGGCTACAACAACGCCAGATCACGCAGAATGGAACGCAGAAAGGCATTGCAGGAATCCTACGAGATAACTAAAAGCTTAAAAGCCGCAATCCATGGCGAACTAGAAGAAGTAAAGCGCCCTACCTTATCACTAACGCGCAAACCAATTAGCCGAGTTGAAAAAGCAATTTCAATTCGCAGCACTAAAGTTTATGACTCAGCAGATAATACCTGCTTACCAAATTCTAGTATTTACTCAGCTAAATATCGTAAGTCAGGAACGTTATTAGAGTCTGGTGAAGTGACGGCGAGAGCATAGAAACATGCATTTAATTAAAATAAACCGCCGTCACATCATGATGATGGCGGAGTTACCATTAAAGGTTAAGACAGGACATCAAATGCTGTCGGCTTATTTTTTCCATGTGACTCAATAACTGATTTAAAAGTCATCATTAACGATATGTATTCGTTAAAGAATTCTTCAGGTGTCAAATCTTCTTTGTTTCTACGTAGATATTCAAAAGCTAATTCAGAAACATTGGGCTTCATAGGTTTATCCCTCATCAAGTGGTAAGAACACAAATCTTATCATGTAGATATTTGCCCCGTCAGTTTTCCAGAGTTTAATATAAATTTATTTAAACTATTAGCATAGGTTACTTGTATTTTACTAGGCAATAAATCGGTCTCGCCATAGATGTAAGTGCCGTTTGAATCGGAGGATTTATGTAGTGATTAAATTTAGCTTATCTAAATAAATTAAAGAGTTCGGTGCCATGGTCTGTGAGGCCCGCAGCCTAGAGCGATATCTAGGCAACTAACCAGAGTTCATTCTGTGGGCTGTGGTTAGTTGATTAATAGATAGGAGCTGCAATGAAATGTAGCAATAAATATTGCCAAGACGGCATTGAGTTTATTACCTGTTGCTCTGGTCGTGAATGTGGATGCATGGGGCAACCAGTAGCGACAACAAATTGCAAGGAATGCAATAAAGAGAACAGAGAGCCAACAGATGAAGGTGTTATTCAACAGATGCAATACCTTGAATGGCTTGGTGATTAATAGATAGGAGATAGAGACTTAACGCAAGACATTAATGAGTCAGTTGATTCTTTGATTTCTGAAGAGTTTATAGGTATGACTAATACACGCCTAACTCTTTGACCGATGGTTAATTTAAATTTTTTATTAAATATACTCATAACAGAATCTTCCTTGTAGTTGTTTTTCGCATACTCATAAAGATTGTATTCTTTATTTAAATAAAGAATAAAAAACGTATCACCATTATCAGTATCATTTATTTTTACCCGCCCAATCCCCTTGCAATGCAAGGTATAAGTAGATTTATTCGATTGAAACTTTAAGCAAACATCATCAGGCTTACACTGATTTGCAGCCATTACAGATGTAGAGAATAAGAGCGCAGCAACAGCAATTAATTTCATAATCATAAATCCATTTATTTAAGTTAAATGGAGTATATCAGTATTTTAGTTAATAACGGAGGGAGTATGACAGATAAAACAGGTGGAGCGGCTTTTCCAGTAAGCGGGCATCCAGATATGCAATTTGTAGCGCAGGAAGGCATGACATTGCGTGATTATCTAGCCGCTAAGGCCATGCAGGGGATTGTATCCAATCATGCAATGATTGACGTAGTGACAGAACAAACGCTTGAATGGGTTGCGAAAAACGCATATCAAATGGCAGATGCAATGTTAAAGGCGCGGGGGTGATATATGGGGAAAATGACATTCGTAGTTGAGTATGAGTTTGACGATGAGCCGATAGTATATGAAGGGATGAAAATCCTAGGTGGTCGGTTAGCAACCTCTGAATCATATGATTACCGTGGCGCTCTTCTGTCTAAAAATGAAGCTCAGGCGGTGAAAAGCTCGATTTCATTTAGTGATTTACGAGAATCCTGTGAAGAGCTAGAAGTTAACTATGACGAAGTTATAGCTAAGTTAGAAACGACTCTTTAGCAATCTCAAAAGCCCTCGGCCAGCAGTAACCCACCACAACACATTTCATATCGCTATTAATAGTGAGAAATCGCATATAAGGAATTAATTATGAAACTGAATATCACAGTAGATTTAGACTGGCTAGAAGAAGATGGGAACATTGATGAAGAAGTTAAATATCAAATCATAGAAGGCGTTAAAGGTGCAATTTCAAAGCAGTGTTTAGCAAAAGTAGAAAAACAAGCGTCTGAGCAAATCAACAAAGCAATTGACGAATCAATAATGTCAGCGAAAAAATCAATTGAGCAGAAAGCGATAGCATTTGCTGATGAATGGCTAGAAAAAGAAGTAACCATCACTGATAAATGGGGTGATGCGCAGGACTGCCTTACAATCACCGACTTAATCAAGAGAACTTTCGATAGCCTATTGGAAAAGAAAGTTAATGACAAAGGAAGCTTTACTGATGGCTATGGAAATGGAACAAGATTAATCACATGGCTAACAGATAAGCGTGTGCAGGATGTTGTTCAAGAAAAATTAAAAGGCATTAATCAAGATATCGACCGACAAATTACTGAAGCTGTTAACGCTGGCATCCGTAAAAATGTCTCTGATAAATTTGCTGAAATGGTTGTAATGACAGCTAAACATCAAAACGCAATCGAACACAAATAACCCACCGCACCAACACCAGAACCTAAATAACTATGTGAGGTCATCACATGGGCGATAACTATTACTACGCAGCATTAATCATTATGGCTGTAATTCTATTACCTCTATTAACGAGATAAATCATGCAAATCGACAAACATTTCTTACGTCTGGCACAGGTACAGGCGCGAATCGCTATAAGCCAACGTTGTGATGATGTTTGGTGGTTAGCAATGGAATTTCTCAAAGCAAGTTACGGGAGGTCTGAATGACAAAGTTCATTGTCGAGTCAAAGGAAATGTACACCGCAACGGAACCTGCGGCGTGCGGAGGTCGACGGGCAATTATTCACGCTGGCAGTAATTACAGCGTTGAAACTGACGACCCAGAGACTCTCATTCTCAACACGAGAGGCGTAACAAAGGAATTGTTGGAAAAAATACTCAGGGAACGGTATGAGGGCGCAGCATGAGAATTTCAGAGTATGAACTCAAGCGAAGGCAGGATGCCGATAAGCGGCGCAGGGAGCGCGAGGAAGAGGAGGAATACTATCGCATGGAAAGTCTAGGTGTTCAGCCTCAGTCAGTACCATCTGCCTGGCTAAGGGGTGAATATGGCTGATTACTTAGCAGTGGATAATAGATTGCGGAGCTCAAATAAACAGGAAGTTTTAGCAGCTACGATAAGGCTCATGAATGAGCTGAAGAAAGAGCGAGAGCAAGGGGTTGCTAACGAGCGGCCAAGATATATGGATATATCGTATTCAAAACAAGTTAACAGCAACAACCTTATCACAGCGCTTAATCACCCTCCTTTGCCTGCGCACATTCAACAGTTACGAGATGAAGAATTCAGGCGTGGTTACTACATGCTGAATCCAGATAAACAACACTTTGACCCATATCGTGGCGCCACAGAGATTCCATTAAGCGGCAGAATTGTAGGTGACTAATTTTCGGAGGTAATTATGAGCGAGGTATACAAAGCAATAAGTAATGTTGCCAAGGAACTGGCAGAAAAAGGCATTAGCAAGGAGAAGCCAAAAGGTGGCGGCGTAAATTATGCGTTTAGGGGTATTGATGCGGTTTATAACGCCCTAGCCCCTGCATTAGTTAAGCACGGATTACTTATCTTAACTCGCTGTACTGAGCGCTCGGTATGTGAACGCCTTAGCCAAAAAGGAACTCCATTATTTTACGTAACCGTCAAAGCTGAGTTTGATTTTGTGTCTGTCACGGATGGCAGTAAACACACAGTCATGACTTATGGTGAAGCTATGGATAGCGGAGATAAGGCTACAAACAAAGCAATGTCTATTGCATATAAATACGCAGCCTTTCAAGCGTTTTGCATACCGACAGAGGAAACGGCGGTTGATGCTGACGCAGAGGTGCATAACGTAGCACCGAGAACACCAGAGCAAATATTAAGTGATTACACAGGCTTTTTGCATGAAGCAACTAGCGAACTTGCGATCACGAATGAGTACAAAAAAGTATGGAATGAATTAAGCGGTACTCACCAAGAAGAGTGCAAGCGACTAACTGGAATAAGAATTAGCGAACTTAAAAAGGCGGCGTAAATGGCAATTAACACAATAACAGCAAGCGGAAACTTAGGTAAAGACTGCGAACAGCGATGGACTCCAAATGGAAAGGCGGTTGCATCTTTTAGCTTGCCAGTAAAACAAGGTTACGGAGAGCACGAAAAAGTATCGTGGGTTATCTGCAAAATGTTTGGTACTAAAGCTGAAAAACTACCTGAGCACTTAACCAAAGGGGCAAAGGTTACAGTAACTGGTGAGTTCGTTATGGAGGAATGGATAAGCCAGAGTGGTGAGAAGAAAGCAGCACCAGTCATTATCGTTAACCAGTTGGATTTTGGAGGTAACAGTAATCAGGCAGGAAGCCAGAAACCACAGCAATCAAATAAACCAAAGGCACCGAGTTATAACGAACCGCCAATGAATTTTGATGATGAGCCACCCTTCTAACCCTTCCCTATGTGATTTAACCAAAGGATATAACCATGAAAAATAAAGTTGTTTTATACAGCTCGCCAGAGGCTGCAAGCATCAAGACGCTTACCGGATGGGTAGACCGTGATGGTCGTTACTGGGGCAATAACGAGCACCAAGCCAGATACTGCGGTGCAACTCATAATGTTTGTGATAAACACCAAAATCAAGAGCCATTCGTTATTAACTGGGGTTGCCCAGCTTGCAAGGAAGAGCACCAACAAGAACGATTCGATAAATTTGAGCGTGTTGAGTGGGATAACAAAACACCAGTGACAATGTTTTTTGGTGATAGATACTTCTTTGATATCGATGATATTCGTGATTACTGCGAAGAGCACGGGGTATCTGTTGATGATTTAAAGCTCGTGTTATGCGAACCAAATTACCCACACCAATTAGACCCTAACGATATTTTTGTGGATACCCTGCCAGAAGATGGTGAGGCTTCACCTGAGCTTTACGAAGCCTTCGAAGCGTTAAATAAAGTTATCGGCAATCACCAGCCGTTAAGTTGGTCACCTATTGATAAAGCAGTCATTGTCACATTGGATTAATCGCAAGGAATATTTGCAAGGATGCAAACAGGAGATAGATATCTTGCCAGCATATTACAACGAAATAGAGCCATTCGCTGCCGAATGGTTGCGAAATCTTATTGCCGCCGGCTTGATAGCTGATGGCGATGTCGATACACGTTCAATCGAGGATGTTAAACCTGATGACCTTAAACAATACACACAATGCCACTTCTTCGCAGGTATCGGAGTTTGGTCATATGCATTGCGAAAAGCTGGATGGCCAGACGACAAACCAGTTTGGACAGGGAGTTGCCCATGCCAACCTTTCAGCACGTCAGGCAAAGGCGATGGATTTACTGACGAGCGGCACCTATGGCCGGCGCTATTCCACCTTATCAGTGAATGCAGACCTGACATTATCTTTGGTGAACAAGTTGCAAGCAAAGGCGGGCTTGCTTGGCTCGACCTTGTACAAACTGACTTGGAAGCAAAGGACTACGCAACAACAGCGGTTGATTTATGCGCTGCGGGCTTCGGTTCCCCGCATATCAGACAGCGCCTCTATTGGGTGGCCGACTCCAACAGCGAACAGCGGAAGCGGAGCGGGAACACAAGGCCGGCAAGGTGGGATGAATATTCAAACGGCAGCAAAGTTAGCTGGCCGGGTATCGCCGATAGCGAACGATGCTCGAGGCTCGAAATCGAGCGGAACAGGAAAAACGCTTTGCTTGAAGTTGCCGGGTCAGGTGGCAATCACAACACCAAAAAGACTAACGGTTACTGGAGAGATGCAGACTGGCTCTACTGCACAGATGACAAGTGGCGGCCTGTTGAATCCGGAACATTCCCGTTGGTTAATGGGGTTGCCGGCAGAGTGGGAAGATTGCGCGCCTACGGTAATGCCATCGTTGCGCCGGTCGCGGAAGGATTCATAAAAGCTTATATGGATACAATCGCAGGGATGCAATGAAGTAAAAAAAACACCGCCAAAGTGGTACCACACTAATGACGGCAAGGGAATGTTCAGAGTTTATTTTTTGTGTTGGTTTTTTAAGGATAGTTAACGAGCAGGATTTGGCAAGATATTTAGACAAAAAAAGCCGACGCAGGGAGCATCGGCGAAAGTTACACAGCTAGTAACTACTCTTTCGGGCTTAAGTGTAGAAGGTAAATAAGCATTTGCCATGAAACGTTTTAATCCTAGCGATTAAAGGGGGCAATGAAGAGGAATGAACATAAGCTAAAACTCACATGCGCAAACTAGTAATATCAAAGTGATAAAACAGATAATTGTCACGATAGTTACCACGACCTTTAATGTGCAAACAATTACATCAATTATGCTCACTGGCTGATTGTTATCATTTCTTTTGCGGGGCATTGTCGTATTACCCAAATCAAACATTTACTCTTAATTTATTCTCAAATCGACTATCTGAATAGGATAATTCTTGGTTATTAATCTTTTCTTACAAATTAAATAGGTCAAACAATGAAAGACAGAATTAAGTTTAACGATGCAATGTTAACGGCTGTCATGAATGGCAGAAAAACGCAGACTCGCAGACCGATTAAGCCACAACCAAAAGTAACCGAGGAAGAGTTACGCAAGTTTGGTGCATGCAAGATGGTTACACACTATCAGAGCAAGTATGTGCAGCATGGAGGCATGGGTTTGTTGATGTTGATTGCCCATATGGCGAAATTGGCGACATCATCAACCTTGCGGATAAAGACGGTAATATCAAAGGGAAAATTGAAATTACTGATGTTTGGCTGCAACAGCTGCGCGACATTACTTTAGGTGATATTTGTAAAGAGATTGGTTGTGGTCTTTATGATTTCATACCTGCCACTTATGGATTTCAAGTTTGGGAAGATACTTGGCGTTCCATCTACGGAGAAGAAAGCTGGAATAATAATCCGTGGGTATGGGTGATTGAGTTCAAAAAGGCGAGTTAAGGAGGTATTTTGACAGTGGATTAGTCACATGGATGTGAGTATGATTCCTGCTTTAATTTCTGTTAAGGCTGGACTATGAAGCGGAATATTGATGATTTCGACGGAATGAAAGATTTTATTGTTAGCATTATTGGTGCTGTTGCTTGGTTTCTAATTGGAACAATTATAATTGTAGGTTATTTTACTATAGAAACTAAAGGTGAAAGTATTATGATATCCTTTACATCTATGATGTTTACTATAATTTCATCTTTAGGAATTGCTGCAACTATAGGTGGCTATATTTGGCAAAAAAACTACACCGAGACATTAAAGGAAAAAGAAAAAAATGAACAAAAAAAATCCATAAAAAAAATAACAGAGAACGAACTTATAAATATAGATATTGATTTTCAAAGTGCTTCTAGCAATCTAAATCAAGGTGACCTTGATAAATGTTCATCAATACTACTCAGTATCAATACTGAAACTTTACAAAAATGTGCTTATGACTCCGCAATAATAAATGAATATCTATTTTATCAAATCACTGATGTTATAACAGAGATATTAGAGCATAAAAAAATCATATTAGAAAATTTAAAAAAAGAAAATTCATGCAATGATGAGTCAATTGAATTAAATATCCTATATTGCCAACAAGCTATTGGCCAAATAGAAAAATACGCTTCAAACATTTTAGCTGCCTAACAATCTGACCCTGTACTAGCAGGGTTTTTTATACCTAAAATTCAGAGCATCAATTAATGAAAATAATCGGATATGTATTACTCATGCTAATACAGGGTTCTGCTGTGCCTGTATCTGAGAAAATATACACACAGCAAGAATGCGAGAGCCGTGCCATGCAGATAATGCAAGTTGAGCTCATCTGCAACGATGAAATGAAGAAAAATGAAAAGAACCGCCAACTTAGACGGTATGAATTCAAACAAAAGAAATCAATCGTTAATTGAAACCTAGCAAACACACTTCACCACCGATACTACACTACCCCCAACAAATAGATAGAAATTTATTAATTGAAATAAAAAAACCGCCACCCAGGGGTACCCGATGACGGCAAGGATTGTGTAGGGATAATTATATTTTCACTGTGTTAGCTATTTAAGGGTAGTTGGCTGGGCGAATTTAACAAGGAAGTTAGACAAAAAAATGCCGAGGCATGGGCGCATCGGCAAAGACTACACAGCAAATACTTGGAAAGATTGAATTAACTATAGATCATACATTAAGAATGCTGATGAATTATTTTAATCGTTAAGATTAAAGAAAAAATAATATTGGGCTACTACGTCCATAAACCGGAAAAGGAATCTAATTATGGTTAGATACTTCACAGTAAGAGAGTTTGCAAGTAAGCATCGCAGAAGTGATGAGACAGTTAGGCGATGGATAAGTGCTGGGAAAATATATCCTTCACCATCATTTGATGGATATCAATATTTAATTCATCCCTCAGCACAAAAAATAAGTAATTACGAAAAATTAAATCCAACTATTTTATTAAACAATAACTGTAAACTGTTAAAAAGGATTGAAACAGATGGCAAGAAACAGAAAACCAAAAAACGCACATTTACCACCTAATTTATATTGCCGTAAAGGCTATTATAGCTATAGAAATCCTGAAACTGGCATAGAGTACGGTATAGGAAGGAATAAAGCAGAAGCAGTCAATGAGGCTATTGCTGCAAATTATCAAATTTTATCTTCAAAAGTAAAACCTAATTTAGTCGAACGAATATCAGGGAACGGAATTCTTTTGCATGAATGGATTTTAGAATATATTAAGACTCTAGAGGATAGAAACCTAAAGAAAAGCACATTCAAAGGTTATATCAGTAAATTAAATATAATAAAAGAGCATATCCCCAATATAGATATCTCATTGATAACCACAAAATTAATATCTCAATTAATAGATGAAGTTTATAATAGTGGAAAAAAATCCATGGCAATGCACGTTAGATTAACAGCCATTGATTTATTTAAAGAAGCAATAATGAAAGGCAACTTGAAAGAAAATCCTGCATCATCAACAAGAGCACCCAGAACTCAAGTGGAACGTTCAAGGCTATCTTTTGATGATTTTATTAAAATAAAAAATGAGATAAAAGCTTATGGTAGGCAATACGAACTTATAATGGAACTTGGATTACTTACAGGCCAGCGAATTGGCGATTTAATCAAATTACAAAAATCCAATATTACTAATGATAGATTGCTGATTATCCAAGCCAAAACAGGAACCAAATTATCTATCCCTCTAACCTTATCTATGGGGAAAATAGAAAAGTCAGTAGGTGACGTTGTAACTGAGCTAATTAGTATCTCATTTTCAGATAATTTATTTACTAATAGTAACGGCAATCCCTTGCAGTATGAAAGTGTATTTCGCCAATTTTCTACTGCTAGAAAAAACACTGGGTTATCTTGGGGCGATAAAACTCCTCCCTCCTTCCATGAAATACGAAGCCTTGCGGCTAGATTGTACAAAAAAGAAAAAAATGGGGAGTTTGCCCAAAGCCTTTTGGGGCATAAAAGTATAGCTATGACAGAAAAATATCAAGATAGTCGCTCTGATGACTGGAATATCATTTCGGAATAATTTAGAAGAATTTTGGAGAGGCAGTTATATAGTATTGATTAAATAGCACTTTATTTAAAGTCATGTTAACTTCCTTAACATTAACATGATTAGTATATTTTTATTTATCAACTAGATAGTTGATTTTTAGCCCTAAAATATACTACGCAATACGATATCTTGTTTTGAATATGTCGATGGCTATTTGTATGAAAAAAGAGGGGGATTGCCCCTCTTTTGATTTGCTACTATTGTGACTTATTTATGATTCAAGTCAAATAAATCTACTAAACATCTTTACCCTCATTTTACATCATCATTTTATAGATAGCAGTTACAACCCCCCCCCAGCACTTCACTTTACTTTTATAAATTATTCATAGGGTTTCGCACTCAAATAAGCAGGTAAATCGATAATTAGAAGGTGATTGTATTCAAGTTTTTATTTAACCCTTAAAAATGAAATTGATTATCAATATCATTTAAGAGTTTTGTAAATATACGTATAAAACACCTCTAACCCAGATTATAAATTGAGATTTTCATGAAAAAAATTTTCAGCATATTTTTATTTAGCACGATCATTACTGGCTGTAATAACAGTAAATTACTTGATAATTTCCCTGCTTCCGTTGGTACACAGAGCATGGCGTACTGCGTAAAAGATGCATGGACAAAAGATGCTTTAGCCCAAAATGAAAGTACAAATGATATTGTGGTTATCGAAAATAGAATGGGTGATGGCGCATTTTATGTCTTTGAAGATAATGGAATCGAAATTGTTTCTATAAGGGGTACCTATGGGTTTATCGGTAAAAGAACATCAGATATTGATATTAATTTCTATATAGCTGAAGGGAAACTAGAAACTGAACGCACAAAACGTAGACTGGCGCTCACAAAAGTATGTGCAAAAATTCCCAGTCAGGAACGAGAAGACATTTACTTAAAAACGGTTGTGTGTACTAATTTAGACGGTTGTAAATTCAGGAAAAAATAATAACTGATTACTCGTATTTGTATTTAGATTATAGATAAGTTAAAAATAGCTCCTTAAAAAGGAGCTAATCAACTCATCAGAATATATCGTTTAAGCCATCCAGCTTCATTGATGCATCAAAGGCTATGATTTTTACTTCAACGAGGCCTGCTTTCTGGAATGGATCTTCTTGATTACGCTCTTGCAATTTTTCTAAGTTATCTGATTTTGCAAGAATAATGCCACCGACTCGAGGAACTTGCTTTCCAGAGGCAATAAAAACCCCTTCTTCATAGCCTTTTTCCAACCATTTAATATGATTGTCCATTTCTGCATCTACATCTTCTAATGGTTTGATATAATTTAAAATCATGACGTAAATTAGGCTCATTTTTTTCTCCATAATGATTCAAAGTGACGACATACTACCCCTTTAAACTGAAAACTCGCCTACATATTTTTTCCTTCACGACTCTCTTATTTTGGTTCAATCATGACGACTATGCCAACAAGAGGTAATCATACGCTGTCATTTTTATTACTAACTTATCAACGCGATTACCTTTACCCTTTATAGGGTTAATCGTGTTACTATTAACATATTAAGAATCATACAGGCCATTTGGCAAAAAACTGTAGATAAACAACGAAGCACAATATTTCGCTCACTTTACGAGCAAACACCCATATGTTTTGTTACAAAAGCAATCAAGGAGTACGTCATGTCATTTGAACTTCCCGCTCTACCGTATGCTAAAGATGCTTTAGAACCTTATATTTCAGCTGAGACCTTAGAATACCACTATGGTAAACACCACAATACCTACGTTGTTAACTTAAACAACTTAATCAAAGGCACTAACTTTGAAGGTAAATCTTTAGAAGAAATCATCAAAACATCTGAAGCTGGCGTATTTAACAATGCCGCCCAAGTTTGGAACCATACTTTTTATTGGAATTGCTTAGCGCCAAATGCAGGTGGCGAGCCAACAGGTAAAGTTGCAGATGCTATCAATAAGGCATTTGGTTCTTTCGCTGAGTTTAAAGCGCAATTTACGGATGCAGCGACCAAAAACTTCGGTGCAGGTTGGACTTGGTTAGTTAAGAAAGCCGATGGCAGCTTAGCAATCGTCAATACTTCCAATGCAGCAACACCTATTTCAGGTGACGACAAGCCAGTTTTAACGGTTGATATTTGGGAACACGCTTACTACATCGATTACCGTAATGCGCGCCCTAAATACTTAGAAAATTTCTGGGCACTGGTAAACTGGAAATTTGTAGAAGAAAACTTAGCTTAATTTAATATGTTTTCCCAATAGAATAAGGGCGAGTTATTACTCGCCCTTATTTATTCACCCAATGAAGATGAAACACAACTAAAATAAATGTACAGCAATGAAAATAATCATCGCTAATGAACCCACTGCTGCTAGTATTCCATATTTAACATCTGTATCCATGAGTTCCTCTCATCCTAACAAAATTGAATTAATGATAACCACATAAACATTAAGGTTACTGAGTATACACATCCAAAAAAGCAAAACCAGTGTCTATATCACATGTTATAACATCAATTATTTCTTTCGTTTTTGCGCTAGATCAGACAAAATCGACAACAAATCGCTAAATTATTGCCAGCAAAGGATCTATGCATCAATATGCAGGTAATTTTTTAACTAGAATTCTTAGAGAGACCTATAGTTGGTCAGGAGTTTTGTTCCCCCATGGCAACGATTAAAGATGTGGCGAAACGCGCTGGCGTCTCTACCACTACCGTATCCCATGTTATTAATAAAACGCGCTTTGTGGCTGATGATACCAAAGCGGCAGTTTGGGCTGCTATCAAATCGCTCAATTATTCGCCTAGTGCGGTTGCCCGTAGCTTAAAAGTGAACCACACCAAATCGATTGGTTTGTTAGCAACATCAAGTGAGGCCCCTTACTTTGCAGAAGTTATTGAGTCCGTTGAAAATAGCTGCTACGAAAAAGGCTATACACTGATCCTCTGTAACTCTCACAATAATCTTGGTAAACAAAAAGCCTACTTACAGATGTTGGCGCAAAAACGTGTCGATGGCTTGCTGGTTATGTGTTCCGAATACCCCGATACACTTATCGGGATGCTTGAAGATTATCGTAATATTCCAATGGTTGTGATGGATTGGGGAACTTCCCGCGGGGATTTCACCGATAGCATTATCGACAATTCATTCCATGGGGGCTATCTCGCAGGGCGTTACCTGATTGATAGAGGTCACCGTGACATTGGTGTGATCCCAGGCTCCCTTGAGCGTAATACAGGGATTGGTCGTCTGACTGGCTTCCAAAAAGCCATGGAAGAAGCCAAAGTGACCTTAAAAGAAGAGTGGATTGTTCAAGGGGACTTTGAACCAGAGTCTGGCTATAAAGCGATGATGCAGATTTTAAGCCATAAACAGCGCCCTACTGCTGTTTTCTGTGGTGGTGACATCATGGCTATGGGTGCTATTTGCGCCGCGGATGAAATGGGCTTGCGTGTTCCACAAGACATTTCCATCATCGGTTACGACAATGTGCGAAACGCACGCTATTTCACCCCTGCATTGACAACAATCCACCAACCTAAAGAGCGTTTGGGTCAAATGGCGTTCGCAATGTTACTAGACCGTATTGTGAATAAGCGCGAAGACGCTCAAACTATTGAAGTTCACCCTCGTCTCGTTGAGCGCCGTTCTGTTGCTGACGGGCCATTTATTGACTATCGCCGATAACTCAACTTATGTTGATAACCACTCCGCGTTGAGCGTTTCATTATCACCAAGATAATCTAATAACCAACTCAGCGCAGGAGAGGTATTTTTCTCTACCCATGTTAAACAGCATGGGCTTGATGGAAATGGTTGTGCCAGTGTCAATTCTACCAATTTACCTTCAGCACACAATGGTGCTGCACGATGTTCAGGTACCATCCCCACACACAGCCCATTAGCTAAACAGGCTAAGCCGTTTTCCCAATAGGGGACAACTAAACGCCGTTGGTTATCCAACGCCCAAGTATCGCGTTTAGGTAAGCTGCGAGATGTATCTTCTAAGCACAAACTTGGATACTCACGCATTTCATCGTCTGTTAGGCTATGCCCTATTTTCGCTAAAGGGTGGTCAGGGCTTGCAACACACATCCACGACATAAACCCCATATCTCGAAAACTATAACGTTCACCAATTGGTGAAGCCCGTGTTGCGCCAATGGCGACATCTACTCGACCATCAGCTAATGCATCCCAAACACCATTAAAAACCTCGGGGTGTATATACAATTCAATATCAGGAAAATGACGATAAAAATCGAGGATAAGCTGTTCGGTGCGTTGAGGCTTAACGATGCAGTCTACCGCTATACTGAACTGACCTCTCCAGCCATTCGCAGCTTGTTGGCATTGATGACGGGTCTCTGTCATTTTTTTGATAACAGATCGGCTTTCTTTAATAAAAATCAGCCCTGCCTCGGTTAAAACAACGTCTCGGTGTCGCCGTTCAAACAAAGGGACTGCCAACCATTCTTCAACTTGTTTAACTGTATAGCTAATTGCCGACGGCACGCGGTGTAACTCATCTGCGGCACCACTGAAACTCCCCGTCCGAGCAACCGCATCAATCACTTCAAGAGCATGAGCAGACCACATAGCATCTCCTTTCAAATATTTTGATGGCAAGATCCAAATATTACCGTTTCACAAGACAAAAAAATAGCCTATACAATGGCACTACCGTTAACATTTTTTTAAATATCAGATAAGTAAATAATTATGACGACTGCGAAAAAAAATTCCCCTGGATTTATGCTATATCTTGCTGGATTAAGCATGTTGGGGTTTTTAGCCATTGATATGTACCTGCCTGCTTTTGGTGCAATGCAGACCACGTTGCACACAACCGAAGGGGCTATCAGTGCTTCTCTCAGTATCTTTTTAGCGGGCTTCGCGTTTGCTCAGCTACTTTGGGGCCCACTTTCAGACAAACTTGGCCGCAAACCAGTGTTAATTGTTGGGCTGACTATCTTTATTGTGAGCAGTTTGGCAATTTTTTGGGTCACTACAGCAACACAGTTATTAACTTTACGCTTTTTACAAGCCGTTGGTGTTTGCTCCGCCGCCGTTTTATGGCAAGCCCTTGTTATTGACCGCTATGATGAGGCAAGCACCCAAAAAGTGTTTGCATCAATCATGCCATTAGTCGCGCTCTCCCCTGCACTTGCGCCGTTATTAGGAGCATGGGTGCTCGAACACCAAACTTGGGAAGCTATCTTTTTAATCTTGATGGCTGTCGGTGTGTTATTACTGTTACCAACGTTTTTCCTCAAAAATGTGTCTGTCAAAAAACACGAGGATGAAAACCAGCCTCAAGCCAAAGTTTCATTTGGTAAATTACTGAGCTCACCAATCTTCAGTGGCAACGTTTTAGTTTATGCCTCTTGCAGTGCGGGCTTTTTTGCTTGGCTAACCGGTTCGCCGTTTATTCTGCGCAATATGGGCTTTAACCCTGCGGATATTGGATTAAGCTACATCCCCCAAACTCTTGCTTTCATTGTTGGTGGTTATGGTTGCCGTTTAGTTTTAGCCAAAGTACGTGCCGAAACCTTATTCCCGCTACTATTAATTGGTTATGCGGTTAGCATGTCTATCTTATTCATCATGGCTATCTATACCACACCATCATTAACCATGATTTTAATTCCATTTTGCTTTATGGCTGCCATGAACGGGGCGTCGTACCCAATAGCCGTTTCAAAAGCGTTAAATACCTTCCCTAGCGCAAGTGGTAAAGCAGCCGCCTTACAAAACGCCTTACAACTTGGCTTATGTTTCTTGGCAAGTTTGTTAGTTTCTGCTTTAGCCTTTGACCCGCTTCTTGCAACAACGGGTGTGATGGCCTTTACTATTATCCCAATGGCGATTGGTTACTTTATGCAACGTTGTGCTGTTAAATGTGAAAAAACATTGAAGCAAGCAGATTGCCAAGCAAATTAATTGCTTTAGATTCGTTATACACTGTGCCGCAGCTATGCGGCGCAGTTTTTAATTACAAACTGACCGTTCACCAAATATATTATTCTTAAGCTAACTGTAGGCACTGGCGGCACTTTTGTCATATTCAGTAACAGGAAGTATTTGCTTAAAAATGCGCTTTAACGCATCATTCACTAACCACTTTTACCTAATTAAAGCGTATTCCACTAATAAAAAGTCATTTTATTTTTTTATCTTCTAAAACTCATGTTTTCAATGGTTATTTTTCTTGTCAAAAAACGCTATCATTGCCATATCAAATAATGAGTGCTCAAGTATGATGTTGAAACAATATTATCCGCCAGATGAATTGAAAGGCTTTGTTAGTTCTATTTTGATTATCAAAGAATTCACCAGTGCGATTAAAATATTTCCAGGGACAGGGGCTGAGATTTGGATTTCATCAGATCCAATTTGCATGTCCGCCGATGGCTACTCCACGACTAACCCATTTCAACTCATCATTCCAAGAATCAACACATTTACAGCAAACCCTAACCATGCAAAAACCATGGTACTGCGTATCCGCCATGATGCCTTACGTTTTTTATTACCCCAACGTATATTCAATTATACAGATAGGCCTATTGCCCTTGGTGAAATTTGGCAAGATAACTGGTTTGAAGCGCTCGCGAATTCCTCTTTTAAGGAATTGTTAGATTGCTTTACCCAAACTAAAGCCAGCAAAAAGCCACATTTTACTGATGACATCATTGAGTTGCTCTATCGTAATCCTACGAAAAAAATCACCGACATTGCCGATGAAACAGGGCTACACCTGCGGGTTATCCAAAAAGAATTTCTCAAAGAGTATGGCATTACGCCTAAACGCTACCAGATCAATTGCCGTTTAGAGCATGTTTTAAAAAGTATGGTGATAGATCAAGACACTTATCGTTGGTTTGAAACTGGCTATTATGATCAGTCTCATTTTTACCGTGATTTCAAAAGATACTTCACTATGACCCCGTCGGCCTTTTTAAAATCCGATTATTCGCTTTTTTACAATACAAAAACCAAGTACCCATTAAGATAGTTCTTAATACATAAGGAGAACGGAATGAGTATTGTTGTGTATGCCCAAATTACAACTGAAAGAACGGATGGGTATTTAACTAGGGAAATCGTTCGTGACTTAGCAAAACTAAGCCGCCGTGAGAAAGGTTGTATTCAGTATGATCTTATGGCTAAAGAAAATGGCTATATTGTTTTTGAAGAATGGGAAAGCACCCATGCACTTGAAATGCACAAAAATAGCGCACATTTTAGGCGTTTAGTTGAAGCGATTGAACGTGATAATGCCAGTTTTTCTGTTAATTTTAGTGAAAAATAACTAACTAATAGGGCAAGGTTTTAATCAAATTAGCTGTTTTGGCAGTCTGTGGTGTTATTGACTCGATATTTCTGACAACTTTACACTTGATTAAGCACCTTTATCCTACCAAATCTAAAATTTCATTATTTTTATTCAGGCTATAGTAAAAAGAGTATTGCTATAGCCTGAATAATGTCAAAATATTGATAACTTATTAATCTACTTTAGTTTCTTCTGTTAAATCATTGCCCTGCTGCAACAATTTTTCTTGCTCTTTTTGATTAAGCACGCGCTCTACAGTATCAACAATCGCCTGAGTTTGTGGGTCTATCTCAATATTAATTTTATCCCCTAAACGCTTTTGCCCCAACGTCGTTCTTTCTAACGTTTCTGGGATTAGGTGTACACAAAAACGGTTATTGATAACATCCCCAACCGTTAGGCTAATACCATCAATCGCGACAAACCCTTTGTGTAAAATGTATTTCATCAATGCTTTATCATGAATTGATAGCCAGATTTGATGATTATCTTCTGAAGTGAAAATTTTACTGATTTCTGCGGTTGTCATAATGTGCCCAGACACCACATGACCACCTATTTCATCACCATATTTCGCGGCACGTTCAATATTGACAACATCGCCTTCTTGTAGCGCACCCAAATTAGTCAGACGGAGTGTTTCTTTAATTAAATCAAAGCTAACTCTTTCACCATCAATTTTAGTGACCGTCAAACAGCAACCATTATGGGCAACAGAGGCGCCCGTTTCTAAACCAACCAGTAATTCAGGGGTAAACTTCATGACATGAGTACGAAAATTCGCTCTTTCCGTAATTTCAACAATTGGAGCGGTCGCTTGAACAATACCTGTAAACATAATGACTCTCTGTGTCGTGAATTAATGAGTCCAGTTTACCTAAGAATTTTTTGAGATCTATCTTATTTGAGTGGTGAGATACAGACTGAATAACTGCCTGTAATCAAATACACAAAGAGACAAATGTGCTCTTTCATTAATAGGCAGTATATCTTTATTGGAATACATTGATAAAATGGATAGAATAAAGGGTTTTTAATAACACTTTGATTTATTGCTAAATCATTTATTTTTCTCGTTTTTTCTTCTTCATTATTTTTATTATAAAGGTGTATGCGTGCAGAAATATTTTACAGAAGCGCGTAGCTTGTTGGCTCTCGGTATTCCTATCGTTCTCGCTCAGTTTTCACAAACCGCCATGGGGTTTGTCGATACGGTTATGGCAGGTAGCGTCAGTGAAATCGAGATGTCCGCAGTTGCAGTTGGGTTCTCCATCTGGCTGCCAGCTATTCTTTTTGGTCAGGGACTGCTAATGGCGTTGACCCCTATCGTTGCTCAAATGAACGGGTCCGGCCGCCGTAATTTAATTGGCGATCAAATTCAACAAGGTCTATGGCTCGCACTCTTTTTAGCCTTAGGTATTATGTGCTTGCTTTATAATAGCCAACTTATTATTAGCAACATGCCACACATTGATCCAGAACTTGCCGATAAATCCGTTCGTTTCTTACATGCCATCATGTGGGGGGCGCCGGGGTATTTATTCTATCAAGTCTACCGTAGCCAATGTGAAGGTCTTTCGAAAACTAAGCCGGGGATGGTGATTGGTTTTCTGGGCTTAATGGTCAATATTCCAATTAACTATATCTTTATCTACGGTCACTTCGGTGCCCCTGCTCTTGGCGGTGTAGGCTGTGGTGTGGCAACGGCATCAGTGTATTGGGCTATGTGCATGATGATGAGATGGTATGTGAAACGTGCTTCGGCTCAGCGCGATATTCGCCCTACTGTTCCTTTCACATCACCAAATCCATTAATTTTAAAGCGAATTATTGTGTTAGGTACGCCAATTGGCTTAGCGTTGTTCTTCGAAGTCACATTATTTGCTGTTGTCGCACTGTTGGTTGCACCATTAGGCGTTGTTGCCGTTGCTGGACACCAAGTTGCGCTTAACTTCAGTTCAGTGATGTTTATGTTCCCATTATCACTGGGGATCGCTGCAACCATTCGCGTAGGTTATAACTTAGGTCAGCAATCCACCGAAGCGGCTAAAGTGTCTTCTTATACAGGCCTTGCCGTTGGCTTAATGGTCGCAACGATTACGGCAATTTTTACCGCTGTTTTCCGTGAACCAATTGCAATGATGTATAACAAAAACCCTGAAGTGGTTGTTCTAGCATCAAGTTTAATGCTTTATGCCGCTATCTATCAGTTATCAGATTCCGTGCAAGTCATTGGCGCAGGGATTTTACGTGGTTATAAAGATACCCGTTCAATCTTCTTTATTACGTTCACGGCGTACTGGCTGTTAGGTTTACCTACTGGCTATATTTTAGCCCTAACAGACTATGTTGGGCCAGCGATGGGACCAAAAGGTTTCTGGATAGGCTTTATTATTGGACTAAGTGCCGCTGCGGTGGGTATGGCCACACGAATTATGTGGATCCATAAGCAACCTGAGCAAGTTGTCCTGCTACGTTCGACACGCTAGTCGTCGGTTTTTTAAGCAATTTATTGTGTGGGAAGATGTATTTCGCACCAGATAGTTTTAAATACGAGCAAACTGTCGCGAAATTACATTTTCCCCTTGCCAGATTCACGGCATAACGTTAATATTCGTCCCCGTTGTCACCTAGAAGTTTTCAGCGCGTCCGTAGCTCAGTTGGTTAGAGCACCACCTTGACATGGTGGGGGTCGGTAGTTCGAGTCTACTCGGACGCACCATTCTAGTTAGCACAACACGTTAATTTCAGTGCGTCCGTAGCTCAGTTGGTTAGAGCACCACCTTGACATGGTGGGGGTCGGTAGTTCGAGTCTACTCGGACGCACCA
>NZ_JBSICC010000119.1:0-413 GCF_058245955.1 Providencia sp. UF-224 | reverse complement strand
GCTGACCCCGTGTCTGCCCAGACTATTTCCGACGAGTTTAGCCATTGGGACGATATCGATATCCACTTTAACGGCGCTTGCAACCGCAGTGGTGGGCACGGCTTTATCGGCATTGGGCGTAAAAAACTGCTCAATATCTTGCAAGACCGCTGCCTTGAGCTGGGGGTGGAGTTGGTGTTTGAAACCCAAGTCACCGACGACCAAGCCATTGCCCGCGAGTACAACGCGGACTTACTGATAGCTTCTGACGGTATTAACAGCGCCGTGCGTACTCGCTATGAAAATGTTTTTAAACCGGATATTGACCCACGCCGTTGCCGTTTTGTCTGGTTAGGCACCAAAAAGATTTTCGACGCCTTTACCTTCCTGTTTGCCGAAAATGAGCACGGTTGGTTCCAAGTTCACGCTTACCA
>NZ_JBSICC010000118.1:0-420 GCF_058245955.1 Providencia sp. UF-224 | reverse complement strand
CTGCCGTTCACGGTCACGGTAATCCAGCTCAGGAAAAAAATCACGCACATGATGATCGCATAACGGCAACGGACAAAGATATCCACGGGACTGAACAAACGTATCTAGAGCGGCAAGATAGCGATTTTTTGACGGCATTTCGCGCTTGTCATCAAAGGATAATACCAACGTATAGTGCAAGTCTTTTGCAGTTATCGCCCCTTTATTCCCCGTAAAAAAGCGAATTAATGCACACGCATAGGGGTAACGTTTTTGGTGTTGCCCTTTTTGTATTTTATCTTCGACAAAAAGGATGGCTTTTGCTGCAGCATATTGACGATCATTAAAGGGAACAAGGGCTAAATGATTTGGAATAGTTGTCATGATATTTCACACTGCCCTTTTCAGGGCAGTGTCTCCAGTCTGATTATTGCGCGTTAT
>NZ_JBSICC010000117.1:0-420 GCF_058245955.1 Providencia sp. UF-224 | reverse complement strand
GGATATCACACGGGCGGTCACGGATGCGATTGCGTTACTCAGTGATAAGCAACTCAGTATGACCTACAGCCAAGTGCTCGCCAAATCGTTAGGTGGTTTAGAAGCCCGTGCGGGCATGATAACGCAGGTGCGTGAAGCGATTGATGTCGCGATTGAACAGCGTCAACTTATCCCTCTGGATGAGAAAAAAGGGCTGTTTACCTCATCCATTCATTTGATGGCTGAGCTGAAGCTGCAACAAATTGCCACCGACATGAAGCAACATAACCGTACCGTCAGTTTTCAGGCTCGGGCAGAACCTCTCAGTCCCGTGATGGAAAAAGTGGCGGACACCTTACCCAATATTGCGATTGTGGCCAGTCAAGGACTGGGTAAAGCGCAGCGAGACGGGGTATTAGACGGTGTCACGATGGCGCAATC
>NZ_JBSICC010000116.1:0-425 GCF_058245955.1 Providencia sp. UF-224 | reverse complement strand
GCGATTTCCATCGTTTGACGCTGATACGCACTCCATTGGCCATCAAATTGCTGCGGTTTCATCACCTGTTTTTGCCCCTGACTGTCAAGCAAGGTAACGGAACGGGTTTCAGGGGTGACACGGTCAATGGTAAAGCGCTCAACCTCTTTTCTATCGGCGTTCCAACGCTCCATCACCATGCCTTCACGGTAACTGTCGATTTGCTTGCGCGAATGGCTGTCGAGCCACACAGGTTTGAGCTGGGTTACAGTCACCGTTTTTTCACTGAGCATCCCGCGTTCGGTGAGCGTTTGCCGGATAGTATCGGTGACAATTTTCTGCTCCCGAACCCCGCTGACCTGTGCGACTACGGGTTTCATGTCGCTGTGCAGCTGTGCATAATCCGCCGCCAGTGCCGCATAACGATGATTTTTATCAGGGATATG
>NZ_JBSICC010000115.1:0-426 GCF_058245955.1 Providencia sp. UF-224 | reverse complement strand
TGATTTGGAATAGTTGTCATGATATTTCACACTGCCCTTTTCAGGGCAGTGTCTCCAGTCTGATTATTGCGCGTTATCGGTATGGTGAGTGTCGGCGTTTACATCGAGAAAACAGTTAGGTAACCAATGCGTGTCTTTGAGGGTGTTTTCAGCTAATTCCGCGGCATCCCCTTTTTTCATTTTTGCAGCTTCAAGGGCTTTATCCGCTGCCCCTGCATCGGCTAAACAATCGCTGATTTGGTCTTTACTGATACGCCCAAAGAAGTTCGCTTTCGTCGGTTGCCACCACTGACGAAAATCAAAGGCAATTGCCTGTTCAATTGGACGCAGGGCTTCGGCTAACGTGTTATCGTGCGGTGCATAATGATTGACTTCACTCAACGTTTGCGCGGAACAGAACGCCAGTAGTGCGACTAAATCCGCTTG
>NZ_JBSICC010000114.1:0-428 GCF_058245955.1 Providencia sp. UF-224 | reverse complement strand
AAAATCGGCATTCAATTGGGGCACGCAGGGCGCCGTGGTTCAACCCAGCGGGGGTGGGAGCAGGAAAACCACCCATTGCCGAGTGGAAATTGGCCGCTCGTCTCGGCCTCTGCCTTGCCGTATCTACCAAACGTGTCGCAAACGCCAGCGGCTTTAACGGAAGCGCAAATGGCGACCGTGATTGACCAATTTGTGGCGGCGGCAAAACGGGCTGACAGCGCAGGCTTTGATTGGTTAGAGCTGCAAGCGGGTCACGGCTATTTATTGTCGAGCTTTTTATCGCCGCTCACCAATGTGCGCACCGATGGCTTTGGGGGCAACCTTGAAAACCGCCTGCGTTTCCCTCTGGCGGTGATTCAGGCGGTACGCCAAGTGTGGTCAAAACCGTTGGCGGTGCGTATCTCCACCACCGATTGGGTGGAGGGGGG
>NZ_JBSICC010000113.1:0-435 GCF_058245955.1 Providencia sp. UF-224 | reverse complement strand
ATTTTCCAAAAACTAAATTTTCTGTACGTAAACAATATTACAGTTCTTATTATGTGTCATGGACTGATGGCCCGACAGTGGATGAAGTCGACTCAATTGTTAAAAAATATAAAACGTCACGGTTCGATTGCTATACTGATTACTCTTACAATGAAAGCTCGCCATTTAATATGGTTTATGGCGGTGCTGATTATGTTTTTACAAATCGTCATTACAGTGATGAGATAATCGCGTTGGCAATTAAATCACTTATTGCTAAATATGGCGAGTCTTATGAGTTTGATACTGCATTGATGACCGTTGAAAATTATCATCAAGGTAAGTTATACAAAATTGGACGCGAACAAATTATTGGAAATGATGGGATAGGTGGAGAAATTAATCGGGTACTTAGAAAAACGAGCTATTAAAGAAAACGCGCCAAAAGGCGCGTTT
>NZ_JBSICC010000112.1:0-455 GCF_058245955.1 Providencia sp. UF-224 | reverse complement strand
CCCCCCCTTAAAATAGATTCTGGTAAGCGATTCGATTTATCACCATTGTAAAATACAATATCAAATTCTGCGTTGCCTCCACTTACAATGACATTACATAGATTCGTTACTGTCTCTGGTTTTTGTTCTCCGTGGATTTGAGTGATCACGCCCAAGCCATGATTATATAAATTCGTATAAACAACCTGCCCGACTGATAATAATGTTTGCTGTTCCATAATTTTTCTCTCTTTAATTAATGAAGTTTGATTAAGCGCAAGTCCGTGACTTGCGCAGGATTTAATTAATCAATCGCATTCAATATTTTGGTTTGTGATTCAGGGGGTAATGTGAAAATAAACTCGCGTAATTGGTGAAAACAAGCAGAAATACGCTCACATTCTTCCGTGTGCCCTTTTTCATAGGTCACAAATGAAAAATGGCTTAACATCATTAGCGTGACAATAATTCCTGTT
>NZ_JBSICC010000111.1:0-476 GCF_058245955.1 Providencia sp. UF-224 | reverse complement strand
ATGTCGCTGTGCAGCTGTGCATAATCCGCCGCCAGTGCCGCATAACGATGATTTTTATCAGGGATATGCGCAGTTTTCACCGTCAAAACAGCGGAAGACTCGCCCTGAAAACGTGGCACCCCCGCATCTTGTAAGGTGGCCAGCACATTCCCCGTGCCTTTGCGCCCGCCACTGTCCATCATCAACACTTGCACATTGGCGGATTGGGCACTTTCCAGTAGGGATAAGGCCGATTTCAAGGACAGCTTTTCCGCTTTGGCAACCACCAAGGTACTGTTGGGTCTAAGTGATTGACCATCACCCAGCGTCATTTTCGGCACAGTGGCAAAGCGATTATCATTGGCAAAGGCTTTACCACTGGTCGCATCGAGAGCCATTACCGCCACTTCACGCCCTTGAGATTGCGCCATCGTGACACCGTCTAATACCCCGTCTCGCTGCGCTTTACCCAGTCCTTGACTGGCCACAATCGCAAT
>NZ_JBSICC010000110.1:0-486 GCF_058245955.1 Providencia sp. UF-224 | reverse complement strand
TGGACGGCGCCTCAGCAAAACCCAAACGGTGGATAGCCAAGCGGCTCATGTCAATCCACTGTTTCCACAACTTAAGCCCAAAGTGACGGCATGGCACTATTTATGGTCTGGTGACCAAATGGTGGAAGAAACACCAATCTATGCCGATGGAACACCGGCTTATGATTCACAAATTCAATGGCTGTACGAACCGGGTGCAATCACACCCACGGCCCGTTATCAAAATGGCAAACTGCATTATGTGGTGACCGACCACCAAGGCACGCCGCGAGAGATTTTTACCGAAGCGGGAAAGGCGAGCTGGGCAGGACGGCTGAATACGTGGGGACAGATGCAGTTTTGGCAATCCCGAGATGGCCTTGCCGACAATGACCCAAATTACACGGAATGCCACTTTCGTTTTGCAGGTCAATATGAAGACCGAGAAAGTGGCTTGTATTATAACCGTTTTCGGTATTATGATAGCGAGAACGGGCAGTATATTTC
>NZ_JBSICC010000010.1:0-174200 GCF_058245955.1 Providencia sp. UF-224 | reverse complement strand
AACTATAAAACGCCCAATGAAGTTCATCGGGCGTTTTATGACTGAAAAGTTGTCAACCTATATCAGGACTAGTCATACACATTGCTTATGTGCTTTTTATTCAGCCTTTCCTTATCATTCACTCTACATAGTTGAATTAATACGCCTGCACAATAAGCACAATACTCGCTTCGTAATTACCAGCTTCAACATTTCCTGATTGCAATATAGACGTTTTAATCGTATTTATAGAAGTACCCGACTTATAACTTATCATTTTCTTAAAACCATCTTTATTACAACTACCATTGTCTGCGAAGCAGATTACCCCTGATAGCGCTTTACCTAGAGGAAATCGTAATCCATTTTGGGCCGAGCCATTTCCGCCTGAAAATGACATTGATACACTCGCGGGACCTGAGCAGCTTACCGTTACAGTATCTGTATTGGTACTTGAGGCCAAATCTTTAATCCCTACGACACCAAAATCAATGGTATTTGGCGTTTCTACATCACAATATACAGGGTCTGGCTCTGGCATCGGGGTTGATGGCCCAGATGACAAACAGGTTGGATCTACCGCGCGATTATCAATATATAAACAATATTTAAACTCACTGCCATAATGATTATCTTTTATTGCTTGAGTAGAAAACCCCCCTGTTGCTGTGGAGTAACCCCATGTGTTTCCTAATGAAAGGATATCTGCCCTACAATTTGAGCTGTTCTTGCTATAAACACCAGCTCCTTTTAACGTCATACCTACGACATTTCCGGCTTGCTGTGTCACCGACAGCCTAATATAACCTGAATAAGGCTCTAACCGCCACTCAATAGTACATGCACTGCTTTTATCGTACCAGGCACCCGGCTCAATATACGGAAAAACAATACTTTTTAGTAAGGTTGCTTGAGTATAGGTACATGTATAATTCCCTGTCTGCCCTGCCCCCCACCTTGGCAAATTAGCTCCCCAACACTGAGCAACTGAGCCGCTCCAAACACTGCACGTTTGAGGGTCACCAATACCACCAGCACCACAAACAACTCTAGCAGTATATTGGGTATTATGTACCCGCTGGTTTGCATCCCCTGTACTACTCCCCCAAGACCATATGGCAGCAGTAGAAATCTCAGGAATGAGAAGAAATAAAAAAAATAACACACGATACATATAAGAACTTCCATTAATCGTTAATTTTACTACTCTGATATTTCCAGCACTGCAGTAAATAAAAATTATCTAAAATGATTATTCATAACCTAAGGTATAGGTCATTGTTGCGCTGAAAAAGCCGGGAGTAATGGATTGGTTTGCTATTGCAGCGCTATCACCTTCGACATAAGCGCGCAGCCGGACGGTCGTTGTGCCATCATATAACCGATGGGCTAAGTAGGGCTTATCAGGATTAATCGGTAGCTTTACGCCACTCATCGTTTCAATACCAATAGCGGCACCAGAAGCCTCACTACTAGTATCGAAAGCGAGTAACCCTTCCGTGTTACTATTACCTGTAAACGTTGCAGTAATCCCACTCCCTAACGAAGTGCTACAATCTTTCAATACAAAATCAAATTCCACGCCCGTTGTACGTTTGTGTAAATACAGCTGTTTTGCGACTATATTCCCCATATCTAGCCCAATAATTTCAAATGAAGGCTCGACTGTGCAGGGCAGTGCGACCAAAGTGCCAGTGTACTCAATATTTTTCAGGTTATCTGACTGCGCAAATAGAGGTATGAAGCTAAGCCACATCAAATAACCTACGGTGTAATAACGTTTAGCCATCATTGCCTCTTTACGGATATAATATTTCAATGGTAGCTGATGCCGTAAAATCACCTTCTCGCAATGCCGCTGAGGGGCGATTATCTTTCACTGGAATAGCGGTTAATGGCAAATCTGCGGTATCATTGTTTGACATTATAATCTTCGTTCCAGTATTCGGCGGAATGACTGCCCCACCATGATATAAACGGATGCCTAACCCCGCGGGATAAGCCTGTACTGCGTTATTGTCAAAGGGGGACTTTATCCCTCTATACTCTAAATAGAGCAAAACGCCCTCCCCCAAACCATCTTCACAATTCACCTTTAAGGTGAATTTCTGTTGATAGTTTTCGCCATTAATTTTAGTAATCCCCATTTCTCCAAACTGGATTTTTATTGGTTGGTCTGGGCCATCGGGACCTGTTATATGACACGGCGGGTTCTTAATTAAATTACCTTTAATTTTAACGTCTACTGCATAGCTATTGAGTGAAACTAAGCCAGACAATATTAACCCGATCCCTCGAATATGATTCTTTTTCACTATTGATACTCCACACTCAAGGTTGCAGACGCATCTAGCTCACCGTCTTTGACTCCACCCGTTTGGCTTGTCACCGGAACGACACTCAATGTAGGCCTAGTTGCATAATTAAAATATTCCCATGCACCAAGGTTTAACAATGTGGTGCCAGCCTTGAAGCGCAAACCTAAATTGGGGTCTTGTGTTTTGAGTAAATTGGCATTAAAAGGACTAGAAGCCCCATCAAATTTTAATTTTAACTTTGGGTTTTGAGCCGAATCTTCACAATCAATGGTATAAGGAATGTCAGTTTCATACCGAACACCATCAATTTTTTTGATGGTTATATCCCCTAAATCAACTGTGATGGGTTGGTTGATACCACCATTCCCATAAATATCACACGTTTTTTCAACAACGGTTATTTTCACTTTTAATGTGTACGTTTCAGCGAATGCAATACTGGAACAAAAACACAACACGACCAAAAGCATGCCGTTTGCAACGCGATTAATGGCAAATAGAAAAGGTAAATTAAGCATTATTTTCATATTTCCCTCACTTACTCATACTGCATTTCAAAAGAAATCAAAGCTGAATAAGCCCCAGGCTGTAATAAACCTGTCTGTACAGGGGTGACATAAAATGTTAATTGGTTTTGATTAGGAGATAACCACTGCGGGCTACTTGCTTCGCCTATTGATAATAAGTCGCCCTTAGCAGTAGTTAATAATAACCCTAAACCACTAGCGCCATTAACCTTAACGACATTCGGCAAATTACCAGCTGTTGGCGCTAAAAAACGAATTTTTGCCGCAGGTTGATTCATGCTCCAAATAGATAAACCAGAACGTTTATTTTCTAATTTTGTGGGAGTGTCAACGCAGTCTTCTAATTCAATTTGAAATGGGACTGAACTGCCTTGACCATTTTGTTTCAAAGTCCCGATATCTAAATTCCCCATTTCTACCGTTTGATAACTCGATGCCATACCTAAGCGACATGGGCTTTCTGTTAATGAGCCGGAGACATAAACAACACCGTGTTGCCCATCAACATTCCAATTATCAACAGAACGATAAAGCGTAGAATTATTATTAGCAGCCCACATTGAAGTGACAACACTGCAACTTACCACAGCCGCAGTAAGGCCATATCGAAACCGATTTTTGCTTTTTAGGTCAATCATCTACTATTCCTTACTGTCTTTTAATATGCGTGCCAATATAGTGGTTCAAAGTGATTAATCATTGCTTTGGGAGACAACCTGACATGTTGTTGTTTGACAATTAAGCTGTAATGCAGGACGCCCACCAAAATCATTGATATACATAACTTGTGGGTTGTTCCCTAATTGGCTAGCCGTTAACCCTAATTTATCTTGTCCAAATGGCGCCACCATCACAGGTGTAAACTCTTGCCCATTCACAGGCTTACTATTTCCAACTGCATTGATAATAGTGATGTAATAAGGCGTTGGGTTTTTAACAATGACCTGTTCGCCTTGTTTTTCTAACGTTATTTTTTGCTGCCAAGGCGTTCCATTTTTTTCTGCTTGAATAGCTTTCGGACGATAAAACAGTTTCACTCGAGTTTGTAACGCAATTTGTAACGTATTTGGTTTGTCACTTTTAGGTGGAATTTCACGCATATTAAAATAAAACAGAGACTCTCTATCTTGAGGCAAATTAGCGATAGCAGGCAATGACTCAATTTTAACCTGACTTGATTTACCTGGCTCAAGGCGTTGAACAGGCGGTAACACAATCAATGGTGACTGTATTTTTTTACCCTCTTCATTTTCAATCCAAGCCTGTGCCAAATAAGGTAATTGTTTATTGTTATTAGAAATATTTAACGAGATGGATTTTTGTCCACCATCAAAAACAACGCGCGTTCTATCCATTGATATCGCCGCTTGTGCTGCGCTGCTTAAAAGAATTAAACTCATAACACTGGCTAATGAGTATAAGTATTTATTTGCTGTCATGGTATTTCACCTTTCAAATGGTTCGGTCATTACACTAAGTCGTTTTATGGGTGTTCAATAATAAGTACACCGTTATTTTCTATTTAATTTTTAGCGGGTTCTATTGACTAATACAGCCGCCTTATCTATTGGTATACATGGCAGCAGTAAAGCCTCCTGTTGCAAATCTATGCTTGCCGGAAATTGAATTTCACAGGCTTTATCCTCCCCCCAAGTGACTGTCATTGAGGTTTGTGGATTTATTCCACTGATATAAGTATTTCCTGCATCACCGACAATCCCTGTATTTTGCCCTTTACTATTGACAATCTGAGCACCAAATGGCGGGTAGCTACCATCTGATATACGCAATACAGTCATTGCTTTTTGACCTGAAACCACAGAAAAATGGCGATACCCTACAGCCCCTTCAGTTAAAGTTGCTTGTACCACCGATTGTTGAGCATCAACATCATCGGGTAAGGTGTTTAAATCAATTTGAGCTTTACTACGGTAGTAACTATTCACATCGCCAACGACCGCTTTACCAAAATGGTTCGATTCTATTGGTGCTTTAAAACTTTTAATCGGAACACCTGAAACACCATCCGTGTCTACTAATAAACGAGTTCCGCCCAGTGAGTTCATCCTATGTATTGCTCCACCCTCAGACGTTAACGTCATACCACCACTTGCTGTGACACCAAATGCACTATATTGGTTGTTCATGTAGCTGGCATTTGCCGTTATACGTGCGCTATCACCTTCATGGGTGACAAATGCACTCCCCATTCCCCCTTTTTTATTGCTACCCGCACTCAATTGGTAAGTTGTACGATCATCAATACGGTCGAAATAGGTGGCTCTATTGGTAGTATCGTAATGGCTGTTACTTATTGAATAACCAACGCTAGCGCCATTACTTAACGGTATTGAAGTAGACAAATAGATGCTGTCATCATTTACCCCGTTATAAACACTGCGGTTAGCAGACAGCGTGAAGCTAATATTTTTTAATGAACCAAGGTCCATATACTTAGAAAGCATAATGCTGTAATAGTCATTATCTGGCTGCTCCCAATAGGTTTGGTGGCTGTAGTTCAAATAAACAGACATTCCAATATCAGCAAAATTTTTGTTTAAGGAAACGGTATATAATTCTTTGCTTCCCCCTGAACGCTCTCCTGTTTTTCTTGCATTTAGAAAGTCAGACATCGTCATAAAATCACGTTCAGAAAAACGATAACCCGCAAATTGGATAGTGCTATCTATCTCATCAAAACGTTTTGAATAGTTAACACGATACGAGCTCCCCGTAAGCTGCCCGGTTTCTGGTAAACGCGCAAATGATTGAGTAACATCGAAAGATAAAGCACCAAAAACTAATAAATCGCGACCAACACCGAGTGATAACGCGTTATAGCGTTGACTGTTTAAACTTCCACCAAACAGTGACCAGCCGTTGTTCACTCCCCAAGAAAATTCACCTGTAGCAAAGTTATCTCCTTCACTATGGCGCTTATCATCTGTTGGTTGTCCTAACGCTAATTTATATTGAATTTGCCCCGGTCGTGTTAAATATGGCAAATTAGCCGTATCAACTTGAAACTCTTGAACGGTGCCATCTTGCTCTTTAACTGTTACATCCAACTTGCCACTCACCGCGTCACTTAAATCTTGAATTCGAAATGGTCCCGGCGCGACTTGCGTTTCATATAAAATACGACCTTGCTGGCTCACCGTTACGGTGGCATTAGTTTTCGCTATGCCCGTCACTTCCGGCGCATAGCCTCGCAAATTAGGAGGTAGCATATTGAGGTCTGAACGAATGCTTGCACCAATATAGCGAAATGAATCAAAAATATTAGAAACTAAATAATCTTCACCAAGTACTAATTTTGCAGCAACCGTTGGTAACGCACGATAGGCATAGAAGCGATCCCAATTGAAATCTTTTTGAGTTCCTTGAGAACGGCCCGCAGTATGGTTTACTCTTCCTTGCCAATCGGCACGAAAACGCCATGCACCAAGGTTAACGCCTGCAACACCATTACCATTTGCGCTGTGTGTATCTTTACCACCATTATATGAATGGTTAGAATTTGCGTTTAGATTGTAGTCCAATGTCAGCGCTGAAACTCCGTCATCCCAACGTGATGGAGGGTCCCAATTTGGTGCGGTATATTCAAGGTAAGCCTGAGGTAGGCTGACATATAAAGAAGAAGTGGATAAATCCCCACTAATTAGCATTCCAGGAAGGCTATTTTGCTCTAAGCACTGCCCATCATGCCACCACTTAACATCTTTCAACGCTGAAGCCGTTAAGCCTAGTTGTTGAACAATATCAGGAGATAAACACGCGATACTGCTATTAGGATCATTTTCAGCGAGATAAAAAGGCACTGAAATATCTGCAACTTGCTCGCTATTCACTTTTAATGCCAATGAATAGTTACCAGGCATAATATATCCAGCCTGTGAAAACTGTTCTAAATCGATGTTATTTTTGTCTTCTAAATCCAATACATCAGTATTGAACTGAATAGCTTGTGCTGCCCATATTGGCGTTAATACACCATATAATGACAACGCGATAGCTAAACTAAGCCCTGTAGGACGAAGAAATAAAGGTTGTGATGAAGACATGAATAATATCCCTAGAAATTAACGTCAGGAAAAAATATGAACAGAATTATTGTTATTAGTAATAGTCCAACTTAAAACGGATCGCGCTTTGGTATTCACCTGGCCGTAATGGCTTATTGTCTGATACCAACCGTAATCCATAATTTAAAACAGCTTCACCTTGAACTATATTTTGACGAGCCATCGATTTTCCTGGGTAAATTGAATTCCCTTGAGCATCTTGTAATAACAATGCTACCCCTCTGGCTTCACCTGATACGGTAAACCATTCTCCTAATGAAGCTCCATCAAAGGTGACGGAAAATGTTTTCCAATTACTCCCATCAATAGGTACTAATTGGCAACCAATTAATTTAATTGAAAAAGGATGAACTGGGCCATGTCCTTGTTGACGAATAGCACTTACAGGCAATATCCCCATATCAACTGACTGTTCATAAGAACCTATATCAATGGCACATGCAGAGTCCACAATACTGCCATTCATACTCACAAGGCCTAACAACTGTACTTTTTCAGCCTGAGCGAAAGGCAATGGTATTAAAAAGCTGGTCAGTAATAATGCAGCACCTGTTATCGCTTTCATAACCTTGCATCCCTTTCTTCATTAATTCCCCTGACACCAAAGATGTTCAGGGGGATATCCGTACTAATTAGTTATATTGCAGAGTAAAATTAGTCACTGCTGAAAATTCACCAGGAGTAACCGTTGTGCCGTTAACACCTTGCAGAGCTGCTTGGAAATTCAACGCGTTTTCACCTTTAACAAAATTTTGGTTTACCGCTGAGTTGATATTGATTTGAGCACCTGATTTATTCATTAACTTAATACCAGCGCCTTTTGCATCACCGATAATTTGCAATAAACCTGTGTTTGTTGTGCCGTTAATCCACTCTGTACCTGCGAAAGTAACATCTACAGTATTATTATAAGTCTGCTCGTCACCTTTACTGTCTGTATATTTAGCATTCAGGTTACAACCTTCTAAATTGATTTTGAAAGATTGAGCTGAAGATGCGCCACCATTTTCTAATGTCACATTAGAAATTTGGCCCAGTTCCACGGTTTGATTTTCATCGCCAGGTGCAATTGAACACGGTGCATCAATAATTGAACCCGTGAAAGTAACAGTTCCTTTACCTGCATCAACAGCTAAAGCAGATGAACTCATTACACCAGAAACTAATGTCGCTATAATTAATTTTTTCATAATTGCCTCAAATATAATATTTAATAAAAAATTTATTCATATAAAAATAAAAACTAAAGATCTATTTAAATAAATTTACAGTGATAAAACAGACATAAAAAACCAAAATTATTTTCCAATAAAAAATAATCAATCGAAATAAAGGTACTGTTTATTTCGAATTGCATACTCATTATTAAAATCCATTAAAGGTAAAAATATTGGTTGATATTTTTCATAAAAATCTGGCATGTCCTTTTTTAAAGATAAGGATACTTTAAAAAAAAACTCATCTAATGGCACACCTAGATTATGCAATATGTATATCAGTGTATCTATACTCACTTGACAAATACCTCGTTCATAACGTGATATTTGCTGTTGAGAAACACCAACTTGTTCGGCTAATGTTTTCCCTGATATACCAAGGTTTTTTCTTAATAAGTGAATTTGGTGACCTACTGCACTAGACATATGTTGTTTAGATTCCAACATTGTAGTGTGGACACTTTCTTCTTTCATTTTTATATTTCCAAAAAATAACTTAAGCCAAATTTAAATATCGGATATGTTTATTTGACTTATATTACCACTCTGCTGTTGCGACGAATTTTAATATATTCAGTAAAATAATTGCAACTATCGAAAAAAGCACAGCTATTGATATTTAAGTTTTTTTTTACACTTAAAAATAGACTTATTAAAATAAAACCCTTTCATAACAAACCAATACCTTATCCATCATTTTTTGACGAGCAAGAATTAGCCAGAGATAACACTAAAACTGACATCATTAAATATGTAATTCGATATAAAACCCTTAATTTTACACCTATTAATACATTAATACCAAAATTGATGAAGATCACGTTTAATAATTAATTTTAACCCGTCTCGCGAGTTAAAAAAAACAAAATAAAATCAATGAGTTAACATTTTGTTACAAATTTACTCCATATTGCCATATCTTATATATTAATACTATAACCTTTTAATATGTAATGTTATTAAATTAAACAGAAAGAAAATATACCCGCTAAAAAACCAATTACCCTATAAATAAGGTAGCTAATATTACTTATGGGAATTTGTCGTACAATATTAAAATAATGCTTTACACCTTTTCTTTGTAAGTATGTAAATAATAATTTACTTTACATATCCAAAATTATTATTACTATCTCAATTAATAATAAATTAATAAATGCCTTAGCTGCATTAACGCAACAACGTGTTTTTGATTACATATTTAAACATTGTTTTTAAACAACACTCTCATAGAGTCAGTTTTATTAAAAAGTGTGATACTGACCGTACCATTATTGGTGAACATAAAATTGCAAAATCTATAGCAACATTAATGTGAAATGATGTGGAGAAATTTACTAGTTCTATTGATGATGCGCTTGATAACAACAATGCCACTGCACGCCATAGGTCCATGCACTAAACCGTCATTTAAAACTGAGCGATAGCAGTTCATAGGGTTTATGATGACAATGAAAAACATTATTACAACTTATCATTATTAGAATATTGCTACTCCATAATGTCGAATGCTGTTTTTTTGGGTTATTCATCATTATGAACGATGAGAGCAATTGAGTTTAGTATTGGTAATTAATATATAAATTAGCTTGATGTATTTTTGATTATCAAGAAGGAAGGAATAGTTAATCAATGAATTAAATAATTGGCTTTTTATTAACTTATTAATGATATGTCTCATTGAGTCTATAAAAACACTTTAATCTCCTTATGGAAATTAAAGCATTTTTATACTGAACAGACAGAAATTGGATAAATTATAATCTAATGATTAACGTTCCCAATAAGACTCTTCTAAACTGTCTTCTTTTTCAGGAAGCCCACGAGTTAGCCGAGGGGAATGCTGGGTTAACACTTGATAACTAACCCGATTTGCATATTTACAAACCTGAGCCAATGACGAATAGGTTAAATATTGACGCTCATGCTTACTGGAATTAGGCACATTGGAACGATGGTAGGAATTTGCAGTAATATCATGCAGTAACGCAGATAATGCGCCATCTCCCGCCCCATTTGTATTCATGATTTTTTCAGGGCCGCCCATATACGGCTCAATATGCGAAAATATGCGCAACGGTACTTGGCAATCTTGCTGACGCATAGCTCGGCTAAATTCATATAAGTTGAATTCGGCAATCGCCCCTGGCAATAATGGATGTTGAGTTGTACGTTTGTAGCTCTCTTCCGTATACCCTGCCATATACAGCCCTGATGGGCCCGCTGTACAGAGCACCAAATCAACCCAGTCTAATGCCATATTAGAGGCTAATAACGGGTCACTCAGGCCTGTCAGCTCTTGTGCTTCATCTTCATTCATCGCGACAACTGAAATATGCTCAGCAAGGAAATCACGCCAAAATTGCGGATCTTGGGCAATCACAAATTTAGTTCCAAGGGTAAGCACTACTGGCACATTGTGTTTTTTTGCATAGGCAATGGCCTGCATCGTGGCATCTGGCATGGTTTCACCCGGTTTGCAACGCACTAAATATGCTGTTAAAACTAATGCCGATGCGCCTGCGATAATCTCTTCAGGGATGCTCATTGGGTGCAGACGATTCATATGACCAGGGCTAATCGCAAATGTCCGCTCACCATTTTCGGTAATCAATGTGAAGCAGCGACCAATAGGCCCATCTACACCTTGCAAATAATTAAGATCCATACGGCTTGACGTGTGGCACAGGTAGCGATAAGCATAGCTGCCAATTTGGATGTTATTGCACATTGTACCTAATAACACCGATCTATCATCCGCTAACACCGAGTAATTATGCAGCGTGTTACCGATAGTACCACCCGCAAATTCATGCGTAATCAGCGCATTGTCAGTTAGTTCTTTATACAATGCTTCCGCAGCATCATCTTCAATAACCAATGAGTGGCCTTTGCTGAGCTGATAACGTTGGATGAAATCATCATCCACTTTTGCTTCAATATCCACAAGAGTTTGGTCTATCCCGACAATATAGGATTTACAATTCTCATCATCTGCCAATGTCTCTTTTAATGGCTGTAAAAGGGGATCTCTGAGACTGACAGGGAAATAGTGTTTTGACTTGCGTTGACCGGGGAATTTCATAATAAGAAGATTAACAATGGAACATCGCGCTATTCTAGCACGATAAAATAAAGCCAGCACCTTCAAAGAAAGCACTGGCTTCATCGTTTGTCTTTTGTATAGCTAGTTTAGTGATTTTGCAGTTTATAATCGCGATAAAGCTCGCGGCTTAATACAAATGCACAGCTTAAAATTAAGCCTAGAATGGCGCTTAATGCCACTATCAACGCTGATTTCGGTGATTCTTTACTCAATGGCAAATCAGGTTGCAGGATAAACGTTACTGGCGTAAAACCCAATTCTTTACTTTTAAGCTCATTGATTTCATTGATATAAATCTGGCGATTTTGCAGGTTTTCACTCATTAAAGCTAAGTCGCGATTTTGTGTCTCAATCAGCAATTTCTTTTCTAACGCCTCAGCCCCTAATGCGATAGGGTAATCAGGGTCGTCGTTAATCGCCTGTGAGTCGCTAGCAATGGGCTTTTCAATCCCTGCCGCTTTAGCAATATCAACCGCACGTTTTAGTCTTTCAACTTTAACATCGTACTCAGTTTGAATTTTGCTCATTTCACGCTTTAGGGATTCAGTGGCAAAAATAAGCTGTTGAGAAACCGTATTATCAATTTCGTTTTTAATCTGGCTTCTCACTTTGGAGGCGCTATAGCGGATATAACCATCCAGTAAATCTTGCGCTTCCGTTGGCTGTGGAGCTGTAAATTTCAAGACGATATCGCTCGAAGTACTATTTTTTTCTTTGGATTGGTCTTGGATTTGAATGTCGTTATTGATGATTTGATTCACTAAACGCTGCTGTGCCATCACATCATCTTTAGGATCAACATTTTGTGCAAACTTATGATAATACGCTGTACTTTTGACATAATCGCTTTGATTAACTTTAGAACGATATTGGTCAATAAAGGTATTAAAGATACGTTGAGAGGTTAAATCGATAGGAATTTCAAGCACATCCAATTGGGCTTTTAGTGCATTAACTTCCTTCATGTTTTCAGAAATAGGTGGAATAACGATCGCCGTACTACTCCACTTTTGAGGTAAGAGTTTAACAATCCCCACACTTAATGCGATACAAAAAGCCGTAAAAATAATAATCAATACTTTATTCTTTAATAAAACACTCAATAACGCCATAAGGTCAATTTCATCATTCTGTTGAATATGAAATTGATGAGCAGAGTTTGACTTCTGCTCAATGTTCTTTCGTGGCGGTTGCTCGTTGCTCATATTAATTCCAAAAGACATAACATTTCTTTAATAATTTATAATTTAAGATAAGTTATTATAGTCTATATTGGAAATTTTGATATATCGATTACCGAACTTTTTAATGCTAATTTAAGCGATAACCTAAATTAGCTCATCCTGAATAATTAAATTAATCATACGAATACTATTTGGATTATCATTTAACGCCGCTATATAATTATATTTACTGCCCCCACTGCTGATAAAAAACTCTTTATTCTGTTCGCTTATTTCTTCTAATGTTTCTAAGCAATCAACCGAAAAACCTGGGCAAATAACCTGAACAGATTTTACGCCTTCTGAGGGTAATTCATGCATGGTTTTATCCATATATGGCATCAACCAAGGTTCGCGACCAAAACGTGACTGGTAAGTGAGTAACACTTTTTCGCTTGGGTAATTTAGCGCCTCTCGAAGCGACTGAGCCGTTTGCTCGCATTCTTGCTGGTAGATATCCCCTGTATCACAATAACGCTGTGGGATGCCGTGGAACGACAATACTAGCCTATCGGGTTCACCATGTTCTGCAAAGCTCTCTTCTATTGATGCGACTAATGCTTGAATATAAGCGGGGTGCGTCGCATAGCTGCGAATAAAACGCACTGACGGAATGGTACGTCTACCTTGAAACGCTCTTGTTACTGCGTCATACACCGCCGCAGTTGTTGTACAAGAGTATTGTGGGTATAACGGTAAAACCACTAAATCATTAACACCTTGATCCATTAATTTATCAACGGCACTTTTAACAGAAGGAGAACCATAGCTCATGCCAATTTCTACTGGGGTATTTGGCATCAACTCTGCCAATTTTTGCTTTTGGCGCAATGAGTACACCAATAAAGGTGAGCCATCATCAAGCCAAATTGATTGGTAGAGTTTGGCGACTTTCGATGAACGAAGTGGCAGAATTGCCCCGTGCAAAATGGGTTTCCAAATCAAGCTCGGCACATCAATAACACGCTTATCACTAAGAAACTCGGCTAAATAGCGTCTCACTGCTGAAGTCGTTGGGGCATCAGGGGTTCCTAGGTTAACTAACAGAATGCCGGTTTTTTTTTCTGACATGAAACAGCTCCTAATTGATAATCATTCCCAACTTTATCACAGTTAAATAACGATTTTTGTCACCAAGTGGTATAAAAAAGAAAGGCAGCGATAATCGCTGCCTTCACATAATACATTCATACTCTAAATAATTCGAATTGCAGTTATCAATACTGTAATTTAGCGCATGATACGTATAAATATTAACCTAAAATTTTCGCTAACTCTGCGCTAACTTCTGCGACTTTACGAGTACCGTCTAATTTAAAGTATTTGGTGTTACCCGCTTTCGCTTCGTTTTGGTAATAAGCAATCAATGGCGCTGTTAACGCATGGTATTCAACCAGACGCTTACGAACTGTGTCTTCTTGGTCATCTTTACGAATAGTCAGCTCTTCACCCGTCACATCATCTTTGCCTTCCACTTTTGGTGGATTGAAGTTGACGTGGTAAACACGGCCTGATGGTGCATGAACACGGCGACCGATAATACGCTCAACAATGATTTCGTCTGGTACGTCGAACTCAAGTACGTTATCAACGGTGATACCCGCTTCTTTCATCGCATCCGCTTGTGGAATTGTGCGAGGGAACCCATCCAACAAGAAACCGTTACGGCAGTCATCTTGTTTGATGCGCTCATTAACCAGTGCGATAACGAGTTCATCAGTCACTAATTTACCGTTATCCATCAGCTCTTTAGCTTGTAAACCTAACTCGCTCCCTGATTTAACAGCTGCACGTAACATGTCACCTGTTGAAATTTGTGGGATCCCAAACTTCTCCATAATAAATTGAGCTTGAGTGCCCTTACCAGCGCCCGGAGCGCCCAGCAGAATGATACGCATTGCGTAAACCCCTTGCTATTTAGTTTTTTATAATTTGAAAAGAAAACACGCTACCATACCATTAGCATGGCGCATTACTCAAGAACACACGTAAACGTTTTCGCATTTATCTTTTTTCGCAAAAGAAAAAAACCACGCTAAAGCATAAGCAAAAGCGCGGTTTATGTTCAAAAACGAAAATACAAGCTCACGTTACTTTAAAAGTAATTCATTGATTTTTCGTATAAATAGGTTTGGATCTTCTAATGTGCCGCGTTCTGCCAGTAAGGCTTGATCCAGCAGGACATCCACCCAGTCAGCAAAGACAGACTCATCTGAGACTTCAGACGCTTTTTTCACCAATGGGTGCGCAGGGTTTAGCTCAAAGTTATATTTCACCTCTGGCGCTGCTTGCCCCGCAGCCGCAAATAATTTCGCCATTTGCGTACTCATTTCATCGGCGTTGGTAGTGACAATCGCGGGTGTGTCGGTTAAACGGTGCGTTAATTTCACCTCTTTAACACGCTCACCTAAGAAGGTTTTCACGCGCTCAACAAACGGCTCCAGCTGTTTGTCTGCTTCTTCTTGTTCTGCTTTGTTTTCATCGGCGAGTTTATCCAATGATTCATCTGCTTTACTGACTGATTGGAACTGTTTGCCATCAAACTCAGACAGGTAGTTCATCATCCATTCGTCAATGCGGTCAGATAACAGCAGGACTTCAATGCCTTTTTTACGGAACAATTCAAGGTGTGGACTACCTTTCGCTGCGGCATAGCTGTCTGCGGTGATGTAGTAAATTTTATCCTGACCTTCAACCATACGGCTCACATACTCTTCCAACGACACGTTTTGTACGTTGCTGTCGGTATGTGTTGTCGCAAAACGCAGCAATTTCGCGATAGTTTCGCTGTTCGCCATATCTTCCGCAGGGCCTTCTTTCATCACTAAACCAAATTGCTGCCAGAAGGCTTGATATTTCTCTGCGTCTGATTTTGCCAGTTTTTCGAGCATTTGCAGGACGCGTTTCGTTAATGCGCTGCGTAAGCTACGAGTCAGTGCGCTATCTTGTAAAATTTCACGAGACACGTTTAGTGGCAAATCATTGGAATCCAAGACACCGCGGACAAAACGCAGGTAATTTGGCATAAACTGCTCTGCGTCATCCATGATGAATACACGCTGAACATACAGTTTTAAGCCGTGTTGTTGGTCGCGATTCCACAAATCAAATGGCGCTTGGGAAGGCACATACAACAAGCTGGTGTACTCTTGTTTACCTTCGACGCGGTTGTGTGTCCACGTTAGTGGGTCGGCATAGTCGTGGGAGATATGTTTATAGAACTCAACATATTCCTCGTCTGAAATTTCAGATTTACTGCGTGTCCACAGGGCTTTTGCTTGGTTGATTTTTTCCCAAGTGACCGTGCCGTCTTCTTCGTTTTTATCTTCGATTTCAACAGGCAGCGCAATATGGTCGGAATATTTGCTGATAACGGAACGTAAGCGCCAGTTATCAAGGAACTCTTTTTCGTCATCACGCAAATGTAAGGTGATTTCAGTCCCACGCTCTGCTTTTTCGATATCAGCGATGGTGTATTCACCCTCGCCTGCAGATTCCCAGAAAACGCCTTCATCAGCTGGCGCACCCGCAGCACGGCTACGCACGGTAACTTTGTCAGCCACAATAAACGCCGAGTAGAAGCCCACACCGAACTGGCCAATCATTTGGCTGTCTTTAGCTTGGTCGCTACCGAGAGTTTCTAAGAAGGCTTTTGTACCTGATTTTGCGATTGTCCCAAGGTTGTCAATCACCTCGTCACGGCTCATCCCGATACCGTTATCGCTAATGGTCAGCGTGCCATTGTCTTTATCTGCGCTGATGCGTACACGTAACTCACCATCATTTTCATACAATTCTGGTTTAGACAGCGCACGAAAACGCAGTTTATCTGCCGCATCAGATGCGTTCGAGATAAGCTCACGCAGGAAAATTTCTTTATTGGAATAAAGAGAATGGATCATTAATTGGAGGAGTTGTTTAACTTCTGATTGGAAACCACGTGTTTCCTGTCCTTTCATACTCATTAATCGCCTCTATTTCATCAATCTAATTGGATAGGTTTGACTTACCGATGCAGATTAGTTGGGGGCAAAAAACAGAAATTCAAGCGACAAAGGCAAAAATTTTTATCGAATAAAAACCTAAAACCAATGATTAGAAAGGAAATAATAACAATATAAATTATTTTAAAAGAAACCGAGGATGAGAGAGTTTCAATCATATCCTCTAAATAATTTGTGCTGTAGCTAGGCGTCGAATGCGTTAATCCCTGGGAGCATACACGAGTATGTGACTAGGGTTAACGCATGAAGACAACAACGCTACAGTGCAAAGTATGACGAGGATATCAAAGTTTAAGGCGGCCGGAGAGCGAATGGGACAAAGTCGTGCTATCGACAAGCTCCAACTCCCCGCCCACAGGCACCCCGTGGGCGATACGGCTCGCCGTCACCCCATATTGTGCGCACATTTGCCCAATATAATTTGCCGTCGCTTCGCCTTCTACCGTCGGATTGGTGGCTAAAATCACCTCGACAATCGTTTCGGCAGCTAAGCGCTCTTCAAGCCTGTCTAAACCAATATCCATCGGACCGATACCATCTAGCGGTGACAGGTGCCCCATCAGAACGAAATAACGCCCTGAAAATTGGCCTGTTTGCTCAATGGCATAGATATCCGCAGGGCTTTCCACCACACAAATCAAACCGTTTTGTTGGCGACGGGGGTTATCGCAAATATTGCAGACATCTTGTTCGGTAAATGTTCTGCAATCACGGCAATGGCCAATTTCAGACATTGCGCGTGTGAGCGACTGCGCTAAACGCATCCCGCCACTACGATCACGCTGTAGTAGTTGGAAAGCCATTCGCTGCGCTGACTTGGGCCCGACACCGGGAAGGCAGCGCAGAGCTTCCATTAATGATTCAAGAAGCGGACTGGTTTGCATTAGAATGGCATCTTAAAGCCTGGTGGTAATTGCATACCACTGGAAACACTCGCCATTTTTTCTTTTTGGGTTTCTTCGATACGACGCGCTGCATCGTTAAATGCCGCAGCAATTAAATCTTCCAGCATATCTTTGTCGTCTTCGAGCAAGCTTGGGTCGATTTCTACGCGACGACAGTTGTGTGAGCCATTGATAGTGACTTTGACCAGACCTGCGCCTGATTCACCTGTTGCTTCTAAGTTGGCGATTTCTTCCTGAACTTTCTGCATTTTGTCTTGCATTTGCTGGGCCTGTTTCATCAGGTTACCCAATCCACCTTTACCAAACATAGTTTTCTCTCACAACTGAGGCTACAGCTAAACATAAGACTGTAGCGTTAAACGGGGCGAATACTCTCTTCATCCAACTGCGCATCAAACATGGAACGCAATTTTTGAATCGTTTTATCCGCAATAATAGACTGGCGAGCTTGCGCCAGTTTCTCTTCATAAATCGCCTGTCGCCATTCTAGCGGGGTTTTCACCTCGCTATTATCATCGTGAACGATTTTCAGTTCAACAGTACGACCATACAGTTCGCTCAGAGCCTCTTCCAGTGCTTTGTGTGCAGCCGGTTTATCAAGGTGTTTCTGAGCGGGGCGCAAATGCAACACAATTTGCGACTCACTTAATTCTTCTATATATGAATTCAAAGCTAATTGTTCAACTAGCTTTGGAATATTTAATTGTGCAATTTTACCTGACCAGCTATCTCGCTCACGCCCTTCTTCGACAATTTTCACTGCTAATTCAGGGGTTTTCTCGTATTCGAGTGCCTCTTTGATCTCCGTTGGCGTCGTAACCGCCTCTTTTGGCTGCATGGCCGCTTCGTTTTGCGGCTTCCACTGGTACTGCTTCGGTTTTTCCGATTTCGCAGACCCAGATGCTCTATTTTCCACATTTTGTTGATGTTTGCTGGTCACGGCGGCCAGCCTTTCAAGTGCTGATACCGCCGGCTTTGCCCTTTCAGACATCACCGGTTTAGCCTTTTTTGGGCTAGGATCCTCACTTTGTAGTGCCTGCCTTGCTTTGAGCAATTGCGCTGTCGGGCTATTTTCAGGCAAATTTTCTGAACGCAGCATTGAAGGAGCAACACGTTGCTGAGCGACAGGCTGATTTATAACTGGCGCTTGCTGCACAATTCTTGGGGGCGGTTCAATCTCTTCAATCACGCTCTTTGGGTGAAAAGCTAACGCTCGCAATAGCGTCATTTCAACCCCCATACGCCGCTCTGGGGCATACGGAAGCTCTTTTCTACCCACCAGCAGTGTTTGGTAAAAAAGTTGCAGATCCGCAGGGGAAACGACTCTCGCCACTTGGCGTAAACGCCCTTCGGTTGAAGATGGGTCGGTTTCTTGTTCCGCAGGCAATAGCTGGATCATCGCAATACGGTGCAGTTGCGATAAAATTTCGACTAATAAATTTTCCCAATCAGCACCGCGACTTGCCGCGTGTTCCACTTGGGTCATAACCGCAATGCTATCGGCTCTAACGAGGGCTTCGATAATGGCTAAAGGTTGCTCATCATCCAGCGTCCCTAACATTTGGCTGACAATGTCTGCGGTGACTTTGCCTTGCCCCATGGCAATGGCTTGGTCAGTTAAGCTTAATGCATCACGCAAACTGCCATCGGCAGCACGAGCAATTAACTGGCGTGCACGCAGGTCATGTTCAATATTTTCGGCATTGAGAATAACCTCCAGCTGTTCACTGATTTGCGTCACATCCAACGCTTTAAGATGGAACTGTAAGCAACGCGATAAAATCGTCACTGGCAGTTTTTGTGGATCTGTTGTTGCCAATAAAAACTTGACGTGCTCAGGCGGTTCTTCAAGGGTTTTTAACAGCGCATTGAAACTGTGCCGTGAAAGCATATGGACTTCATCGATAAGGTACACTTTAAAGCGCCCTCTCGCGGGTGCGTATTGCACGTTATCCAGCAATTCACGGGTGTCTTCGACTTTAGTTCGCGAAGCGGCATCAATTTCAATCAGGTCAACAAAGCGACCTTGCTCGATTTCGAGGCAGTTTGCACATTGCCCACAAGGTGTTGCAGTGATCCCTGTTTCACAATTAAGCCCTTTAGCAAAAAGGCGTGCAATCGTCGTTTTCCCAACGCCGCGGGTACCCGAAAAAAGATAGGCGTGATGAAGCCGCTGGTGCGCCAGCCCATTAGCAAGTGCAGTCAAGACATGTTGTTGGCCAACAACGTCTGAAAATTTTTGAGGTCGCCACTTACGGGCAAGTACCTGATAGCTCATGGATCCCACAGTAATTTAATAATGATGTGTGAATAAAGGTAATCATAGTACATGCTACCACAGCCTCAACCTCTACGGCGAGACTGTGATAAAAATAGAGGGAAAATAAAGATTAATGGCCTGGGAATTCAACCAAGCTGTATGAAGAAACGCCTTCTTTTTGTAAGCGTTCAACACCACCTAAGTCAGGCAGGCTAATGATGAATGCAGCATCGACCACATTAGCACCCAGCTGTTTGATCATTTTCACGGTTGCTTCAACCGTTCCGCCAGTCGCCAGCAGATCGTCAACCACCAGCACGTTATCTTCTGGACGAATGCTGTCTTTGTGGATCTCAAGGGTATCGGTACCGTATTCGAGATCATAAGTCATACTTAATACTTCACGCGGTAATTTCCCTTTTTTACGAACAGGAACAAAACCCACGCCTAAACGTAATGCAACTGGTGCGCCGAATAGAAAACCACGCGCTTCAGTTCCTACAATTTTAGTGACGCCTTTGTTTTGGTAATGTTCAACTAACATATCAATCGTTGCTTGATAGGCAGCAGGGTTATTTAACAAAGTCGTAATGTCACGGAAGATCACACCTTCGATTGGATAATCTTGAATGGATGCGATACTTTCTTTAATCAATTGCAGTTGTTGCTCTTTAGCGGTCATAATAAAAGCCATGTAGTAAACACGAAAGTGTAGAATCTATGTAAAGTACCATAAAAATGCAATAAGCAGCCGCCTATTTGCAGCGAGTTTTGTTGCTGAATATCAATTTTCCGCGATTTTTCACATTTAATGAGAACAAAAAATGAAAATACAGGCTCTGTTGGATGCGTTAAAAAAGCAGATTGATGAGTTAGAAACCCGTGTTGCCCCCATTAAAGATAATGAGTTTTCCCACTCCCGTTTTGATATGCAGCTGTTTAGCCATAAATCGACGCGCTTGGGGGACTGCCAAAAAGAGTTGAATAACCTTTATCAGCAGTTGTGTAACAGTGTCACACTGAACCACACAGAACAAGTCAATTTTCTCACCGAAAAAATTGTGCATCAAATGCAGGCCATTTCCCGCGAAATTTCAACGCAATCGTTGCGTGAAAAGGAATCATCCTTTACCAAGAAAAAGGAACAGGTTGATTTATATGAACGTTTATCACAACATCAGGATTATGAGCGCCGTCTCCAAGCAATGGTCAGTGAAAAAGAACTTCAGTTATCAGGGCTAACAGATCACCGTATCCAACATCAATGCCAAAAAGAGCTCGCAACATTAGCAGGCCGTTTGTATCGTTGCCGCCAAGCCCTTTTACGCATTGAAAAAGCCATAGAGCATCAAGAAAATCAATATTTTGAATAATTCGACACACTGCGATATAAGGAACACGAATGGACTCACTCAAAGACGCCCCCCTCGAAACACAGCTTGCCGTTGATTTGATTTACTTATTAGAAACATCAGATATTGAAACCGATATTGTTCTTAAAGCTCTTGATATTGTTAAAAATGATTATGTTTTAAAACAGCAAAAGCAAGCAGTAGAAACCACTTGCCTTGAATAACTCTAATTATTTTTCGTTATTATGGCCGTTTTTTTTCGGGGTACGTTGCACTTCCTGTAGCTCCTCCCCTTTATTATTGTGCAGATGAACTTCCAGCTGGTTAAAGGCGATATCAATGTCGTTTTCTCTGCACAGTTTATCAATCGCTCGATTCACTTCATCACTGGTCACGCTGCGATCGCCAATTTGGCGGACGTAGAAGCGCAGTTCATGGTCTAACGTACTCGCACCAAACGTGGTGAAATAGACGCTCGGTGCGGGCTCTGTCATCACTTTGGCATTACCGGTGGCCGCAGAGAGTAACACACGCTTCACTTTGTCCAGATCCGATCCGTACGCTACGCCGAGTGAAATCGTGATCCGCGTAACCGTATCTGACAACGACCAGTTGATCAGCCGTTCAGTGACAAACGCTTTATTGGGAATGATCACTTCTTTGCGATCGAAATCAACAATGGTGGTCGCTCGAATACGAATTTTGCTTACCGTACCTGAATAGGTCCCGATGGTGACTGTGTCGCCTATGCGGATCGGTCTTTCGAATAAAAGGATGATCCCCGAAACAAAGTTTGCAAAAATTTCTTGTAAACCAAACCCTAACCCAACGGTTAAAGCGGCAGCTAACCATTGCAGTTTGTTCCATGTCACACCAATCATGCCGAGTGACGCAATCGCACCGATACCCACGATGATATAAGTCAGTATTGTGGTGATGGCATAAGTTGACCCTTGCCTCAATTTTAAGCGTGATAAAACAAGTACTTCTAACAAGCCCGGTAAGTTACGCGTCATCACCCACGCCACAATAATAATCACCACCGCTAAAATTAGATTAGCGAGCGTCACTGACTGAAGAATATTCGTACCTTCAGGAGAAACATCGCTATAGCGCCACAGTTCTACGCTATCAAAAAACGAGAAAATCGTAATAAAATCAGACCAAATGCCGTAAAATGCCAACGCAAATATGATAAACAGCACCATGGTTGTTAAACGCAAAGATTGCTGGCTAATCAATTCAATGGTCATTGGCGGCTCTTTAATTGGCTCATTTTCCGCATCTTCCTGCGGTTCCTGCCTTTCTAGCCTTAATGCTTCACGGCGTTCGACTGCACGTTGATAAGCCAGCTTGCGTGCCACCAGCGTCAAGCCCCTTAAGCAGGCGTTATAGGTGATGTACCAAAGCAACAACAAATACAAACTATCAAGCCAGCGGTTTGCCAAACGCAATGTGGTGTAATAGTAGCCAGCCATCATTAGCCCCACTAAAATAAGCGGGGAAAACGTCAATAATGTGATAACAATCGTCCGCGTTAAATGGCTGCCTTTCTCTTGCCAAACTTGTTTGCAAAATGGCACGGTAAAAATACACAACAACAGTAGCGAAACGAAAACAATCAATTGCCCAATCACATCTTCTGAAACTTTTAATGGGTTGATAACCCCATAAGTTGAAAAGAAGATTAATGGGATCAGCGGGATAGATAAGCGCGACATACGCCGACGCGTTCGTGAGATAGTGCCTTGGTCTATCCCAAAATGCTTCTGTGCAATGCCTTGGGGCTTCAAGATGCGAAATGTGAGTTCAAACAACGCCCAAAAAACGGCAAGCTGCTGGCAAAACTGCCAAAAGAACGGCCCTTGGACATTACCTGTTTTTAAGAACCAATAACCTATTGCCAATAATAATAAAGAGATAGGCAGGGTTTGCATCAATGTCAGTAAGAGCGCTATTGGCGTGCTCAAAACACTGTCATTCCGTAGGCTCGATAAGCGTTGGTCAATCTCTTGTAAACGTCGGTTAATTTTGCGATGAAACCAAATAAAAATCACCGCAATCAATACCAGCGGGATCACCACTAACAATGAGTTTGTTACCCCGCGCTGAATACTGCGAGACGATAAACTGAAATCAAAGCTGCTGATTTGGGCTGCCGCGGCTTCAGGGAAGGTTTTAATCCACTCCACATCCATCGGTTTATTGCTGTTCACCCAAAATATTTGCTGAGCTAATGTATTTTCAAGGGAGCTTACCACACTCAATAATTGGTTTTGGTCGAGCTGTAAGTTAATTGCTTGGGAAATTTGCCCACCCAGTTGCTGGTTGAGTTCATCTAACAAGCCACGCCTGACATCTAAAAGCTTGGTCAATGCGGCCTTATCATCTGTTGATAGCAATGATCCGTTACCCTGCTCTTCACCTGTTTTGACGGCCAGTTGGCTCTCTAAACCAGAGATGTAGTCATTAGGTTGATATAAAGCATCACGCTGCTGATTAATATCAAACTGTTCAAGACGTAAATCCGCAATCGTCACAGGTAAGTTTTTGGTTAAAATATCTGGCGGTAAATCAATTTGCTGTTGGAATAAGATACGAGATAGCAATAAGCTCCCACGTAAAACGTTAATTTGCTCTTTCAAATTACGTTCTGACTGCGTCGCCCTTTCTAGCCATGCTTTAACACGAATGCCATTTTGCACCAGCTTATTGCTATCTTCAGTCACTTGAATCAAACGATCGCTGAGCGCATTATTGATGGCGATTTCTTTTTGGATGACGGGGTTTTGCTGCGCTTGAATATCCGCTTCAGAAGTATTTAACGCTTCGCGTACCGTTGACTGGGAATCATCTAGACGGCGGTTGCTGATAGCGGCTTGTAATTGTTGAACATGATCCTCAAGCTGAGCGATATATGCAGCGGTATAATCACGTTGTTTTTGCAGAACATCTTGTAATTGCGTATTGGTTTGCAAAATACGTTTTTGGTATTCATTTTGTTGCTGTAAGAGATACTGCTCAACTTGCAGCATATCAATTTGAGATGGGCGCAAGCTCACTGAGTCATTAACCGTGCTGTTAAGTTCATTACGAATTTCTTGTAACCGCCGCGCATTATCCAACATCAACGCCTGCGCGCGTTCTGGCTGGGTTTGTAAACCGATTAGTTGGCTATTATAGGTTGCGAGGTCGTTTTGTTCCGACTGTAAGTTTTCTAAGTAGGTCGCTTGTAGGGCTTCTAATTGGGGAAGTGAGCTATTTTTTATTTTTTCAGCAAATTGCGAAGCCTGTTGTTGGCTTTCATTTCTAACTTGTTGTAAACCTTGAACAGCAATTCTTGATTCTTCATTGGTTCGATTAAGTTTTTTTTGCAGTTCTTCTGTTCGCTGTTCGAGTTTATCTAATTCATTATAAAAATCGGATGTTTTTTCTAAGTCCCCGCGCACCAATTTTTCTTCTTCACTTAAGCTACTTTTTTTACTTAATGCGGTGAGCGAACTTTTAATGTCGTTTTTGTTAGGTAGGTTACTTGGAGTTAAAGCAGATGCAGAGTAAGAAAAAAATATCATTGCGAGTAACAACGCAGCGCTAATAAAATACCGCTCTATTCTATGTTGTTTTATCATCGTAATATCCTTATACCCACGCATCTTCTTTCTTTGCTCAGTATGTTATTCAAAAAAACAAAGTGCCAGTAACACATTACCAGCACATACAATTAGAGCAACATTTTAAACCAACAAATTAGAATGTTAAGACTTTCTCTGATGTTAATGTCCAGCTAGCCAGTTCCACTAATGTGCCAACCTCAACACCATCCGCTAAAGTTAACTCACTGATACCACGGGCATCGGTACATGTCTTACATAATTTAACAGGCACCCCTTGAGCCGTTAAAATTTCTAACATTTGCTGAAGGTTGTAACCTTCTTTCGGTTTTTGAGCCGCTAAACCTGCACAAACTGCATCTGACATTAAAAAGATTTTTAAATCTAAATCTGAGTTTTGCTCTTTTAGCGTGATAGCAAGGCGCAATGAGTTAAATAAAGTTTCGCTGCCATAAGGTGCGCCGTTAGCGATGATCAGAATAGAGGCCATCTGTGACTCCAAGTTATTTTATTTGGGTGGGTTTAAGCCGTATTGCTGGGTTACATTTTAACGTCTCTAATAGTGTCTCAACCAGCGTTATCGTGTGTTGATTTATATTAAAGTTCTCAGGTTGTAATAACCAATTTTCTAATAAACCCGACATTAATGAGCGGATCATGATGGCGGCGCATTCAATATCAAGGTCAGCAGGTAATTGCCCTGCATCGATACAATCTTGCAAATTATCGACAATACGACACTGACTAGCCACATAATTAGCCCGTTTAAAATCGACTAATTCCGCCATTTCGCCCACTAATTCACATTTTAAAAAGAAAATTTCCATCAACGCACGGTTTTTAGGGTTGTCGATGAAGTCGGTCAAAATAAAAACCAATAATTCTCTTAGTATTGAAAGTGGATCATTGGTATATTTAGAACGATAATATTCTTCGGCTTGGATTATTTGGTTATCACCAAACTCGCAGGCCTGATAAAAGAGATCTACTTTATTTTTAAAATGCCAATATATTGCACCTCGGGTTACCCCCGCTGCTTTTGCAATATCGGCTAATGATGTGGCTGAAACTCCTCGCTCAGAGAATGTTTTGATGGCAGCATCTAATATTTCCTGACGGGTTTCTTCAGCCTGTTGTTTAGTTTTTCGTGCCATTGTGACCCGTTTCTATCGAAAGCTGATTTACATACATTCGTGTATGTTTGTACTATAGCACAGTGATAAATCATATTGTTTACCATTTTTCTTATTTTTGTTTTGAACTCATATTGATTAATTGAGGTTAACTTATGCGAAAAAACAGAGGGGTGTTACCTCTGGCTCTGTTGGTTCTTTCAGGTGGCTTAGCTTTATCAGGTTGTAACGATGAACAACAAGGTGGCGGAGAACGCCCGGCGCCTGAAGTAGGAATTGTTACGCTGAAAGCCGAACCTCTGACTCTCAAGACCGAGTTACCAGGCCGTACATCTGCATTCCGTGTTGCCGAGGTTCGCCCACAAGTGAGCGGCATCATTTTAAAACGTAACTATAAAGAAGGTAGCGACGTAGAAGCGGGAACATCTTTGTATCAAATTGATCCTGCTCCTTTCCAAGCGACCTATGACAGTGCAAAAGCAGAACTGGCAAAAGCGCAAGCGAATGCAAATATCGCGGCGCTGACGGTTAAGCGTTATAAACCATTGTTAGGGACGAATTACATTAGTCAGCAAGAATACGACCAAGCGACTTCAACCTATGCTCAAGCGCTTGCTGCCGTCAAAGCAGCGGAAGCGGCTGTTGAAACTGCACGTATCAACCTGAACTACACCAAGGTAACCGCACCAATCAGTGGCCGTACTGGCAAATCGAATGTGACTGAAGGGGCATTGGTCTCTACAGGCCAAGCGACTGAATTAATGCGTGTTCAGCAACTTGACCCTATCTATGTTGACGTAACGCAATCGAGCGATGATTTCTTACGTCTAAAAAATGAGATAGCACAAGGCGCTGTGCAAAAAGAATCTGGTCAGGCACCTGTTAGTTTAATTAATAACAATGGCCAAGAATACGCACAAAAAGGTGTTCTCGAGTTCTCTGATGTCACCGTTGATGAAACCACAGGTTCCATCACAATGAGAGCCGTTTTCCCTAACCCGAACAAAGAGTTACTTCCGGGAATGTTTGTCCGTGCAATTTTAGAAGATGGCGTTGTTGAAAATGCAATTCTGGTTCCTCAACAAGGATTATCGCGTACTGCTCAAGGTACCTCTCAAGTCATGGTTGTTGGCGCAGAGAACAAAATTGAAGTCAGAACGGTTAAAGCAGGACAAGCGGTTGGCAACAAATGGCTGATTAAAGATGGCTTAAAAGCAGGTGATCGCGTTGTCGTCATTGGCTTACAAAAAATCAAACCAGGAATTGTTGTGAATCCTAAGGAAGCAAACTTAGAAACGCAATCCATAGACAATCAGGCTAAACCTGAAGAAAAGTCTAAATAAGGGAGCGGCTGATTAATGCCTAAGTTTTTTATAGAAAGACCAATTTTTGCGTGGGTAATTGCGATTATCACCATGCTTGCTGGTCTGTTGGCAATTATCCAGTTACCTGTTTCTCAGTACCCGACCATCGCACCGCCGGCTGTTTCTATTTCAGCTAACTATCCGGGAGCGGATGCCGAGACGGTACAAAACACAGTAACTCAGGTTATCGAACAGAATATGAACGGTATCGATAACTTGGTATATATGTCATCGAGCAGTGATTCATCAGGTTCTGCAAGCATTACGCTTACTTTTGAAGCAGGAACTGATGGTGATATCGCGCAAGTACAGGTGCAAAACAAATTGCAACTGGCGATGCCATTGCTGCCACAAGAAGTTCAGCAGCAAGGTATTAGTGTCGATAAATCAACAAGTTCGTTCTTAATGGTTGCAGGTTTCGTGTCTAATGATGGCTCAATGGGCCAATATGACATTGCCGACTATGTAGGTTCGAATATTAAAGACCCATTAAGCCGTGTAAATGGTGTGGGTGAAACACAGCTGTTTGGTACCCAATATGCGATGCGTATTTGGTTAAAACCTGAACAACTTGTTAAATACAACATGACGACAACCGATGTCATTAATGCTATCAAGGTTCAAAATAACCAAGTCGCAGCAGGACAGCTCGGTGGTTCACCGTCAATTGCAAACCAACGTTTAAACGTCTCAATCATTGCACAGACACGTTTAAATAGTGCAGAAGAGTTTTCCAATATCTTACTGCGGGTTAACCAAGACGGTTCTCAAGTTCGTATTAAAGATGTTGCTGACGTTCAGTTAGGTGCAGAAAACTACAGTACGATCGCGCGCTTTAACGGAAAACCAGCAGCAGGTATTGGTATCAAACTGGCAACAGGTGCGAACGCGTTAGATACGTCTAACAACGTACGTGCTGCGCTGGAAGAGATGAAACCTTTCTTCCCTCAAGGGTTAGAAATCGTTTATCCATACGATACAACGCCATTTGTTAAAATCTCAATTAACGAGGTTGTTAAAACGTTAGTTGAAGCAATCATGTTGGTTGTTGTGGTTATGTATTTGTTCCTCCAGAACATTCGCGCCACATTAATTCCAACGATTGCCGTTCCAGTTGTCTTGTTGGGGACATTTGCCATCCTATCGGCATTTGGTTACTCAATAAACACCTTGACCATGTTCGCGATGGTACTTGCCATCGGTCTACTCGTCGATGATGCCATCGTTGTTGTAGAGAACGTTGAACGTGTTATGCAAGAAGAAGGCTTATCACCGAAAGAAGCGACCAAAAAATCAATGGGTCAAATCCAAGGTGCGTTAGTCGGTATTGCAATGGTTCTGTCTGCGGTATTCATCCCAATGGCCTTCTTTGGTGGTTCAACAGGGGCAATTTACCGTCAGTTCTCGATTACCATTGTTTCGTCCATGATTCTGTCAGTTCTGGTGGCTATGATTTTAACACCAGCACTGTGTGCGACGATGTTGAAGCCTATTGAGAAAGGCAGCCATGGTAGCCAAAAAGGGTTCTTTGGATGGTTTAACAGAACGTTTGAAAAGCAAGCTCACCACTACACAGACAGTGTAAGCCGCATGCTTAACGGCACAGGTCGTTACCTTGTGATTTACCTGATTTTAGTGGCAGGCATGGCATTTATGTTTGTTCGTTTACCGTCTTCCTTCTTACCAGCAGAAGACCAAGGTGTATTCCTGTCAATGGTTCAATTACCGCCAGGATCAACACAAGAACAAACCCAAGCCGTGCTGGATGAAGTCACTAACTACTACCACACTGACGAAAAAGACAATGTTGAATCTGTCTTTACTGTTGGGGGCTTTAGCTTTGCCGGTCAAGGTCAAAATATGGGTCTTGCCTTCGTCGTTCTGAAAAACTGGAGCGAACGTAAAGGTGATGAAAACCACGTTGATGCAATTGTACAACGCGCAAATATCGCGATGTCCAAGAAGCAAGAAGCACTAATTTACGCCTTTAACCTGCCTGCAATTGTTGAGTTAGGTACCGCAGACGGTTTTGACTTCGAGTTGGTCGATAAAGGTAACTTAGGGCATGACAAACTGATGCAAGCACGTAACCAATTACTTGGTTTAGCGGCTCAACATCCAGAAATGCTCCAAGGTGTTCGTCCAAATGGGCAAGATGATACGTCACAATACCGTATCTACATTGACCAACAAAAAGCACAGGCACAAGGCGTCGCAATCAGCGATATTAACGCAACACTCAGCTCCGTCTTTGGTGGAAGCTATGTGAACGACTTTATCGACCGCGGTCGTGTTAAGAAAGTTTACGTACAAGGTGATGCAGAAAGTCGTATGTTGCCATCAGATATCAGCAACCTGTATGTTCGTAATAACCAAGGTAAAATGGTTCCATTCTCTGCATTCTTAGATGAATCCAAAGACCCTTGGAAGTTTGGTTCACCACGTTTAGAGCGTTATAACGGTGTACCAGCGATGAACATTCAAGGCCAAGCAGCACCAGGTCAAAGTACCGGTGATGCGATGCTATTGATGGAAAAACTAACAACTGAAAACCTACCGGAAGGTATTGGTTATGAGTGGACGGGTATGTCCTATCAAGAACGCTTAGCAGGTAACCAAGCCCCTGCTCTGTACGCGATTTCCTTGATAGTGGTATTCCTCTGCCTGGCAGCACTTTATGAAAGCTGGTCAGTACCATTCTCCGTTATGTTAGTCGTTCCACTGGGTATTATCGGCGCATTACTCTTTACCAGCGTCCGTGGTTTAGATAATGACGTTTACTTTAAGGTCGGCCTGTTAACAACCATTGGGCTCTCGGCGAAAAACGCAATCTTGATTGTTGAATTCGCCAAAGACTTAATGGAAAAAGAAGGTAAAGGGTTAGTTGAAGCAACGCTGAATGCCGTTAAGATGCGTTTACGACCAATCCTGATGACATCATTGGCATTTATGTTAGGTGTTATCCCGCTAGTGTTTAGTAATGGTGCAGGTTCTGCATCTCAGAACTCAGTAGGTACAGGTGTTCTGGGTGGTATGTTCGCCGCAACCTCACTGGCTATCTTCTTTGTTCCCGTCTTCTTTGTGGTGATCCGTCGCCGCTTCTCTAAGAAGTCTGAAGATATTGAACACAGCCATCCACCAACAGCACACTAATTGCTGATAAGTGACCTAAATAATGGGAGCCACAGAAATGTGGCTCTTTTTTTATCCTTATCCTTAACCCAACACAGTTACCCTGTTTTGATTGTTTCTATCAATCCCATACTATTTTTTGATTGCTTTGAAAAATGCATTACCCCTTATACTCGTTAGCGATGAAGGGATTTTTTAATAGCAGGGAGCTGATAAATGAAATCAATAGCGGCACAAACAATTACGGTCATTTTCTTATTTTCACCACCTATCACTAATGCAAATGAAATCAGCATTGATAAAGCCAAAATCATCAATATCAATGCTCCACTAAAAAACCATATTTCATTCAATACATTTGAAGCGTTATCTTCAAATGAACATGGTTTAATTTTTAATAATGACATAGCCAGTAATAACAACCTGAGTGATAGGGCAGCCAAGTTAATACTAGCTGAAGTGACAGGCACCGAAGAAACGCAAATTCAAGGGATATTGGGTATCAAGGGGCAACGTGCAAACCTGGTTATTGCAAACCCAAATGGTATCTCGTGGAAAAAAGGCGCGATAAATAATATCAATAGTCTGTCTTTAATTGCAGGGAAACTAGAACAACAATACAGTAGAAATAAAGAAAATAAGAAACAACTCGACCCTAAAAAACAGGAGGATTATAGCAACCTTAAATTTTCAACCCAACCGGCTGGGCTCGTCAGCATAAGCCAACAACAAGGCAATCCAATTCAACTATCTAAAATGAATGTTTTTGCCGATCAAATAAAACTGCAAAACAACCTCAATATCAATGCTGCCTTGCAAAACTACATAAGTTCATCAGGCAGTGGAACACTTTCTCCCAGTGAAGGTGTGGTAAAACTCGGCACTAAATTCAAAACTGATATCCCTTATTTTCAAGGAAATCACTTTGAATTAAGTGAACAAGCGAAATTAACAGGGCACACCGTTATGTTAGAAAGTCATCAATATCAATGTAATAATGATTTTCTTTGCCCACAAAATAAAATCGATATACAGGGAATAATTAAAGCGATGAATTTTTCGTTGCGTGGCAACAGTGAAATTACATTTACAGATACAGGAGTTATTCAGATAGGGAAAAATCAACAAGCACTTGTCGCACGCCCCTCACAATAATATCGAAATGCAGCACAACAATGTAAAGCGGCCTCAAAAGAAGAGGCCGTAAGGTATATTTTTTGAATTACATCCAGAAGAACCAAGCAAATAATGAAATCACAATGATACAAGCGACATTCAGTACCGCTCCGACTCTCACCATTTCTATTTGACGAATATACCCCGAACCAAACACTATCGCATTTGGCGGTGTTGCTACAGGCAACATAAAGGCACACGATGCACCAATACCAATAATCATTGTCAGTACGATCACTGGCATCCCTAACGCTTCAGCTACTGTTGCAAAAATAGGGACTAATAATGCAGCACTCGCTGTATTACTGGTGAATTCTGTCAAAATAATGATAAACGTTGTTACCGCTAAAATGATAACAAACCAATGGCTTTGACCAAATGTCAGCTGCATCCAATCCGCCATAATTTTACTTGCACCAGAAGAGCTTAAAATTGCACTCAGTGTTAGACCACCACCGAATAACATCAATACGCCCCACTCTGTATTTTTTTGAATCTGAGACCAGCTTGCGACACCCGTAACACAAATGAGGATTGCGGCACTCATCGCAATGATAGTATCTAAATCTTTTACACCACCGAACGCGTCACTGATGAAAGTACTGGTGATCCAACAAACTACAGCTAACAAAAATATGACCATTGCAGTAATACGCTTGCTGTTCCATTGAACATGCTCTAATTCAATTTCAAAGCGATGTTTAAGGTTTGGGCGCAGCATCATGTACATTAAAACAAACATCATTGGTAATAAGACAACCATAATTGGAATGCCATATTTCATCCAAGAGAGAAAATCTAAACCTAAAGCAGAAGCCGCAATGGCATTTGGAGGACTACCAACAATCGTCCCTAATCCACCAATACTTGCACTATAAGCAACACCAAGTAATACAAACACAAAGGTATTGCGTTCATGGCGCACATCAAGATTAGATAAAATACCGAGTACAAGCGGTAACATCATTGCCGCTGTTGCTGTGTTACTGATCCACATTGATAAGCCTGCTGTGACACCGAATAGCAATAATACGGCTACAGAAAGGCGCCCACGCGCTGCCATTAATAAGCGATTGGCTATAAGCCTATCTAGACCTTGAATATGTAAAGCCGTTGCTAACGCAAATCCCCCAAAAAATAAGAAAATAATTGGGTTTGCAAAGGATTTAAGTGCATCCCCTGTATTCATGAGCCCTAGGACTACCGCTAAAATAGGAATACAGAGCGCTGTCACTGTGACGTGTATAGCTTCAGTTAACCAAAGTACACCTATGAAGACCATCATTGCTAAACCTGCATTCGCTTTTTCATCAAAGGGCAGGTATTTCAAAAGTACAATTAGAAGCACAATATCAATTGCTAAAATAATCCAACCACGCTTATTTGCGGGAGTAGGACTTACTGCCGGCGTCAAAGATTCAGAAGCATCCATGTAAAACTCCATAGCTCGGAAGCAAATTGTTTTCGAGTATTATTGTTAATATTTATTTACGAGGTCTGAAATATAGAGTTAATTGAATGGAATGAAAATGTGTTGTAGCCAAAAGTGCGATCTATACCGTGTAATTTTCTAGTAATTAACATGAACTCCAAAAATCCGAACTATTAAATCGTAAAAAACGAAGAATTAAATGTCAACATAATAGTTAAAAGCAACATAAACAACCATTTCACATTCAAAATATAAAAGCATAACCAACTGATTTTTATTAAAATAAACCAACTCCTTCTCAGTACTATTTATTAATATAAAAATCAGTTAGAAATCATTTATCTTTACTTTTCTTTTTTAGCGGGTAAAAGCGGTGGCATTAAACTCAATACACGTTCTGAAGGAAAAAAAGCAACAGAGTCTTGTTGAGATAATTCCGTATCAAAATTAAACGCTGTTATTTTTTCAATAATTAATTGAGTTTGCTGCTCACTCTGTGAAATAACACCACCTTGTTGTATATTAAATAAGCCTTCTGATTGTATTGTGCCACTGGTAAATTCGCTTAGACTCATTGAGTATGATTGATTGTGCATCCTTATATTCAAATGGTTATGCGTTTTAGATTGTTCACCAAATACCTGCCTGATAATTAATGACGTCGATGAGTGCATATCAAAAATAACTAAATCATCATTCTGCCGAAGTGTCATAAGCGATTGGCGATTTAATGGGGGTAAAATAAGCAAATCCTCTTTTTCATCATAGCTGTCATTGTCAATAATAATCGTTTGGTAATTTAACCAAGCCTCTTGGGTAATTAAATAGCTATCTTGCCCTTCCCCGCCACTTAAAATGATATTTTTCACATTTTTTATTATTGATGGGCTCAAAATATCATGTTCTTTCCCACCTTTAATAATCAAAGATGAACTTAGATGATTAGGATTAATAGATTGGCTATTTACCAGATCAATGTAAAATATTTCTCCACTTCCAGCAGACATTAATAAACCATCAGCGACCCGTTCGACTTTGTTAAATTGATAATTAGGGTAAAGATCAATGATGGCAGGTAAATCAGCAGGGTTATTCAATGTTGAGCCCTCAGCAAATGCAGCAATTAATTCTTTTTCTGTAGCAAAATATTGCTCATACAATTTTTGTTGCTTTTTATCAAAGATTAACCCTCCTGAACGAGTTGCATTCATACCTAAAAATTGCAGTTCATTTTCTGATGAAAGTTGATGTGCAATGATTATTTTTCCTTGAATACTCCAAGCTGGGAGTATTTTTCCATTATCAACACTTTTAATACCTAGTAATGCAATAACTGGTTTATCTCGATAAACATATTCTAAGTCTCGCCACCAGTACGCATGATCCTTAAACCATTTGTCATTCAATGCAACAATGGATGAATTTCCATTTGCACTTAACTGGCTAACAACACCAAAGCTATCGATAAGTAGCAAATTCCCTTTCCATGTAAATACACTCTCTAAATTTGGAGTGTACATAAACCATGCTGAAGGTTTAATCACATTTAAGACATCTTGCCCAGCACCTTCTTGTCGATAAAGTGATTTTTGTTTATCACTATAAAAGTAAAAAACTTCAGTACCGTCACTATCAAACAATGAAGTCACTAAATGTAAGTCTTCGGGAATTGCCCAGTGGCTTTGCTTCAAAGTACGATCAACAGGAAAATGGCCAAACCCTAATGATGCCGATAGGTTAGGCTTAATCAGTTTATTATCTTGCGGCCTGATCCAGTAGCGATGTTGCGTTTGATTATGGTCATTTCCAGATATCATCACTAAGCTTGCTAAGTTTGAGCCCTTCAAACCGGGTGTTGCAATATTATTCTTATTATCAATTAAATAATTTTTTAAAATTTCCTCTGGCTCAACTTCCTCTAATTGAGTATGTGTACTGGCTAAATATACGAGTGTTTCAGGCGTTGAAACGATACTCACTAATTCAATATTATTTTCTACAATTTGATAATTTGCCACCTCAAATGAGTCTTGATAGCGGCAAGAAAAATAAATGGTATTTTCTCCTGGCCAAACTTTTAAAATTTCCAAATTACGAGCCATTTTATTTTCTAACCGGTATTCAAAAAGAATATTCCCATTATTAAGATCCGTAACCCAAATTAAAGGAGATTCTAATGAATAAAAAATAGCCTTATCATTTCTAACACCTGCTAATAACGCATCTTTTTTCTCTGTTTCAATTGAATGTGTAAATATTATTTTTTCTGTTTTTACATCAAAATAGGCTCGTCCTACATTATTTCCATGGTGTTGATAATTTTCAATAATAACATACTGCTGATGTGATTTTTGTTCTTGGAATAAGGTATGTAAGTATTCTTCAAAGCCTTTGATATTATCTTTCCATACTTCCTCATCAACACTCACCGTTTTAATTGATTTTGTCTTGAGTTCTATCTCGTTTACTTCATTGTTATTTTTAATAATATAATATTTACTTTCGGGATTTTTATTCTCGATGTAAATATCCACATCCCCGACTCTAACTCTGTCATCAAAAATTTGAATGCGCCCATTTCCGATTTCTTTTGAATTAATAAACCATTGAGATGGAGTTTGAGTAACTGGGCTATCTGATAATAATATTTTAACTCCCTCATTAATATTAACTGTGTACTGGCCTCCACTACCTTCCAATTTATAATCAATAAAACCCCGCCATTCTTTTGGCAAATTTGGTATAATTAAATTACGTTTTTTATTATCTAATTTAATAGTTATAGGGGTATTGACATACTCATGATAAATGTGAGTAATTATATTTTCACTTGGAAAAATATAAAAATCATAATCAAAATTATCACCTTGCTCTAATCTACGGATAACATCAAAACCGTTGTCATGCCTTGTTGTTGCGCCTGGCCATAAATTATAATCATATTTTATATATGATTTTGGCGTGATCGGCAAAAAAAGGCTTTCTTGTGAAGAAAAATCTACAGTGTGATTACTATTTGCATAGCCTATTCCAGCACGAATATTAATTGCTTGCTGCCTATCATGCACCATAGTTGGAAAATTACCTGCCCAAAAAAGATAATTCTTCCGCCCCCCTCCCGACGATTTCTCACTTGTACGGTAAATATATTGGCTATCAAATTCAATTTGATTGGTTTGTAAATCTATCGTTTTAAACACCGCACCAAATTTAGGTATTAAAACGGTCCTATCTTTCGAATATTCATACCCATTGCCTTGGTATGCATTATCCAAAGCGCTAAAATACAAACCAACCGCTTTGGCATCTTCGCCAATAATCGCAAAATTACGCGCAAGTGCTGTGAATCCAATACCAAGCCCTGCAACAATAACACCTATTCCACCTAAAGAGGCTGATGCCGTCGAATAACCAAAAGCATCTGCGCCTATAGCTACACTACTTGTCAAAAAACTAGCTGAATCAAAAGCCAATTGTGTTCCAAATGTAATTGTTTGTGGTTCGTTTTCAGCTTGCGTTATTTCGTAAACATCAAACCCAATTAAAGCTCCATTAAAAAATGTTGATAGACCTTCATTTGCAACTTTAGCCAGTGAAGATGAAAAAATAGTCATTGAGGATGCCACAGATTTATTCTGGTACCTCAGTGCTGTTTTAACAAGCTCTGCCATATGAGCAACATCTTTTGCGGTACTATGGGCGATTAATGCATAGTTAAGATAAGTGTGAATTTTTAAAGCCATCGCTAGATTTGATGTATCTGAAGTCTCTGTGTTTACATTCCGATTTCTATCTTCCACCCATTGAATGATAGATTGAATCGCAATGCCTGCATTCAAACCATCAATAGAATCACCTTCAGCACTTTCAGGCTTTAATTTAAACTCCTCTTCGATAAGGTGGTAATAACGACCAAACTCCATCATTTTATCTAAGCTATATTGGTGAAAATCTTTAAATGTTTTATCCGTTGTTTCAACCCACCGCGTCAAGCTTGGATCATCTAAATGGATAAGTTGAAGACGATAATGGCCCTCTTTGACTTCTTCTACATTATAAAATAAAGGAAGCCATCGACCATCAAGTTCGTTTTCTACCGATAATTTAAATGTTGCTTCATGGATTTTCTCTGCCCACTGATTAGCATCTAAGATCATTAATGACCTTTTTAATTGCAAATCTTGGTATATTTCATCTTGGTTTTTTAATATTAATCTTGCTTTATTCTGCCTAGTTTCTATTGTTGTAAGATCATCATTTTCACTTAAATTTTCAACTGTAAGCTGGCTACCTATTGGGACACGCCCCATTTTATTGGTATCAATATAAACGAGATTAAAGGCAGGTTTCCCATCTATTTCAAACGCGGAATAATATGGTGCAAATTTTTTTTCAATAAAAAACTTTCTCACTGCCTCAAACAGACTTTGGTTATCATCAAATGCAAAAACACCAAAATTAGGATCATAAAAATAGTAAGTTTTCTTCCCTTTTTCTATTTTTTTGCCCAACATCATTGAGTGATTGTTACTATTTAATGCAAACATCATTGTTTCATCACGAACATCTAATATCTCTTGAATCTTATTAAGTCCCATTTTTCCGTAGGAAAAAGAAGCCTCTACAGCATCAGTATTTGAGTGTAAGTTTTTCAGTCCCTCTTTTAAGAAAATAGAGTTTTTATCATCTGGATTTGCAGCTGCGACATAGAGTTTATCAATGAGTTTACCTGCGCCATTTTGCCCATCTTTTGCCAATGCAACAGACATTGCTCTAACGAGAGGATAACAGCGCCCACCGGATTCACTTTTAATAACAGATAAATAAAAATCCTGTGGTATTAGTCGGTTCGCTTTGCTGCCATTTTCATAAAAAAACTCGCTAATTTTTCCCGTTTCGGTAAGAATTTTATCAATATATTCGGCATAACCAGCATCTTGAATCAACCGATATAATGCACCTCTTTCTTTTGCAGAAAGCTCAGCTATCACATATCGTTTTTTTAACTCCCAAGATGTTGATGTACTATCAATCCCTTTAACCACAATATCATTATAATTTTTTATTCCCTCATTAAACTCATGCCTAAATTCACTGTTTTTTGATGTTTTATGTAAATATAATAAATTTTCATAGCGTTCAACTATCGTTAGTCGACCATGTTCATCCGCCTTAGATGATGAAGCTCCTGACTTATTTCCTCGAACAACGAAATCCATACCTTTATCTTGCTTAAGTTGTTGCAAATAAAAAGCATATTCAACTTCAAGCAAATTTGAATATATTTCATTAAATTGCTTATTTTTTATGATATCAAGAACCTGATTAACATCCATCGCCGCTTTCATGTCAGCAATAATGTTTTCATCATTGGTTCTCTTCAAGTCTGATTCTATACTTTGAATTCTATTTTTTAACTCATCCGAACTCGCTTGAACTTTTCTTTTTACTTCATTAGCCAGATTTAGCCAATGAATAGAGTTAGTTGGGTTTTTATCTGACGTTGAATATTCTTCTGCTGTAGAAATATAGACATCTAACTTTTTCGAAAAAATGTTTAATTTTTCATGTATATTATTTCGATAAAGATTAAACTCAGCTTTTTTCTCATCTAAAGAATAATCTCCAGCTGATTTAACCTTAACATTATTAGGTTCAAAAATAACCCCTTCATTATTATTTCTGTTTTGAATGACTATTTTCCAGCCTTCATCAAAATATAAAAAAACCAAATTATTATTGCTAAACTCATTCTTATAATCTTGTTCATCTACCGCCATGACAACATTATCGTAAAGTAAGGAACTATTATAGCGAGCGTCATAATAAACCCTGTACTTCTCAGCATTTAGTTCCGTCACGATAACCGAGCCTTTTTTAACCTCGCTTAAAAATAAAAAAACGTTATCAGGTGCGGTCTTTTTTATATCAATATAATTAGAGAAGCCCTTATCAGATTCCTTCAAACTGGTATCTAAGAAGTCACTATTGAGTGCATATGAAAGGTCTGGACGGTAGGTTTCATCAACATACTTTATTTCATATTCAGATTCTTCATTACGGTAAAATACAACTTTTCCACTTTCAGGTATTTCTTTTATATCGTTAAGGTAACTCGCATTAATTTTATATGCATAGCAAAATTGTTCGGGATTTAATACAAATTGCTGTATATCTCGACTTGGCTGTATTGTGCTTAATTCTTGGTCCGGGCTATTTAATCCTGTTAGCAAAAATCGGTCTCTAATGGTTTGAGAAATAAGTGCAGGGTCTTTAGGGTCATAGCCAAAGCGTTGTAATGTTCTTGGTAATGTGTTTTTCAACTTTTCACCTGTAAGCAACGACTCAGTAGTGGCTTTCGCCATTATCAGTGCCCTTGATTCCCCATGGCTGCTTGATTGCCCCTCGACTGTCTCTGAGTAGGAAATCCCTGTCGTTAGCCTTTTCATACCCGCTGGTGTATGCCCAATGAGTGCATCTGAAGGTAAGAGTAATTTCAATTGCTGGCTCACTTCTTTCGCTGATTCAATATTCGCTTCTGACAAATAAATAACCGCTTGATCAGTTCGACTGCCTAATTTTCTGGGCCCCATAATTTTAGCTTGAGTAACTCTTTTTTGTGGGTCATTGTCATATAACTTAATTAACGCATCAGCTAAATTATTATAGTTTTTTTTGTTCACATTGACGGTTAATCGAGCCATTAATTTAGAACTATGCAAATAACGTTGCCGAGAGTCTTTTGGTAAAATACGATATGCACTTGCATTTAACAGCTGCTCTTGATTTAATTTAAAAAAAGATTCTTCATTTTGCCCTTGAACCTTAATATTAACCTTTTTTCTAACCATTGAATTTAGAGTTAATTGAAAGTTTTCTAGAAATAATTTTCTTTCTTCAAGATTTAACCTAGATGCTTCTGATGGTGTGTCATTACTGTATAAATGGTAAATAATATCTGTGATTTTATCTTCGATATATTTCTTTTTTGCTCTTAGTGTTGGGTCCCAATTAAAGTTATTATTCTTATAAGCAACTTTAATCTCTCTAACTAAATCTATAATTTCCTGATCAATTTTTGCTTTATCCCTTCCCAATCTTGAAATTGCGAGCAATGATTTATAACATTCCGTTTCCATAGTTTTATCCTTTAATATTAATTTCCACTAGTTACAAACATCTTATTACTATCATAAAAAATAGAATTTATTACGTTAGTTCTAATGAAAAATAAAATTTTAAGATAAACTTTTAAATAAAAAGATTAATATTTTTATTATTTATTTTATATAAAAAAACGGGAAGCTTTCGCCTCCCGTTTCAGTCAGTTTGCTAAGCAATTAAATTATGCTTGGCCTTTAACTTCTTTTAAGCCGTTGAATGGTGCGCTGTTACCCAGAGCTTCTTCGATACGGATTAATTGGTTGTATTTAGCAACACGGTCAGAACGGCTCATAGAACCCGTTTTGATTTGGCCCGCTGCAGTACCAACCGCTAAGTCAGCGATAGTTGCATCTTCAGTTTCGCCTGAACGGTGAGAGATAACAGCAGTGTAGCCAGCATCTTTCGCCATTTTAATTGCAGCCAGAGTTTCAGTTAAAGAACCGATCTGGTTGAATTTAATCAGGATAGAGTTAGCGATGCCTTTATCGATACCTTCTTTCAGGATCTTAGTGTTAGTTACAAACAGGTCGTCACCAACCAGTTGGATTTTGTCACCAAGAACTTTAGTTTGGTATGCGAAACCATCCCAGTCAGATTCATTCAGGCCATCTTCGATAGACACGATTGGGTACTGTTTAGTCAGTTCTTCTAAGTAATGGGTGAACTCTTGTGAAGTAAAGGTTTTACCTTCGCCTTTCAGTTCATAGTTACCTGTTTCTGCGTTGAAGAACTCAGATGCTGCACAGTCCATCGCTAAAGTTACGTCTTTACCTAATACATAGCCCGCTTGCTCAACCGCTTCTTTGATAGCGGCTAATGCTGCTGCGTTAGATTCTAAGTTAGGTGCATAACCACCCTCATCACCAACAGCGGTGTTCATACCTTTAGATTTCAGTACTTTCGCTAAGTGATGGAAAATTTCAGAACCCATGCGAACCGCTTCTTTCAGAGTCGGAGCGCCAACAGGTTGGATCATAAACTCTTGGATATCAACGTTGTTATCTGCGTGCTCACCACCGTTGATGATGTTCATCATTGGCAGAGGCATAGAATATTGGCCGTGAGTTCCGTTCAGGTCAGAAATATGCTCATACAGAGGCATACCTTTTGCCGCTGCTGCTGCTTTTGCGTTTGCTAAAGAAACAGCCAGAATTGCGTTCGCACCAAATTTAGATTTGTTTTCAGTGCCATCAAGGTCAATCATGATTTTATCGATGTTTGCTTGATCTTTTGCATCTTTACCGATTAAGGCTTCTGCGATTGGGCCATTAACTGCACCAACAGCTTTCAGAACACCTTTACCCAGGAAACGTGCTTTATCACCGTCACGCAGTTCCAGAGCTTCACGAGAACCTGTAGATGCACCTGATGGTGCAGCTGCTAAACCAACAAATCCACCTTCTAAGTGAACTTCAGCTTCAACAGTTGGGTTACCACGAGAGTCAATGATTTCACGGCCGATCACTTTAACAATTTTGGACATTAGGTTTTCCTCAGTACAAGTTAAATTTCGGGAAGTTGGTGCCATTGCGCCGACTTCCCCATATCTTATTTCAACTCACCTTTCTGGTACTTACCAGCGGCTTTAACAAAACCTGCAAATAACGGGTGACCATCTCTTGGGGTCGAAGTGAACTCTGGGTGGAATTGGCAAGCCACAAACCAAGGGTGATTTGGGTTTTCGATAATTTCCACCAGCTTGTTATCTACTGAACGACCTGCAATTTTCAGGCCCGCATCTTCGATGCGTTTCAGTAATAAATTATTCACTTCATAACGGTGACGGTGACGTTCAACGATAGTATCAGAACCATACATATCACGAACTAAGCTGCCATTCACTAAATGACACGGCTGGCCACCAACACGCATTGTACCGCCAAGGTCGCTCTCTTCAGAACGCACTTCAACGTTACCCTCTTCATCACGCCATTCTGTAATCAGCGCAACAACTGGGAATTTACAATCTGCTTTGAATTCTGTTGAATTTGCATCTGCCATGTTGGCAACATTACGTGCAAATTCAATCAGAGCAACTTGCATACCCAAACAAATACCTAAATAAGGAATTTTGTTCTCACGTGCATATTGTGCCGTCAGAATTTTCCCTTCAACACCACGCTCACCAAAACCACCTGGGACTAAAATTGCGTCCAGACCTTTCAGTAATTCAACACCGCGCGTTTCGATATCTTGCGAATCGATTAACTTGATATTCACTGTTAAACGGTTTTTCAAGCCACCGTGTTTCAGTGCTTCGATAACAGATTTATATGCATCTGGTAGCTCAACGTATTTACCTACCATCCCGATGGTGACTTCACCCGCTGGATTAGCTTCTTCGTAAATAACTTGTTCCCACTCGGACAGATTCGCCTCTGGCACATCGATACGGAAACGGCTACAGATGTATTCATCCAAACCTTGGGATTTTAACAAAGCTGGGATTTTATAAATAGAATCAACGTCTTTCAGTGAGATAACTGCTTTTTCTGGCACATTACAGAATAACGCGATTTTCGCACGTTCATTTGCAGGGATCACACGGTCTGAACGACAAATTAATACATCAGGTTGAATACCAATGGACAGCAACTCTTTCACAGAATGTTGCGTTGGTTTGGTTTTCACTTCACCTGCAGCTGCAAGGTATGGCACTAAGGTTAAGTGCAAGTATAGTGTGCGTTCACGACCCACTTCCGCCGCCATTTGACGAATCGCTTCTAAGAATGGCAGAGATTCGATATCACCGACAGTTCCGCCAACTTCAACGAGAACAACATCATGACCTTCACCACCACGGATGATACGGTCTTTGATTTCATTAGTGATATGAGGGATAACTTGAATGGTAGCGCCTAAGTAGTCGCCACGGCGCTCTTTGCGCAGAACTTCAGAGTAGACACGGCCTGTCGTAAAGTTATTACGACGTGTCATTTTAGTACGGATGAAACGCTCATAATGACCCAAATCTAAGTCAGTTTCAGCGCCGTCTTCTGTAACGAAAACTTCCCCGTGTTGGGTTGGGCTCATTGTACCTGGGTCTACGTTGATGTAGGGATCCAGTTTCATAATGGTTACATTGAGTCCACGGGCTTCGAGTATAGCCGCCAACGAGGCTGCGGCAATGCCTTTACCCAGAGAGGATACGACCCCGCCGGTCACAAAAATATAGTTAGTTTTCATGCTGAACCTGAAAGTTTAGGTTTAAAAGATGATGGATATAACAGGACGGGAAAACAGTATACCCGAACCTTAATTTCGCTACAAATGTTCTAAGCATAATAAGGCTAAATTTCATCAATACTCTAATATTATCAGCAAGTTAAAAACGAAAATTATTTATCGCTTCAAAAATAGTCATCTGCGTCTGTTTTTATACATTAACACAGTTTAAAGGCAAAAGCTAAATCCTTTCAGCTCATTCTATAGCGTAAAAAATGCGATTCTGCACTAAGTTTGATTTTGAATAACTATTTACTCTATCACAAGGCATTTAACGCCCAAAAGTGCCACGTTATTCATTGTTTTTGAAGCTTTGTTTGGCGCTGTTGAATAAGGTACTTTTAGAGTAAACCAACAATATCCAAATCTTAAAACGACAAATAGTTTCAATACTTACATGTAATAGCTCTAAATAGTTCGCATTACAGCTAGGCAGCAAGAGAGAATATCTCGGGGAGCATACATAAGTATGTGACCCATGTAGCCGAACGCAGCCAACAACGCTGTAGTGCGAAATATGACGAGACATTTTATTCTTGGCTTTTAACCTGCTGCCAGAGCGCTTCCATCTCCTCAAGTGTAGCATCTTCTACAGACTTACCACTTTCAGATAAACTTTTTTCGATTTGCCTAAAACGTCGTTCAAATTTATTACAGGCTTTTTGCAGCGCAATTTCAGGCTTATGGCCTAGATGACGAGACAAATTTACCGTCGCAAACAGTAAATCCCCAATTTCCTCTTCTAGCCGGCCTTGGTCTACAACCACCTGAGTGGCTTCTTCCATAACTTCTTCAAGTTCTTCATGGACTTTCCCAACCACTGGGCCAAGCGTATCCCAGTCAAAACCAACAGAAGCGCAACGTTTTTGAATTTTATAGGCTTTCATCAAGGCAGGAAGTGAGTTGGGAATGTCATCGAGTACAGAAAATTGTGATTTTTCAGCGCGTTCTTTTGCCTTACGCTTTTCCCATCCCTCAATCACTTCAGAACTTGAAAGTTGGTTTTTCGTATCAAAGATATGAGGGTGACGATGTTCAAGTTTGTCACTAACCGCCTGACAGATATCATTGAAATCAAAGAGTGACTTTTCATTCGCCATTTGTGCATAAAAAACAACTTGGAATAATAAGTCACCCAGTTCACCTTTTAGGTCAGAAAAATCCTCACGTTCTATCGCATCAAGCACTTCATAAGTTTCTTCAAGTGTGTAGGGGGCAATCGTTTTAAATGTTTGTACTTTGTCCCAAGGGCACCCCGTTTGCGGGTCGCGCAGCTGCGCCATAATGGATAGTAAACGTTCGATTTGGCGATTTTCCTGACTCATAGTATTACCCTTTGATTTTCTTTTGCTTCTACATTGTACCTTTATCTCAAACTTACCAGATATAAACGCTAATCAACAAATTTTTCCCAACAAATGAGAAAACAAAGAAAAAATTATTTTCAAAATATAAAAACGGTCATTTATAAAGGTACCGATTTTCAAAATAGTTTGAGTTGTAGGTAAGCGGCAAGTAGGCGAGCCCTTAGTCACATACATTAGTATGTGACTAAGGTGAGAGCGCGCAGCCAACAACGCTGCGGCTCAAAATATGACGAAAATCACTGAGAATGACGTTTGGCCTCAATAACATCGGCTAACTGATTCAACTTCGCTAACACCCGGCCTAGCACCTCGATATTATAAATTTCTATTGTCATATCGATGGTTGCTAACTGCTGCTTAACGTCACTGCGGCTGCTAACCCCTAGTACGTTTACTTTCTCGTTAGCAAGGATTGTAGTGATATCACGCAATAATCCACTACGGTCGTTTGCAATAACCCTAACCACTAATGAATAGCCACTGGAGTAGTTTTCACCCCATACTGCATCTATCACACGTTCTGGGGCATGGCTCTGTAGCTCTGCCAGTTGCTCACAATCGACACTGTGGATTGAGATCCCTCGCCCTTTGGTGATAAAACCAACAATTTCATCTCCAGGGATAGGTTGGCAGCATCTTGCGATGTGGTGCATTAGGTTACCAACACCTTCAACAACAACACGGCCACTACTGTGAGATGGTGCTCTTGGTACGGAAGATTTACTTTCTAGCGTCTTCATCGCCGCGCGGTCTTCTTCTTCCGCAGTGGCTTTATTGAATTTGCTTTGTAAGAAATTCACTAACTGGTTAATACGAATATCACCGCCACCAATACCCGCTAATACTTCATCCAGTGAATGAACATTATAACGAGCAACAAGCAGTTTTTCCGCTTCGCGCAGGCTAATATCTAGCTGAGATAGCTCGCTATCTAAAATCTGACGTCCTGCAAGAATGTTTTTATCTCTATCTTGTTTACGGAACCAGTTTTGAATTTTTGCACGCCCGCGGCTTGTTGTGACATAACCTAAGTTTGGGTTTAACCAGTCACGGCTTGGGTTCGGGTGCTTTTGGGTGATAATTTCAATTTGATCACCCATCTGCAATTGATAGCTAAATGGCACGATCCGACCACCAATTTTTGCACCAATACACCGATGCCCTACATCGCTGTGAATATGGTAGGCAAAATCAAGAGGTGTTGACCCCGCAGGTAAATCGACCACATCACCTTTCGGTGTGAAAACATATACACGGTCATCAAATACTTGGCTACGAACTTCATCAAGCATTTCACCTGAGTCAGCCATTTCTTCTTGCCATGCGATTAATTTACGCAGCCATGCAATGCGGTTTTCGTAACTGCTTCCCTTACCAATTCCCGTTGCGCCTTCTTTATATTTCCAGTGTGCAGCTACCCCCAGCTCAGCATCCTCATGCATCTGGCGAGTGCGTATTTGAATTTCAAGCGTTTTACCGTTAGGACCTAACACGACGGTGTGAATGGATTGATAGCCATTTGGCTTCGGGTTAGCTACATAGTCATCAAACTCATCCGGAAGATGGCGAAAATGTGTATGCACAATTCCCAGCGCTGCGTAGCAGTCTTGCAAACGTTCAACCACAATCCGCACAGCCCGCACATCGAACAGCTCATCAAACGCCAATGATTTTTTCTTCATTTTGCGCCAGATACTGTAGATATGCTTGGGACGACCGTAAATATCAGCTTGAATGTTTTCTTTTAACATATGTTTACGCAATGTACTGACGAAGTTATCGATATAATCTTCACGGTCAATACGGCGTTCATGGAGCAACTTAGCAATTTTTTTGTATTCATCTGGATGCAAATAACGGAAACAGAAATCCTCTAATTCCCATTTTAATTGCCCAATTCCTAAGCGGTTCGCTAGCGGTGCATAAATATTGGAGCATTCTTTTGCGGCTAATACACGTTCATCTTCCGTGGCGTCTTTGACTTCACGTAAATGTGCGATACGTTCTGCTAACTTAATGACAACACAGCGAAAGTCCTCCACCATCGACAATAACATGCGGCGGATATTATCAACTTGGACAGAACTAGTTTCACTTGATTGTGTCGCTTTTAATTGGCGAATAGCATCCATTTCAAGCACGCCTTTAACCAATTCGTGAATCGAATTCCCGAACTCATCAATGACTTCTTGCTCTTCCAGTTTGCCTTCTTCAACTAACGGAAATAATAATGCGGCTTGTAAGCTGCCGATATCCATGCTGAGCGTGGATAATATTTCGGTCATCTCGATGCCACGCCATAGCAATAACGGCCCAATTTCTTGGCCTGCTAATTTATCGTGACAAAACTGCCAGGTATGGATGAGCTTTTCTTCTGATTGTTTATTGCTCAAACCCAGACCGCCTACCCATTTTTCCGGGGCAAACTCACCTGCTGGGGTAAGATGTGCACTTCTTACTGCAACCATATATTCTCCCTACCTGTTAATGCTCTGGTCGACGGATAAATAGTGCCATTGATTCTAAATGGCTAGTGTGCGGAAACATGTCTAACATCCGCAAATGTAATAATTGATACCCTGCATCAAGCAAAACTTTACTGTCCCTTGCTAATGTCGTTGGGTTACAAGAAACATAGACAATTTTTTCGGGCATCAGTTTAATTAAATGTTCCATCACGCCCGCCGCCCCTGCCCGGGCAGGGTCTAATAACACTTTATTGAACCCTTGAGCTGCCCACGGTTGCGTATGAATTTCGGCTTCTAGGTTCTCATTATAGAAGGTCGCATTGGAAATAGTATTGAGCTGAGCGTTGTTTCGTGCCTGTTCGACTAAATTTTCGACACCTTCAACCCCGACAACCGATTTCGCTAATCGCGCTATTGGTAGCGTAAAGTTACCCATTCCGCAAAAAAGGTCTAATACCCTGTCTTCACGTGTTAGATCTAACCATTCTAACGCCTGTGCCACCATCAATTGGTTCACTTGCCCGTTCACTTGAATAAAATTTAATGGGTTAAACTTAAGCACTTCACCCGCAACTTGATATTCAGGCATTGGAGAGTTCCCCGTCAAAGCCTCTAATGCGTTCTCATTCCCTGCCAACCAAACAGACACGCCATATTCACATTCAAAATCATGGAGTTTTTGTTTATCTGCATGAGAAAAAGGCACTAAATGACGTATCATGATGATATTGGTGTTATCCCCATGAATAAGCTCAACATGGCCTAATTTTGGTTTAATGCTCAGTTGGTTAAGGCATTCAGAAAGCGGCTTAAGTAAAGCATCCAGCTCTGGGGTTAATACAGGGCAATTTTTAATATCAACGAGTGTATTTGATTGTGTTTGTCGAAACCCCATAACCAGCCGTTGATTTTTAGGCTGGTATTGCAGGCCTAAACGCGCACGACGTCGATAACCATAAGACTCACCACTCATTACAGGAGCTGCGCTTTTATCAACTCCAGTTTCCCTCATCATTAAATATTGTAAAGCTTCTGCCTTACTTTTTCTTTGTAATTCAATATCAATATGCTGCTGTTGGCAGCCACCACATTGATTAAAATAACGACATTGGGGTTTTACCCGCTGTGGACTTGTTGATAAACGTTTAACCACTTTCGCTTTTGCAAAGCTACGTTTATCTTCCGTTAACTCAATTTGGGCTTCTTCCCCAGGCAATAAATCCGCAACAAAAATTGTTTTGCCATCAAGGCGTGCAATACCTTGCCCAGCGGCATCTAAGCTATCAGCAATAACCGTAAGTTGACGGCGTGGAGTGGTGCGGCGGTTCGGAGAGTAAAATTGAGCCATAAGTCATCACAACGAAGTATTAGTTACAAAAAAGGGTCCTTGTTTGCTTCCATTTCAAGCATTTTTGATGCATGAAGAGGGAAAAACAGACATGTATAGTATACCTGTTTTTCCTTTTATTTTATTGCCTACTTTACGACTTTATTGCTTAGCGAATTAATATTATTAATTACTCACCATAAATTTTCGATATTCTTCATAGGCATAATGATCTGTCATCCCACTAATATAGTCTTGGATCAAACGAGCTCGGTAATAAAACTCAAGAATAGATTTATCCGATTCATTCGTTGCAGATACTTTCTCAAGCGCCTCATTGTAGGATAATCGGTGCTTGTTGGATAACTTATGGAATAGCCGTGTTTCAATAAAAAAGTGTTTGTGGTAGTTTTTTTCGACTAAATCCGCAAAGTCAGTCCGGCTCATCATCAATAATGGGCTATAAAAATCGAGTAGCCCACTGATAATTTTATAACCTTGTAACTCTAACTGTTCGACTTCGTGATGATTAAACACATGTTTAAAAGCAACGGTTTTCAACACTTTCAGTAAGCGATGCTCGGGGCTTTTATCCTCTAATAGCGCGCTATTAAAATTACCATGGTAGATCTCTGGAAGGTTTTTAATAAAGCGTTGAGCGCTATAGTGCGCTAACTTACCCGTAATATTGACGCGTAAATACATAAAAAACTGGTCTTGCTGAATACGCCTAGTGTGATTATCACTAATATTGTTATAAGCACGCATAATGGTTTGGTCGAATAAATCATTCGGCTCAACTTCGCCCCACTCTTCACGTAAATAATCGATCAGTTGCTCAACGGTAAATATCCCTTTCTCTGCAGCATCATCCAAATCGGCAATACAATAAGATATATCATCAGCCGCCTCCATAATGTACGAAAGTGGAAAGCGACAGTATTTCTCCATATCGAGTTTTTTGGTGAGTTCGCTTACAAAATCCGCTTCAGACCAGTAATATCCTGGTTTTTTCATCAAATAATCAAATTCTGCGGGAATGGGTTCTAAATCATAAGCGCCACGCGTGTATTTCAAGATGGCACCAATTTGTGCATAGGTTAGGTTAAGTTTCAGCAAGCGGTGAGCCATGCGCAAACCTTGCGCATTCCCTTCGAATGAACATAAATCTTGTTTTAATTGGCGGCGAAAAAGGTCTTGTTTCTCATTCCCCGTTAATTGCAGTGCCTGAATTTGGCAAGGATCAGGCAAGTCTGGTGAATAAACGTAATCAGGAAAAAGTAACTTACTAAACCAACGCTGAATAGCGGCTTCGCCAAAGTGGCCGAAAGGTGGATTGCCGATATCGTGCATCAAGCAAGACATTTCCACTAGGCTTTCAAAAGCATCACAACGCTCATCTAACCCATAGGTTTCTAACAATTTTTTCTTTTTCAGCTCACCAAGCACCGTTTTACTGATGTAGCGCCCAACCTGCTGAACTTCAAGTGAATGCGTTAACCGGCTGCGCACTGCTGCATTTTGTTCTAATGGAAAAACCTGTGTTTTTTGTTGTAAACGGCGGATAGCAGCGGAGTTAATAATGCGCCCACGGTCACTTTCAAATAAGCGGTTTACAGCGTCTTCATCCTGCGGTGAGACTTTCTGGTTTTTAGCGCTGCTCATGTAGTTACGTTGAAAACTCAGTTTCTTTAGAAAATTAATCTCACCCACGCTGCCACCTTCCCTATCTCGATTGATGCTTCATTATATAGCCTAAATACAGGAAAAATACTTCCCGACTTGCCTTTCAATGTTACACTTCGTGCATCTTTGTAATTTCGTTGTCAAAATTCGAGTTGTTGCAAAAAAATTTGCGAACCCGCTCGAAGAATACAGCACTAACACAATAAAACATTATCTTCCCTAGTCAAAATATTGACACTAATCGTACACATTAAGCAGGGAAAAGGAGACAAAATGAAAGTTGGGATCATTGGTGCGATGGAGCAAGAAGTTGCCATTTTGCGCTCACAAATTGAAAACTGCCAAACCATTAGCCGTGCAGGCTGTGAAATTTATACAGGTAAAATTAATGGTGTTGATGTTGCCCTATTAAAATCAGGTATTGGTAAAGTTGCTGCTGCAATTGGTACAACCTTATTATTAGAACACTGCCAGCCTGATGTAGTGATTAACACAGGTTCCGCAGGCGGGTTGGATCCACGCTTAAATGTGGGTGATATCGTCGTTTCTACCGAAGTACGTTATCACGATGCCGATGTCACCGCATTTGGCTATGAACCGGGTCAGATGGCACAATGCCCACCTGCATTTGTTGCCGATAGCAAACTGATTGATGTTGCTGAGCAGTGCATTCAGTTACTCGACATGAATGCAGTTCGTGGTTTAGTGTGCAGTGGCGATGCTTTTATTAATGGCGCAGAGCCGTTGGCACGTATTAAAGCCACTTTCCCGCAAGTAGCTGCCGTTGAAATGGAAGCCACTGCGATTGGCCAAGTTTGTCATCAATTCGGTGTACCATTTGTCGTAGTTCGCGCGATTTCAGATGTTGCTGATAAAGAATCGCACACCAGTTTTGACGAATTTCTTCCCGTTGCTGCCCGCCAATCTTCACTGATGATTAATGCAATTTTAGCTAAGCTGGCTTAGTTCAACAAAAAAGGCATAACTGTTTGTCAGGCATGCCTTTTATTTCAATATGATGATAGCGATGAAAAAATTAACCGTCTATTTATCTCAACTTATTGCTTTATTACTGGCTTGTTTTATCTCATTTTCTGCTTTGTCAGAGCCAAAGCAGCGTGTAATTAGCCTATCCCCTGCAAATACAGAGCTCGCCTATGCCGCTGGTTTAGGTGATAACTTGATTGCGGTCAGTGCTTATTCAGATTACCCCGAGCAGGCAAAAATATTAGAACAAGTTTCTGATTGGCAAGGGGTTAATGTCGAACGTATTATCGCGCTTAAACCTGACTTGATTTTGGCATGGCGAGGGGGAAACCCACAGCGGCCACTTGATCAGCTAGCGTCCTTTGGTATTCCCATTGTCTATTTTGACCCACAAACCATTGATGATGTCATTGATGCAGTCAATGAATTATCCCAATATAGCCCTAAACCTGAGCTGGCTCAGCAAAATGTTGATGCTATGCGAGCAAAACTAACACCTTATCAAAACCAAAAAAAATCAGGCCTTAAAACCCAAAAAGTATTTATCCAACTGGGAACTCAGCCTTTATTCAGCGCAGGTAACCATACCTTGCAAAATGATGTCGTGACATTTTGTGGAGGGGAAAATATTTTTGCTAACAGCGCTGTACAATGGCCACAAGTTAGTCGTGAGCAAGTGCTCACACGCAATCCTAATGTGATTGTAATGACCGGCTCAGCTGAACAGGAAAAAGTCGTCAGGGATTTTTGGCATTCACAATTGGATGTGCCAATCATTCGTTTAAATGAAGACTGGTTCCACCGCGCAGGCCCACGAATTATCGACGCCACCGAGCAACTCTGCGGACAGCTAAACACCTTATCCTATTGATAAGTAATAATTAAAAATTACAAGTTACAAAAATCTTCTAAATAGTTCGTGTTGTGGCACGGCGGCGAATGAAGATATCTCGGGAAGCATACACAAGTATGTGGCTAGGGTGAAAAGAGCGTAAAGCTAACAACTACGCGAACAGCTAAACGATTTATCCAATTAAGAATTACAAATTACGAATTACGAATTACAAATTACGAATTACGAATTACGAATTACAGGAATTTTCTAAATAGTTCGCGTTGTGGCAAGGCGGCGAATGAAGATATCTCGGGGAGCATACATAAGTATGTGACCCGAGTAGCTGAATGAAGCCAACGCCGCCACAGCGCGAAATATGACGAAAATTACGAAATATGACGAAAATCAGACGCTAAAAGACGAACCACACCCACACGTAGACTTAGCATTTGGATTCGTAACAATAAAACGAGAACCCTCTAAACCTTCGGTATAGTCAACACTTCCGCCTACTAAATATTGCAGGCTCATAGGATCAACGACCAGTGCAACGCCTTGTTTCTCAATCGTCATATCACCATCATTGATTTGATCATCGAAGGTGAAACCATACTGGAAACCGCTACATCCGCCACCGGTGATATATACACGCAGACGCAGATTTGGGTTGTCCTCATCAGAGACTAAATCTTTAACTTTAATTGCTGCCGCATCAGTAAATTGCAATGGCAGAGCTGCATCATCACTCATTTTTTACTCCAAACCGGTGACCGGTAAATTCATGCGTGGGCTAAAACCCACTCAGATCAATTAACCTAATTATCCGCCACTTGACTAAATCGTTCAAGTGTTGTTACACAATTAGACACATTGTGCATATCTTGATAGCAACATTTGGTTTAATTGATGTGGTGCTTTAGAATGGTAGCAAATTTTTATTTCGCCCTTTTTTGGAGCCCTGCCATGTCGCAATCTGAAATTCTGTATGAGCAAGCAAAACAACAAATTCCCGGCGGTGTAAACTCGCCTGTTCGCGCCTTTAACGGTGTCGGTGGCACGCCTTTATTTATCGAAAAAGCAGATGGCGCTTATATTTATGATGTTGATGGTAAAGCGTATGTCGATTACGTTGGCTCATGGGGACCAATGGTTTTAGGCCATAATCACCCAGAAATTCGTGATGCTGTCATTAAAGCAGTCCATAAAGGGTTGAGTTTCGGCGCCCCAACCGCGGCCGAGGTTGAAATGGCTGAATTAGTTTGTGAACTGGTTCCTTCTATGGACTTAGTACGCATGGTGAACTCGGGTACTGAAGCCACCATGAGTGCCATTCGCCTAGCGCGTGGCTATACGGGCCGCGATAAAATCATCAAATTCGAAGGCTGCTACCATGGCCACGCAGATTGCTTATTAGTCAAAGCAGGTTCTGGCGCACTGACTATGGGTGAACCAAACTCACCGGGTGTACCAGAAGATTTTGTCAAACACACGCTAACTTGCACCTACAATGATCTTGCATCTGTACGCCAAGCATTTGAAAACTATCCTGAAGATATCGCTTGTGTCATCGTAGAACCTGTTGCTGGGAACATGAACTGTGTACCACCAACCGCTGAATTTCTACCGGGCCTACGTGCGCTATGTGATGAGTTCAACGCTGTCCTAATCATTGATGAAGTGATGACAGGCTTTCGTGTTGCATTAGGTGGCGCACAAGATTACTACGGTGTTGAGCCAGACTTAACCTGCTTAGGTAAAATTATTGGTGGTGGTATGCCTGTAGGTGCATTTGGCGGCCGTCTTGAAATCATGGAAAAATTAGCGCCTATCGGCCCTGTTTACCAAGCAGGTACCTTATCAGGTAACCCTGTTGCGATGGCCGCAGGCCTTGCTTGCTTAAAAGAAGTGTCTCAGCCGGGGGTTCATTCACGTTTAAATGAGTTAACCGAAAAATTAGCACGCGGGTTAAAACGTGTTTCCCAAGAGCAAGGTATTCCGATGGTCATTAACCATGTCGGCGGTATGTTTGGTCTTTTCTTCACTGATGCGCCAACAGTAACTTGCTACCAAGACGTGATGAAATGTGATGTGGAACGCTTCAAAAAATTCTTCCATTACATGTTAGAACAAGGTATTTACCTCGCACCATCTGCCTTTGAAGCAGGTTTTATGTCTATCGCACACAGCGATGAAGATATTGAGAAAACCATCAAAGCTGCAGAAACAGCACTGGCAAAGATTAAAGCAAACTAATTCGTATTAAAAACAAAGAGGTGAAGCAATTTCGCTTCACCTCTCTCTTATCTATCAGTATTCCCCGCTAACTCACCCAATTAGGTTATTAAATCTAGAACAGATCATCTTTATTAGTTATTTAAATAGCTTGAACTGTAACTAGTCTAGATACATGAACAATGAAGAGAATCAGAAAACTAAATATACCGTTAATTCTCTAAATAGTTCGAGTTGTGGCAAGGCGGCAAGTGAAACTATCTCGGGGAGCATACACTAGTATGTGACCCGAGTAGTTGAATGTAGCCAACACCGCCACAGCTCGAAATATGACGAGAATTTATGGGTTATCGCCAAACATATCTTTTACCCAATCTGGCGCATCACTTTTTTGCTCGTCATTATTGCCATTTAAATTCCACTCAGGTGCTTGATTTTCTGAGCCTTGGCACAAGCTTTCTGGGTTATCTGTCCAAATCGGTAACATTCTACCGCCACCAAAGTTTGAACAACTTAACTGCCCATCTGCCGTAACTTGCATATCAACAATGCCTTCCGGTGCACGGTTAATCAGCGCTAAAGGTGCTTGGTTATCAAGGTAGCGTTGGTAGACTTTCAAAGCCCCTGTCGCCCCTGTTAACTGTGTTGGACCATTGTTATCACGCCCAACCCAGACGATTGCCACTTCTTTACCATCAATACCCGCATACCAGCTATCACGCAAATCATTGGTTGTCCCCGTCTTACCCGCCAAATTGTACTTACCGTATTTGGATAATAAAACGCGCCCTGTGCCTTGATTCACCACTTGCTGCATACCATAAAGTGTTAAATAAGCAGCTTGCGAAGGCACAGCACGCTCTGCGGATGGGTAGCTTTGGTAAATTTCGTTACCATCACCATCAATAACAGAACGTAAGGAGGATAATTTCGCCCGATTCCCTTCGCCACCAATGGTTTGGTATACCTGAGCCACTTCCGCTGGTGTTAAGTTAACGGCACCCAATAACATTGCAGGGACTTTTTCCATCGCTGCGGCAGGTGCCCCTAAACGAACAAAGGTATTAAACACTTGGTCGAGACCAACATCTAACCCTAAGTTTACTGTTGGGATATTTTGCGATTTAGCTAATGCATCAACCAGCATCATACGGCCATTGAAGTTACGGCTGTAGTTTCTTGGGCTCCAATTTTGATTGCCAACTTTAACCGTCAGCGGCTCATCTTTTAACCACGTATTCAAACGGTAACGGTCCGGTTCACTCAATGCGGCAAGGTACACAGGCGGTTTTGCTAATGAACCAATGCTGCGGCGTGCGTTCAATGCACGGTTAAAACCTGAGAACTGAGGTTGAGAACCACCAACCATGGCACGAACTTCGCCATTAATGCGGTCAACCACCACCATAGCACCTTCAATGTCATCTAATTTACGGGTTTTGCGTAAATCTGCGACACCATTTTCCACGGCATTTTCTGCCGCAGTTTGTGCAACGGGGTCTAAGGTTGTGAAAATTTTCGCGCCTGATAGTTCTTTGACTTTATCACCCAATTTTTCATTGAGTTCTAACCGTACCATCTGCATAAAGGCAGGTTGAGAAGCCACCAGCCCTTCTTTGTTTTTCACACCTAGCGGCCTTGCACTAAGGACTTGGTACATTTCTTGGTCAATCACACCGCGCGTTTCAAGAATTTTTAGCACGATATTACGGCGTTTAATGGCATTTTGCGGTTTCGTCCAAGGATTATACGTTGACGCCCCTTGCACCATGCCCACTAACAATGCTTGCTGATCAAAACTCAGCTCATTAATTGGACGACCAAAATAATATAAACTCGCTAATGGGAAGCCACGAATTTCGTCATTACCGTTTTGGCCAAGGAAAACTTCGTTTAAATACAGTTCTAAAATACGCTCTTTACCGTAGTTATAGTCCAACAAAATCGCCATGTAGGCTTCATTGGCTTTACGTTTCAGGGTGCGCTCATTGGTTAAAAATAGGTTTTTGACCAATTGCTGTGTCAGGGTACTTCCCCCTTGAACAGAACGCCCAGCGGTTAAGTTAGCGACAACAGCTCGGCCGATAGAGTACAAACTGACGCCATCGTGCTCGTAAAAGTTCCTATCTTCGGTTTCAAGTAAGATTTTCACCAATGATTCAGGGAAATCAGCGAGTGGCAAAACTAAGCGCTGCTCGTTATTTGCTGATTGCATCATGGTGATAAGTTTTGGATCTAAACGGAAAAAGCCAAATGAGCGGCCATTTTCCATATTTTCAATCTTACTTAATGAATTGTTTTCAAACACCATACGCGCCAAAATCTGCCCTTCTTTTTGGTCAGGGAAGTTAAATGGGCGGCGTAAAATTTCGATGGTATTGCCACGCACAACAAACTCACCCGATGTGGTGATTTTGCTGACTTTGCGATATTGCATGCCTTCAAGCAAGCGTGTCATTTCTGCTTGGCTGTAATCCATCCCCGGCTCAAGGTTGACCATGCGGCCGTATACCGCAGCGGGGAGATCCCAGACCTTACCATCGAGGCGTTCTTTAATTTGTTGATTTAAATAAAAACCATACGCAGCCAATAGCACTGCAAATACAATCATCAGTTTGACAAGTAGCCAGAACCAACGCCATTTGCTTTTTACTTTGCGTGTTTTTTTATTTTTTGAGCCTTTTTTAGCCATGTGCTCTTCTTCATCTTCATCGTCAAGATATTGTTCTTCAATATCATCATCTTGGTATAAATCTTCATCATCATAATCATCGCGGTCTCTACGGCGGCGTGATGAAGATTGTTTTTTGTCAGCCGTTTTTTTATTACGTCGGCCGATTGGTTCAAAATCTTTACCGGACATGGTCGCTCCATATCACCTTACAAAATCACTTAACAACTTAATTATTCACTAATTGCTTAACGCGTAGTGGTTAATTTTGGCCCATAACCCTTGAGATTTCACCAAAGAAAGCTCTTAATTACATTTCCTTACTCTGACTCGCCCATTTAAGCCAGTTTTGGAAACCCGCTATTAGAGCATAAAAATCGGTTATTTCGTACTCATCATCGCTTTTTTTGTTTGCCTTGTGGGTGCCGTATTCGCAGGGTCATCGGGCCACAAGTGCTTTGGATAACGCCCTTTCATCTCTTTTTGGATCTCTTTGTAGCTACCTTGCCAAAAAGCACCAAGGTCTTGCGTAATTTGCAGTGGTCGCATGGCAGGCGATAACAAAGACACGGTTAACGTCAGTTTTCCCTGAGCAACAGTCGGGTTCGTTTTTTCACCGTACATTTCCTGCATGCGAATTTCAATAAAGGGAGGCTTGTCTAAAGCGTAGTGAATACTCACATCGTGGGAAGATGGTGCGTGATAGGTATCAGGGAACAGACTCTGTAACCATTGTTGTTGCTGCCAATCCAAACGGTTGATTAATAACTTAGCCAAATCAATTTGTTGCAACTTTTGCTTGTTTGTCACGCCATCCAGATAGGGTTCTAACCATTCTCCCAAAGAATCCAATAGGGCATTTTCATCAAAATCAGGGAAATTGACTTCAGGAAACAACTGCTTTGCCAATGTGCAACGAATGCACAGTTGCAGTGCATCTTCCTGCCAATTTAGCTGTTGTAACCCATTTTGCTTTAACCAGTAAACCAATGCTTGGCGAATTTCTGCTTTATCTGGATTTGTGAGCCGCTCAGATTTCACCACCAATTGCCCACATTGTAAGCGCCTCCATGCTAGCAAAGTGCCTTTTTGCTCATCCCATTCAACGGTTTCTTGTGTGCTAAATAAAAAAGGGCAATCTGCTTGTAACCTTTCAATTTGAATAGGATAGGCTAATGAGACTCTCGCATCCGCTGAGTTTTCAGGCTGCCAGAGAGAGACAACCATTAGCCAAGGCGTGCCAATTAGCGGATCCGATTCAGTCAGGGATGCCCCCAGCCCGCTGGCGAGTTGGTAGCGCAGTTGGTTATCACGCGATTTGGCGATGCGGTCTGGGAAAGCCGCGGCTAATAATGTTGGTAACCACTCACTTATCAATTCTGATTGCAGCCCAATTTTATTTGATACTTTTTGTTCACTCAGCACTGATGCTCGCTTGCACCAATTATCTGTCGGCCTTTCAATGAAGCTGCGTAAGTCGCCCCCCCCATTACGTGGAGGTTCTTCAATGATTGCCGTGAGCAATCCGGCGAGCTGAATCACATTTTTATTTTCGCTTTCTTGCGCTTTACAGAGCATCGCGGCAGTTCGCACCTCGCTACCGAAAGCTGCCATCTTTTGCCCCAAGACTGTTAACTTACCTTGGCTATCAACCGCGCCTAATTTCGTTAATAAATCCTTCGCAGCGGCAATAGCAGGTTGTGGCGGTGGCGATAACCAACTTAGTTGTGCCGTATCATGGCATCCCCATTGCAATAAGGAGAGCCATAACCCACTGAGATCGCTTTGGTTAATTTCTGCATCACTAAACTGCGCGGCACGCTCGGCTTGTTCTTCACTAAATAAGTGCCAGCAAATACCCGCCTCCAAACGTCCTGCCCGCCCAGCTCGCTGAGCCATTGAGGCTTGGCTAATCCGCTGTTTGACCAGTTTAGTTAGCCCTGAACGTGGGTTAAACTGCCCAACACGCTCAAAGCCGCTATCGACCACTAAACGAATACCTTCGATGGTTAAACTGGTTTCGGCTATATTAGTCGCTAGCACCACTTTGCGTTTTCCTTCGGGAGCAACTTGAATAGCTTGTTGTTGTGCCTGTAGTGAAAGAGCGCCATATAGAGGGCACAAAAGTATGTCCTCACTTACCATGGAGGAGAGCTCTAGTCTCACTTTCTCTATTTCCCCCACCCCAGGCAGGAATAAAAGTAATGAACCTGATTGTTGTTGCAGTAATTGCCATACCAGTGAGGCAACTTCTTTATGGAATAACTTATTAGGGTTAATTGGATGGTACTCACGCACAACAGGGAAAGTTCGTCCTTGAGAGGTGATGACTGGCGCTTCAGGAAATAGCTGCGTGAGCCCTTCGTTATCCAATGTTGCAGACATCAATAAGATACGTAAGTCATCTCGCAGTGCCTGTTGGCTATCTAATAATAGTGCAAGGCCAAGGTCAGCCTGTAAATTTCGCTCGTGAAATTCATCTAAAATAACCAACCCAACGCCTTCGAGCATCGGGTCATTTTGTAACTGCCGCGCAAGTACCCCTTCAGTCACCACTTCGAGACGCGTATGGCGGCTAACTTTAGTTTCTGAGCGCATGCGTAACCCAATCGTGTTACCGACCTCTTCCCCAAGTTGCTGCGCAAGGCGAGCGGCAACCGAGCGTGCAGCAAGGCGGCGCGGCTCCAACATGATAATTCGCCCATCAATCACATCGCTTCTTAATATCTCAAGAGGTAAAACGGTTGATTTACCCGCACCTGTAGGTGCATGCAACAAAACTTGTGGGGACGATTTTAAGGCGGCCAATAACGATTCACTGACTTCTAATATGGGTAACACGAAAGTAACCACTCCCTGCATTTAACTTTTGCTATCAGACATTGTAGCATTAGCCACTTTCATCAGTCAGCTTATCACTGGTTAGCAGCACGGAGACCTTATGGAATTTCATCCCCCTTTACAGCCCGCCACCTTAATTAAGCGTTACAAACGGTTTTTAGCGGATGTCACCCTGCCAAATGGTGAAGAGATAACAATTCACTGCGCCAATACGGGTGCGATGACGGGGTGTGCAACTCCCGGTGATACAGTTTGGTATTCCACATCTGACAATACAAAACGCAAATACCCCCACAGTTGGGAGTTAACCCAAACGGCGAGAGGGCACTTTATTTGCATTAATACCCTGAGAGCGAACCAGTTAGTTGCTGAAGCTTTGACCAAAAAATGCATTCCAGAATTATCCGAATACAGTGAAATAAAACCTGAAGTGAAATATGGAGCAGAAAATAGCCGTATTGACTTTTTTCTTTCTCATAATGAGTTACCAGACTGCTTTATTGAAGTAAAATCAGTGACTTTACTGGATGATAATCAGGGTTTCTTTCCTGATGCTGTCACACTCCGAGGACAAAAACACCTCAGGGAGCTAATGCACATTGCGAAAGAAGGAAAAAGAGCCATACTATTGTTTGTTGCTTTACATACAGGTATTCACGTAGCATCAGCAGCTGCACATATTGATAAGAAATATGCGCAATTATTAGAGGAAGCAAGGCAAAGTGGAGTTGAAGTACTTTGTTATCAGGCAGATATAACCGTTCAACAAATGTCGTTAAGTAAACAGATTAGTTTTACATCTATTAAATAATATTTTTTTAGTAGATTTTTATACGAGGCCGCTGAGTTCTGGGCGCTAAAAGGGAATAAACACGCTCGCCCTCACAGCATTACAAAACTCATTGCATGAACGATTGCCAAGAGAGCTCTCTTCTGCTATTTATAGCGACCTTAAATTTTCCCCCTTGGGGTTTTTGTAAAATTTGCGTGTGTAGGAGAAGCATTATGCAAGAAGGGCAAAAACGTAAGACATCGTCCTTAAGCATTCTCGCCATTGCTGGGGTTGAGCCCTATCATGAAAAAGCTGGCGAAGAGTACATGAACGAAGCCCAATTGGCGCATTTTAAGCTCATTCTCGAAGCATGGCGCAATCAACTCAGAGATGAAGTGGACCGGACTGTTACTCATATGCAAGATGAGGCAGCTAACTTTCCAGACCCCGTTGATAGAGCCGCTCAGGAAGAAGAATTCAGCCTTGAATTACGTAACCGGGATCGTGAACGTAAATTGATTAAGAAAATCGAGAAAACGCTGAAAAAAGTTGAAGATGACGACTTTGGCTATTGTGAATCTTGTGGTGTAGAAATTGGTATCCGCCGTTTGGAAGCCCGTCCTACCGCTGATTTATGTATCGACTGTAAAACGTTAGCTGAAATTCGCGAAAAGCAAATGGCAGGCTAATTGCTCAGATGGAGTCCTGAACGGCGCATATCACGTGCGCCGTTATAAGGGTTACACTCCGCAAAAATCTCTCCGATGTTAATTCCTCCTATAAGTAATCTTTATTAATCACTTATTTTTGCTATCATTTTTGATAAAATTAATGGTAAGCAAACAAAGGTACGGTTAGGCATTCAATAAAAACACAGCTTTTCAGTAAATTTTTTTATCGGATTTTATTGTGCATTTTTCAGATCATAATTTAAATAAAGCACAATATCATTGCGTGAAAACCCTTTAATATAAGGCATTCCAAGCCATAGTTCGCGAGATTTGGAACGTTATTTTTTATTTTTCGAATGATTTTTATTGATAAAAAAAATGATTAGAGGTGACTTTTATTCGTTTAACCATTCTCAAAGAAACTTCAGTGAGCTATGATTAGCCGCTTATTTTGTTTATTGAATATTGGTAATGACATCGAGGTGTACTATTTTTAACCGAGTAGCAAATTTCTGCCGTAACATTTTATCTCGCAATACAACTGCGCCGAATGGTGAAGATGCGTTGCAGCATGCGCATACTCAGCGAGATACCACGGCAGCCGGTAAAAGGCCAGTCACTCACTCCGACACGGTGCAAACATCACCTAACACTCGGAATTCTAAACAAACGCCAAGAACAGCGCCTATTAAAAAAACGGTTCGTCAATCTCAACGTGCCGATTCTACACCTGAGAAACACCCGACAATGACAACCGAAAATAACGAAAACATTACTGTTATTCCGCGTTCTGAACACCCAATTTCTCGTAGTGACATCAGCGACAATGCGCTGAAAGTCCTCTACCGCTTAAATAAAAGTGGCTACGAAGCCTATTTAGTTGGCGGTGGTGTCCGTGATTTACTCTTAGGTCAAAAACCTAAAGACTTTGATATCACGACAAACGCGACACCAGAGCAAATTCGTAAGCTATTTCGTAACTGCCGCCTTGTTGGCCGTCGATTCCGTTTAGCGCACATCATGTTTGGCCCTGAAATCATTGAAGTTGCCACGTTCCGTGGTCACCATGACCAAAATGCCTCTGACGATAAAAACCTATCTGCACAAGCACAAAATGGCATGCTGCTACGCGATAACATCTTCGGCTCCATTGAAGAAGATGCGATCCGCCGCGACTTTACGGTTAACAGTTTGTATTACAACATTGAAGATTTCACCTTACGTGACTACGTCAATGGTTTGAAAGATCTTAAAGAAGGCGTTATCCGCCTTATCGGCGATCCTGAGACTCGTTATCGTGAAGACCCCGTTAGGATGTTAAGAGCGGTGCGTTTTGCCTGTAAGTTAGATATGACTATCGAGCCAAGAACAGCCGATCCTATCTACCAACTTGCACCTTTGCTCCGGGAAATACCTTCCGCTAGGTTATTTGAAGAGTCTCTAAAACTGCTGCAAGCAGGCCAAGGTTATTCAACGTATAAAATGCTCAAAAAATTTGGCTTGTTTGAGCAATTATTCCCTGTTGTTGCGAGCCGTTTCAGTGAAAATGGCGATTCGCCAATGGAAAAAATCATTGAGCAAGTACTCAAAAATACTGACTTTAGGCTTAAAAATGATAAGCGTGTAAACCCTGCATTTTTATTTGCTGCTATGTTATGGTATCCCGTCACTGAGCACGCAGAGAAGCTGTCTCAAGAAGGTGGGCTTGCCTATTATGATGCTTTCGCTCTTGCCATGAATGATATTTTAGATGAGCAATGCCGTTCAATTGCTATCCCTAAACGTATTACCACGACAATGCGCGACATTTGGCTATTACAATTACGTTTACCGCGCCGTCAAGGTAGCCGTGCCAATAAATTAATGGAGCACCCAAAATTCCGTGCAGCCTTTGATTTATTAGAGCTTAGAGCCAATGTCGAACATCGAAATGAACTTCAAGAATTGGCATTATGGTGGGCGGATTTTCAGCAAGCCAACAATATTAAACAGCGTGAGATGATTTCAGAGTTAGGTAATGCGCCGACTCGTCGCCGTCCTCGCCCACAACGTTCCTCTCATTCTGGGGCGCGTAAACCGAATAAGTCGTCATAAATAGAGAGTGCGTTATGGAACAAGTCTATATTGCAGTAGGAAGTAACCTTGGTGAGCCCCTAAAGCAGGCTCAACAAGCTATTGCAGCCTTAGACGCTATCCCTGATAGCCGTGTTATTTCCACCTCACCTATTTACCGTACGAAGCCTTTGGGCCCACAGGATCAGCCAGACTTTTTAAATCTGGCTGTCCTCCTTGAAACATCTCTTGAACCCGAAGAGTTGCTCAACCATACCCAGCAAATCGAACTCGACCTTGGCCGTGTACGCAAAGACGAGCGCTGGGGGCCTAGAACCCTCGATCTCGATATCATGCTTTTTGGTAATCGTGTTATTAATACGCCACGATTAACAGTTCCACACTATGGGCTGAAAGAGCGTGAATTTATGTTGTATCCGCTCAACGATATCGCCCCTACCCTTGTTTTTCCAGATGGCGAGTTGCTATCTGAAAGACTCACACACGTCCCGCGTAACGGCTTACTATTTTGGGATATTGACGCCTAAAATAATCAACCTCTTCTGAGGTGTGGTCGTTGGGAGATCATTTCCGGAGGTTATTATAATGAAACCAATTTCTCTGGCTGATTTATGTCAGTTTAAAAAAGACAAACGCAAATTTGCAACCATGACCGCCTACGATGCAAGCTTCGCTCAATTATTTTATGAGCAAGGAATTCAAGTGATGCTTGTTGGTGACTCATTAGGTATGACTATCCAAGGTGAAACCAGCACCTTACCCGTTACTGTTGAACAAATTGCCTACCATACTCGCTGCGTACGTAAAGGGGCAGCAAATGCCTTTATCATCGCAGATATGCCTTTTATGAGTTACGCCACCCCAGAACAAGCCTGCGCTAATGCGGCAATTCTCATGCAAGCAGGGGCAAACATGGTCAAAATTGAAGGCGGTAGCTGGTTATGCGATACAGTTAAAATGCTGACTGAACGTTCTGTGCCAGTTTGTGGTCATTTAGGGTTAACACCACAAGCCGTTAATGTGTTGGGTGGGTACAAAGTGCAAGGTCGTGACGAAGTGACGGCTAATCAGATGGTAAAAGATGCTATTGCCCTCGAAAATGCAGGTATACAACTATTAGTACTTGAATGTGTGCCAACCTCTTTAGCTAATCATGTCACTGAAGAGCTGTTATTACCTGTTATTGGTATTGGCGCAGGGAATGGGACAGATGGGCAAATTCTGGTAATGCATGATGCATTAGGTATCACTGCCCGCCCGCCGAAATTTGCAAAAAACTTTCTAGCTCAGGCAGGAAACATGCATGATGCCATCCGCTTATACGTTCAAGAAGTGGAAGAAGGCATTTACCCAGCCGAAGCGCATTCATTTTCCTAATTAGCTAACATATAAGGATTATTTTTTATGCTTATCGTTGAAACGGCGCTAATACTTCGCCGCGAAATTCGCCGCTGGAAGCAAGAAGGTAAACGCATCGCGCTGGTCCCAACCATGGGAAATCTGCACGATGGTCACTTAACCTTGATTGACCAAGCCAAACAGCAAGCTGACATTGTTATTGCCAGTATTTTTGTTAACCCAATGCAATTTGATAGGCAGTCTGACTTAGCTAATTACCCGCGTACATTGCAAGAAGACTGTGAAAAACTCAAACGCAAAGGCGTAAATTTAATTTTTGCACCATCCCCTCAAGAATTCTACCCCGAAGGAATGGAGAAGCAGACTTTTGTTGAAGTGCCTGAGTTATCAACCATGTTAGAAGGTGCGAGCCGTCCTGGCCATTTTAGAGGTGTGGCAACAGTCATCACTAAGTTGTTTAATCTTATTCAGCCTGAAATTGCATTATTTGGTGAAAAAGATTACCAACAACTGCAATTAATTCGCAAATTAGTTAATGACTTATCTTTTGATACCCAAATTATCAGCGTGCCAACTGTGAGAGCCAAAAATGGCCTTGCACTGAGTTCACGTAACAATAATTTATCTGCTGATGAGCTAAAGATAGCGCCAATGCTGTATCAAATTATGCAACAAGCAGGAGAAAAATTGGTGCTTGAGCCAAATTCCTCTGACGGTATTATTATTGAGATGAATGACCGCTTACGTGAAGTTGGCTTTACCCCTGATGAACTGTTTATTCGTGATGCGGATAGTTTATTAGCGCTCAATGACACAAGTAAACGTGCAGTAATTTTAATGGCGGCATGGTTAGGTCAAACTCGTTTGATTGACAATTTGCAAGTTGACCTGCAACGCGATATTGCATAAAAATAAGTCACTTATAACAATAAAACAACACATTGCAATTACCGTGTTCATAGTGTTAGTGATAACGCTGTCAATCGAATAGCTATCATTTTTCAAACGCATTCGATTCACAGCTAGGCGGTAAGTTATTGAGTCCCTAGGAGCATACATAAGTATGTGACTAGGGCAAAATAACGTCACCAACAACGCTGTGAACCGAATGAGGAAGAAAAAAATGTTAAGAAGAATGTTACAAGGCAAACTCCACCGAGTCACGGTCACCCAAGCAGACCTGCATTACGAAGGTTCTTGCGCTATCGACCAAGATTTTATGGATGCCGCGGGTATCCTTGAATATGAAGCTATTGATATTTATAACGTTGATAACGGAGAGCGTTTTTCAACTTATGCTATATCTGGCGAGCGTGGTTCAAAAATTATTTCTGTTAATGGTGCCGCTGCACGTCGCGCTGCTGTTGGCGATAAATTAATCATTTGTTCTTACGTACAGATGGAAGATGAAAATGCTCGACTTCATAAGCCAAAAGTCGCTTATTTTGATGAAAATAACGTGATGAGCCGAATAGCTAAAGCCGTTCCTGTGCAAGTGGCTTAACGAATTAAGTCAACCTAAACACCAATAAAAAGCTGCTTTAATAAGTCCTATTTGGCCTATTCTAAAGCAGCTTTTTTGTATTTAAATTAAACCGATACAGCCATTAAAACTAGCTACGCAAACCTCTTCCCTGCTCAATTAAATACCATGTCAGCAAGTAGAAAACGACCAAGAAAATCATTAAAACACCCAATGTGACTGCTATCGATACATCAGCAATACCTAAGAAGCCATAACGAAAGCCACTAATCATATACACAATTGGGTTGAGTTTAGAAACCGCCTGCCAAAAAGGAGGTAATAATGAGAGTGAATAAAATACTCCCCCTAAATAGGTTAATGGCGTTAAAACAAAGGTAGGGACAATACTTATATCATCAAACGTTTTTGCAAAAATCGCATTTAATAACCCTGCTAGCGAAAACACTATTGCCGTTAATAGTAGTGTTATGATGACCATAAGCCATGAATGTACTTGTAACGGAATAAAAAACAGTGAAACTAATGTGACAAGGAAGCCAACTAAAACTCCTCTAGCGACCCCTCCACCAACAAAACCAGCAATAATGATATGGGTTGGGACTGGTGCTACGAGTAGCTCCTCGATATTTTTTTGGAATTTAGAACCAAAAAATGATGAGCAAACATTGGAGTATGAATTGGTAATTACCGCCATCATAATCAGGCCAGGGACGATAAATTGCATATAATCCACCCCTCCCATCTCACCAATTCGAGAGCCAATTAAATTACCAAAAATCACAAAATATAATGACATGGTAATCACTGGAGGCAGTAAAGTTTGTACCCAAATTCGCCCAAAACGGGTCACTTCTTTTATCCAAATTGTTTTTAATGCAACCCAGTACAGTGAGAACATTATACAATCTCCTTTTCGGTCGCATTGTTTTCTTTTTTCACTAAGCTGACAAACAGCTCTTCCAAACGATTTGCCTTATTACGCATACTTAAAATTTGGATACCTTGTTCATTTAACTGACTAAAAACGCTATTTAGCCCTTGTTCCCTTTTTACATCAACTTCTAGGGTCGATGTATCTATCAAGCGTGACTCATAACCCAGTAATTGCGGGATAGGACTTTTGGGCATTAAATCAAAGATAAAGGTTTCTGATTCTAATTTGCTCAGTAATTGTTTCATACTGGTATTTTCAACTAACTCACCATGTTGAATAATACCGATATTACGGCACAGCATTTCTGCTTCTTCTAAATAGTGTGTCGTTAAAATAATTGTTGTGCCTTGCGCATTTAAATTCTTTAAAAATGACCACATTGAACGGCGCAATTCAATATCAACTCCCGCAGTAGGCTCATCCAAAATCAATAATTTTGGCTGGTGCATTAACGCACGAGCGATCATTAACCGGCGTTTCATCCCGCCTGATAAATTACGAGCACGTTCGTCGCGTTTCTCCCACAAGTCTAGCTGCGTCAAATATTGCTCTGCGCGTTGTACAGCGACAGAACGAGGTACACCATAATAACCAGCCTGATTCAGGACAATCTGCAAAACAGTCTCAAATGGATTGAAGTTAAATTCCTGAGGAACTAATCCCAGTTGTTGTTTTGCTTGTACAACTTGTTTTTCTAGGTCATAACCAAATACTTTAACTGAGCCACTGGTTTTATTCACCAATGAGCTGATAATACCGATAGTCGTTGATTTTCCTGCGCCATTTGGGCCTAACAATGCATAAAAATCACCATCTTCAACATGTAAATCGATTCCTCGCAGAGCCTTAACGCCACCTGAATAGGTTTTTGTTAACTGCGATAACTCAAGTGCATACGTCATATATAAAAAAACCCTTTATTCTTAGGACGATTTGGAGGCAATATACGCTTATGATGCCACTTTTTTCTGCTCTATGTTATGCAGAAAAGTGATAATAGATTTCTATAAGATAATTCAATATGTTACTAATTGAGGGTTGTCTTGTCTAAATGAGTGGTTCATTATATCAATGTTGTAATTAGTATAACTAATTATTAATTAATCAATAAATGTTGTATAAGATTTTATCGCACAGTAACACAACTAGGCTATAAGTCATGATGAGAAAAATCGAAGAGCTGTTTGCTAACAATGAAGCATGGTCAGCCTCTGTAAAAGAACAAGATCCTGAATTCTTCAAAGAATTATCTAAAGCACAAAAGCCAAGATTCTTGTGGATTGGCTGTTCAGACAGTCGAGTCCCCGCTGAAAAATTAATCAATGCTGCACCGGGCGATCTATTCGTTCACCGTAACGTTGCAAACTTAGTTATCCATACTGACCTTAACTGTTTATCTGTCATTCAATATGCTGTTGATGTACTACAAGTTGAGCACATCATTATTTGCGGCCATTATGGTTGCGGTGGTATTGAAGCAGCAGTAGATAACACAGAATTAGGCCTTATTAATAACTGGTTATTACATATTCGTGATATTTGGTATCGACACAGTTCAATGCTTGGTGAATTAAAGCCTTGTGAACGACTGGATCGTTTATGTGAATTAAACGTGGTAGAGCAAGTTTATAATCTGGGCCACTCCACCATCATGCAATCCGCATGGAAACGTGGTCAAAAAGTGATGATCCATGGTTGGGTATATGGTATCAACAATGGCCGCCTTCAAGATTTACATATTACCGCTGATAGCCGAGAAAAACTTGAGCTTTGCTACAGAGAGTCTATTTCTACATTAACTCAAAAAAAATAAATTAATACGTGATAAAAAGCCCTTTTACATAGGGCTTTTTTTATTATTTTTAATCCAGAATAGAGTGAAAACCATATTTAATAAAATTTAACTTTCCTGCCAAAATAAAAGTAAATACAATTTAAAAAACCTTAACTCTCACAATTAATATGAGTACAAAATAGATTATTTAATAATGAGTAATAACACATAAAAACTCTAAAGATGCGTTTTCATTACATGTTGATTTAAAACAATAAAAACAATCAAACATATATTTAAACCTATATTTGAATTATTAAAGAAACTTACCACTCATCAATAAAACCTTAAATTGATTAAGTATATTTAAATATTTTTATTTTTTTATTTGAGCATAATCCAATGGTCATAATGGAATATTAATTCTTCTTAAATAAAATATCATATTTAGGGATATAACGATGAGTCAATCTATTAAAAGTGGGTCACAAGTACCTACGTTAAAGCTAAATCCTGTTTTTTTCTGTATTTCTGTAATTCTTGGTTTTACCTCAGTTTCACATGCTGAAATTATCAATACCAATGGCGCGGGCGTTATGAATCAAAATAATGGCCCGACTATTGTGCATATTAACAAAGCAAGCGATAAAGGCGTTTCACATAATATTTACAGTAAATTTGATGTTGATAACAAGGGCGTTATTCTTAATAACAGTAAAGACAACATAAATACTCAGTTAGGTGGTGTTATCAATGGAAACCTTAACTTAGCAAACGGAACTGCGAAAGTTATTATTAATGAAGTTAACTCCAACAATGCAACAACGTTGAATGGAATGGTTGAAGTCGCGGGAGACAAAGCCAAAGTTATTGTTGCTAACCCATCAGGTATCACCTGTAACTCTTGTGGATTCATTAATACAGAGAGCACCACACTAACTACTGGCAAGCCAATTGTCGCCAATGGTGACCTCCTTGGATATAACGTGGCTAAAGGCCAAATCATAGTTAATAAAAGCTTGGATTCTGACTCCCCAACTGAACTTATTTCACGTTCAGCCGTTATTAATGGTCAGATAAAAACGAAAGAATTAAAAATACTGACAGGCAATAACTTTGTTGATGCTGACGGGAATGCAGCATCTAGCGTAGCAGGAACAGGCAATCGACCAACTGTAGGTATTGACGTTTCAGCGTTAGGTGGAATGTATGCCGATAAAATCACCTTAACATCCACTGAAGCAGGCGTTGGTGTTCGCAATAAAGGTATTATATCCTCTGGAGGTAAAGGGTTATCAATCAGCTCAGCAGGGTACGTTGCTAATGAAAATAATAAAATTGAATCAGCAGGCAATATCGATATCAATGCTAACACTTTCCAAAACTCCGCATTAGTTAGTGCCAAAAAAGATTTGGGCATACAAACTACAAATGGCAATAGTGGTTATGTTACCTTTGATAATAGACTAGGAAAGTTAGTCTCTACGAATGGTGATATAAACCTAACCACCGCATTTACCGTACTCAATGATAACAATAGCCTAATCAGCGCTAAAAATAATGTTAATATTAAAGCTAATGATATTCAAAATGGTACAGGCTTAATCAAAGCAGAAACAGGTGATGTCAATATTGATGCTAGAGGTACAGTTTACCAGTGGAAACGTGGCTATAGTACTACCCCAGAAGATCGAATCATTGCTGGACGTGATGTTAATATTACTGCGGGCAGAATTATTAGTGAATCGGCTAAAATTGAGTCTGGTCGAGATGTCAACATCAAAACAACCTCTACTGTTGAAAATACAAATACCGCCATTACCGCTAAGCGTCGCATTGAACTAGACGCGAGTGCAATCGTTAACAAATCATCATCAATTACTGCAACTAATGCTAAATCTGATATCACTGCATCTCAATATATCATCAATGATGCAAATTCAGTTATTAGCAGTGGTCGTGGATTAAATATCACAACGGCAAAATTAACAAATACAGGGAAAATCATATCCCCAACTAACAAGCCGAATACACCACCAATTCCAACCTATGTTTCAAATATCAAGGCAGACACACTTGATAATAAAGGTGGAATGATTACGGGAGACACTCTAAATATCACATCAAACTCTATCAGTAATGAGCAAGGTTTTATTGATGCAACTAAACTTAATGTGACCGCTAATTCTTTAAATAACAATAGTGGTTACATTCGTGCTAATAACGATATAATTTTAAATGTTAAACAACTGTCTAATACTTATTCTAGTAACTTTGGCCGCTTAGCCTCTAAATATGGTTTAACAAATAAAATAGGTGGAATAGAAGCAGTAGATGGCAGCATTACTGTTACAGGCGATACTGTATCCAATTACAACGGTCTATTTAAAAGTGCTATAGAAGAGCGCTTAGCCACTGGTGGAGGAATGGAGTTCAACCTCACCAATAAATTTGATAATCATACTGGCGAATTAAACAGTAATGGTAGCATTGAATTCAACACTAAAGAAGTTAGTAACTATAAAGGCCAAATTAGTGCTGATGGAAAATTAATAATCAGAGCTTCTGAATCTATCAATAACATAGATGGCAAACTAAAATCAGGTGATGTCACTGAGCTTTATACCCCTTTTGTGATGACTTACAACAAAAATGAAACCTATAGCTTAGATGGTACAGGAATTATTTACAGACCTGACGGCTTGAATATCATTCACATTAAAAAACCGTCAGATAAAGGTATTTCTCATAATACCTACCAAAGCTTTAATGTCGGTGAAAAAGGCGTTATTTTCAATAATAGTGATGTTCAGTCAACCACTCAATTAGGTGGCAATATTTTTGGCAACAGTAATTTAGCAGGTGGAAGTACAGCTAAAGTTATTTTAAATGAAGTTGTTGCCAACAACATCAGTAGCATTAATGGCATGATGGAAGTGGCTGGTAATGCAGCACAAGTTATTGTCGCTAATGCATCAGGTATTACTTGTAATAACTGTGGGTTTATTAATGCAGAACGTGGCGCATTTGTCACTGGCACACCTCTAGTTGTAGCGGGTAATTTAATTGGCTATAACGTGAGTAAAGGCCAAATAACCATTAATAAAAATCTAACATCGAATGATGCTGTAGATTTAATTGCGCGTTCTGTTCTCATTAATGGAAATGTAGAAGCGAAAGAAATCAATATCGCAACAGGAAATAGCTTATTTGATGCTGATGGTAATGTACTCTCTAATTTATCCTATAGCTCACATCCTACTTATGGAGTAACTATTGCATCTACAGGGAAGTTAAGTGCGGATAAAATCAAAGTGTCTTCTAATGGTTCAGAAGGCATTATGAATAACAAAGGCCTGATTGATGCAGGGAATAATGGTTTAGTTGTTAATGCTAGCGCTTTCGGAAACTCAGCAACCATTAAATCAAAAGGGAATATTGACATTACTTCTACAGGCCAAAAATCAATTAACAATGATTACGGCACCATTATCTCTACAGGTGGAGATGTTAATCTTACTTCTTCAGAAACGCTATTGAACCGTTATAACGCGCTTATTCAAGCTAAGAATAATGTGAATATCAACACTTCCGATGTAATACATTTAAGTGCCGGCTTAATTAAAACAGAAGCTGGAGATATTAACATTAATACTACCGGAGCAGTAATTAGTTGGAATGGCTATTATAGTAAATGGGGTCAAGACCGTTTGATTTCAGGTCAAGATATTAATATCAATGCAAATAAGCTAATTCTTGAAGATTCAAAAGTAACTGCTGGTAGAGACTTTAGCTTCACAGGAACAGACCTTCAAAATAAACCGTCAAGCACTCTTAGAGCCAAACGAAGAGTAACAATTAACACTGACACTTTAGAAAATAGATTCGCCAAGATCCTATCAGAAACAGGTCGAATGGACATTACTGCAAATAAATCCATTATCAATGATGCTTATTCTGTTATTAGTAGCGCAAGGCTCCTTAATATCACATCACCAAGCCTATACAATGGTGGAGTTATTTCATCAGGCGCTGGAAAGTCAACTTTCCGTATTGAGGATTTATCAAACCAAACTGGGTATATCAAGGGTTTTGACCTAACCTTTATCTCCAAATATTTGAAAAATACCAGTGGTTTAATCAAAGCTGATAATAATATTGTAATGAATGCAGACTATGTCAGTAATACCGATTCTGCTAAATTTAGCTCTAATGCAAGTAGACTAGGGTTAATTAACCAAACTGGCGGGATTATTGCTCAAGATGGTAGTATCAAAATCAAAGGGACTCAGTTGAACAATACTTCAGGTATTATTCAAACTAATGCCGTATTCCCAATGGCAAATGAAGCTGACATTAATATTAACGTATCCAATGATATCATCAACAACTACGCACAAATAAACAGTGCAGGAAATCTGAATGCTACAGCAAATACGATTTCTAACTATAGTGGTTTAATCAAAGCAGGCCTTGATTTAACAGCAAAAGCTGACCGTTCCATTAACAATAGCTACGGGACAATCAATTCAAGGAATACAACAAAAGTAACAACACCAAGCTTATCGAATAGCTCAGGTAAAATTTTAGGTAACAATGTCATTATCCAGACAAACTAAGACCGTTATTTGTTAGTTAAAATCACCATAAACAAAAGGACAGCAAATAAGCTGTCCTTTTTATGTTGTTTCTGATGCATATTAAGCCTTAAATCATTATGTCGAGCGTAAGAAAGTGCCTACTGTTATCCTTCACTACTCCACTAAAACAGACACATTAATCGCACCGGTATACTTCCCAGGTTTAATATTGCCGTTCGCACAAAGGTTAAAAAAGAGCGATTTCGTAAAGTCTTTACCCGGTATTGTTGAAATTGATTGGCTACCTAAATAAGGAATTGCATCAGATGAGTTTGCGTTACACACGCTATCACCTTGGCTAGTCGCAGATGTTGCAATATAAGGCAAATCACCACCATTATTTTCTGAACTCGTGAGTTCCATCCCCGTTGTGCTTCCTGCCACTCTTGGATTTAATGGCCCCAAAGTTAAGAACCCTTCTTTCCCAGCGTCATAGCAACTCACTTGCACAACAGCTTGTTCGCTCGCAAGGTTTTTCGGTGTCGGGTAATTCTGGCTTAACTGTGTCGGATATTGGATATTCGTTTGTGTAGAAGGTGTCAGTTTACAGCTTTTTAGGGCAGTGATTGTTACATTGCTATATCTATCAAAGAGAGCAGGAGTCGCATAAGATCCCCCATTTGCGTAGGTGAAAAACGTTACATCAATTATTCCCGGAGCAAGTTCATATACCCCAGCCTTCAATCCGCCACCAACTGCATAAGCTGAATAGCTTGAGACTGTAAACATGGCAGGATTAGTCTTGTTAGCGGAGGAACCCGTGCTCGCAAAAAATTTCGTTTTACCTGCTTTCGGCTCAATTCCCCAAATTGTTCCAGATTTTGTGCCATTGCCAGTGAAAACATATAGCCCATTTAAGTTAACACTTTTCCCATTAATGACCCCAGAAGAGACGTATTTCATTGTTTTGTTGTCATTTAGTAAAAATGATGCATTTAAGTTTCCGTTTATAGTTAGCACGATGAAACCACTATCAGGCTCAGTTGTGTTACGGAATTGAATCCCTGATGTCCCAATTTCATCAAAATAAGGCAAAGTATCTATAGTTCCCGATGTAGACAAAGTTATTCGATAATTTGCGGTATCAGCCTTATGATCCGCTAAAGTGTACAAATATCCTGTCGCTGATGAAACCGGTGGCGTAACCTCCCCCAAGTAACCTCTTGCTCCAATAGGTACTTTCAGTTCAATTGCATAACCTTGCATATATACAGCAAATAAAGTTGCAAACAATAGTGTTTTTTTCATCATGTTATTATTTTCACAATTTCAAGCATTATTACTTAATGCAATATTTTAATTAATTAACTCAGCATAGGTGTAATGATGGAATAATGAAAGGAAAAGGCGATTAAAATTTGTAACAAACAATCATTCATAGATAAAGTCTAGAAGGCATTTAAACTAGTGAATTTACTCGATACCTTAAATAATGATATGACATTTAAATATAGTGAATTACATTACCAAACAAATAGAAATAAATTTTATTCAATTAATTATAGTATTTAACTAAAAAAGGTTGGGCAATAATATTGTCCCCAACCTTCTAAATAGGCTATTTGTTTAACTACTCTTCGAGTAAAGTCACATGCCCAATGTACGGAAGGTGACGATACTGTTGCGCGTAGTCAATACCATAACCGACAACAAATTTATCTTCGATTGAGTATCCAATCCATTCGACAGGTACATCCACTTCGCGGCGTGATGGTTTATCCAGCAAAGTACAAATCGCCACCGATTTAGGGCCACGCAATTCAAAAATTTCGCGAACTTTATTTAAGGTATTACCTGAGTCGATAATGTCTTCAACAATTAAAACGTGTTTTCCACGAATATCTTCATCTAAATCTTTGACGATTTTGACATCACGGCTTGATGTCATTGCATTGCCGTAGCTCGAAACAGTCATAAAGTCGACTTCATGCGGGACATTAATTTTACGGCATAAATCAGCCATAAAAATAAATGAGCCCTTTAATAGACCAACAAGGACTAAATCGCCTTCAAGGGGCTGGTAATGAGCACTGATTTTTTCAGCTAATTCACTGATTCGTTGAGCAATCTCTTCTTCAGAGATCATGACTTCAAGGGTATGTTTCATCTTCAATTACGCATCTAAAGGAATGGAAAGCGCGTAATTTTACCATAGGCGAGGCGTAGATACTAATAAAGGAAAATGCAGCACTAACATTTAATGCTGCATTTTGTCCTAAAGTGGAAACTTTCGATTAACTCACTGTAAAACCAAGCATCATTCCCGTATCTTCATGTTCAAGTAAATGGCAATGCGCCATATAGGGGTGTTCTTTCGTCGCAGGGTGTTTAAATTCCACTAAAATTTCACTCACCTGCCCTTCAACTTTAACAATATCTTTCCAGCCTTGGCGATGCGGTTCAACGGCTTGCCCATTTTCTTTCAAAATACGGAATCGCGTTCCGTGTACGTGGAATGGATGCAGCATCATGTCACCACGCCCGGAAACTACCCAAATTTCTTGGCGGTTCATTGGTGCATCGAATGCAGGATGGGTCATTGAGAACACTTGTCCATTAATCGTATTGGCGTTATGAATATCTAAATCACCTGCACCCGTACCACAATGACCACCATTGCCCATACCACCACTCATGTTACCGTGGTTCATGTTGCCTTGACTCATATTCCCATGGTTCATGGTTCCACTGTTCATCATCGCACCATGATCCATATTACCCATCATCGCGCCATGACCGCCCATGTTCCCCATCGCTTGTGCGCCATATTTTTCACGTAGCATCATCATGCCTTGCATATCTAAACGCATATCCATCATCAAATGGAAACGACGGCGATTTAACCCTGCTAAAGATGGGAGTGCGGAGATTGCAGCAAGAGTTGAAGGTAGTTTTCCTTCGCCATTTGTTAATGTGGTTTCAATACGAAGAACAGGCAGAGGTTGGTCAAATGGTGCGATAGTCATCCCCATTTGCCCTACAGGTAATGTAACTAAATCAAACGCATGACCATCTGAAGTATCAATTAATACCTCAAAACGCTCCCCCATTAAAATCGGTAATTCAGTCAATGCAACCGGTTCAGCAAGTAAGCCACCATCACTGGCAACAACGTACATTTTACGACCATCACTGGTTGAAATATTCAAACTACGTGCGTTACAACCATTGAGTAACCGTAGACGGATCCAACCTTTTGGCGCAACATGTTTCGGGTAAACCGCGCCGTTAGTAAGCATTAAGTCACCAAACCAACCTACCGCAGCGCTCATCACATCGAGTTGATAATCGATTTGCCCGTCATCTTTCAAACGCTTATCTTGCAAAATCACAGGGATATCATCTACACCCCAGTTGCTTGGCAAACCGTGTTTTTCGCTATTTTCATCTTTAATCAGGACTAACCCCGCCAGCCCCATAGCCACTTGGTAGCCCGTTTTACCGTGAGTATGCGGATGGAACCAACAGGTTGCTTCGCTTTGATCTATCGTAAAATTAACTTTGCGTGTTGCGCCCGGTTGAATAATCGCTTGGGGCCCGCCATCTTGTTCGCCTGAAATTTCTAAACCATGCCAGTGAACGGTGGTATCTTCTGCCAACTGATTCACAATGTTAATATTAACGCTCTGTCCATTTTTTAAGCTAATCGCAGGGCCGAGTAAATCACCGTTATATCCCCACGTGGTGGTTTTTTTACCGGGAACAAATTGGGATGTGCCTTGCTTAATCGCCAATTGAATGTTGCCCTGCGCATCAGGCTCTAATAGCGGCGGGATAGCCAATGTGGGATAGTTTTCAGCGGCTACCGCGATGCGGCTCCAAATAGGCAGCGCACTTGCAGCATATGTGATAGCACTTAATTTTAAAAAATCGCGACGTAACATTGATAACCTTCCTTTTGTTTATCAAATCAATAATCAGTGACAGAGTATATTGAGGGAAATTACCCTTTCTCTGCAAAACATGGTTTAATAAAACAAATGATAAAGCCTCCCCTTACAGGAAGGTCAATAAACCCACTCATTAATTATGGGTTTATTACATTCATTTAAGAAAAATATAGTTGACTAACAATTCTATTCTTATGCTAACGTTACTTGACATAGAAACCCGATAGAATAAAGAATGCGCAAATTTATATTAATGATGTCATGCTTAATGACTCTGTTAGGGATAACCAATTCTGCCAGAGCTCTTGCCCCCAACGAAGCTGAAGATCTGGCTGATCTGACGGCTGTTTTTATCTACCTAAAATATGACTGTGGGTACTCACAAATTCCCGATAGAGAAATTGAACGCGCTATCGTCTATTTTGCGAAAAGCAACAAGTGGGATTTGAGCAACTACAACTCTGAGAAAATGACTCAGTTAAACAAAGAAAGTTACAATGACTTAAAGGGAATACCACTTACACAAGAATTTAAGTGCCAGTCATTAGCTAGGGATTCTCTCGGCTTGTTTGCCTACGTAAAATAATCCTATCAGTAACATCAAGAAAACATGCTAATACCTTATTGCATGTTTTCTTCTCCATCTTGATATCGCTATTTTAGTTTCTTTGCTCTGCTTTCCTGCCAAAATAAAACAACGGATGGAATACTCTGGATGATCACCATGCGAATAATATGGTTCGACATCACAAACCCTGCATCTAAATTCATCGTAATTGCTGCAAAGGTCATCGCTTCCATACTGCCCGGCGCCCAAGCGAGCAATAATACCGAAATATCATACCCTGTTAACCAAGCTGCAAATACCGTAATCAAGAACGTTAAAATAATATTGATGACGACCACTTGTGCGGAGGAATAAATATTTTTAATTAGCGATGACAGCGGAAAAACAACAAAGTGGTTACCGATATTCATCCCAATTAATACCATACTTAATTCAGTCAGCATTAATGGAAAATTTAATGGAATATCAACCCAACTTTGTATTAATGTTGCCGCCGCTAATGAGGTTAGCATATAAGGTGCAGGAACTCTGAAGCGCTGTAAGATCAAACCCGCTATCACCCCAACGGCGACAATCAGCAATAGCCACATTGTGGCTGTCAATGTTAATGAAGGAAACTCAATGACCGGCTGCGGATCACCATCACTCCCAACGACAATCCCTGCTAATAAAATCAATATGATAAGGCGAATAGTGTGGGAGATAACAATCTTCTGTGGTGGTGTATGGGTATGATCAGTTAAGGCTAAAATGGCCGCCATTGCACCAGGCACTGAGCCCAACATGGCTTCTTGTTTCGTCCAACCCACTTTGCGGTAAAACCAAAAAAAACTAAAAGAAAATTGTACAGCCAAACACACAACTAACATCAATAATAATAAAAATAAGTTGTCAGCTTCATTCAGTGAAACCTGATTAAACATCAAGCCAACCGAAGTACCTAATGTCACTTGAACAAAAGAAATTGTATGTTTAGGAATTGCGAAGGAAATGCCAAAACGATGAAAAATAATAACCGCGATAATGGGACCAAACATCAGTGCGAGTGGAACACCAAGGTAAGTTAATCCACCACCAATCACCGCGCAAACAGCGATCCCAACGATCATCTTGAGTAATTTCATCATACGACATTAACCATTAAGACTATTTATAACCTTAATTTATATCATATTATTAGTGCCAGATGACCTTCGTTTTGCTTTATTTATTATGATAGTGATTATTCACTGCGGTTCTATCATTTATTAGTTTTTGATTTGCTTATTTTGACGTTTGGTATTATCTGCAACGGCTTGGTTCATTATCGCTTTTGCCATCCATTGCGCTAATTCTATGACCTGCTGATTATCCATTTTCCAAATATCTTTTAGCACTAAGAAAATCTCTGACCCATAAATAACCGAAAATGCTTTGATGACCTTATCAACAATTTCTTGCGGATATTCCGATTTCATCGGCGTAGTGACCATCGCAAGGATATCTTTACGGTTTCCCCGCTCAAATTGCTTACTTTTGACCTCTTGCGGAGCAGAACGCCCTTGCGCCCATTGTTGTAATGAAGCTTGCAATGCCGCCCTTAAAGCGCCTTCATGTTCAAACATGCGTGGAAAAGCAAACGTCAGTAGCTCATCAATACGCTCTTCTGTTTTTTCACTTTGTGGGCGCCACGTTAAAATTGGCCCTAAACTTTCATTGACAGTTGCTGTGATTAAATCACTTTGAGTCGGAAAATACCGATATGCGGTAGCGCGGGAAACACCCGCCTCGAGCGCCAATTCAGAAACAGAAGGCATCGCGCCTTTTTCAAATAACTCTAAAGCCGTGGTAACCAATAATACATAAGTCCGTTTTCGCGTCCCTTTATATTCTGAGGCTGGATTAGTTTTCGGCATTTAATTGTCCTTAAAATACTGTTTCTTACAACAAGTTTAGTCAATAATACTTAGAAAGCACAAGCGGAAATAAGTATACCTACTCAATAACATACAATTAAAAGATACATATCTCAAACTAACCTGTATATACAATCAAATAAGTTATCCCTATCACAAATTTAATATTTTAATGATGCATTATATATACCGATGTTAATTAATATTTATGATGTTTTATCAACAAGATATGCATATTAGCAACTAATCAGTGTGACAACAAACCAATAAATGAGACTGTAGTCTCATTTTACAAATATCAAAAATGATACTATAGTCTCATTAAGGTGAAAAATTCAACGCGAACTCTAATCTGAAAGGATTTTTATATGAAAAAGCACCCTGGTTTTATCTATATCGCCACAACGCTGGATACTAAAAGCGCTGAACTATTTTATGTCAGTGAATTAATTAAAAGCGCTGGGTTAGCTGTTCGCACCGTTGATTTAACGACTCAACCAACACAATTAGAAAAAGAGGCTGATGTCAGCGCACATACCGTCGCTAGTTTTCACCCTCTTGGTGTAGATGCGGTTTTTTGTGGAGACCGTGGCAAGGCGATTGAGGCGATGGCACACGCTTTTAGCCTTTACCTTGCAGCGCAAACTGATGTTGCGGCAATCCTTGGCTTAGGTGGCTCAGGTGGAACCGCATTAATTACTCCTGCAATGCAAGTACTGCCTGTGGGTATCCCTAAGTTAATGGTTTCCACTATGGCATCAGGGGATATCTCAGGTTATATCGGTGCGAGTGATATCTCCATGATGTACTCAGTCACCGATGTTTCGGGCTTAAACATTATTTCGCGTAAAGTTTTGAAAAACGCAGCAAATCAAATCGCAGGCGCTGTCTGGTTTAACCAAGAAGATGACGAAAATATTGATATCAAACCCGCCATTGCCCTAACCATGTTTGGTGTGACAACGCCTTGCGTTCAACAACTTACCGCACAATTAGAAGAACAATATGACTGTCTCGTCTTTCATGCAACAGGCAGCGGCGGTAAAGCAATGGAAAAACTGATTGATAGCCAGCTACTGCATTCCGTACTGGATATGACGACAACAGAAGTGTGTGACTATTTATTTGGTGGCGTTTTAGCGTGCGACGAAGACCGATTTGGCGCCATTCAACGTACACAAACACCTTGTGTTATGTCGTGTGGTGCATTGGATATGGTGAATTTTGGGCGACCAACTACGGTGCCTGAAAAATACCAAGACCGCTTATTTTACCATCACAATGCACAAGTCACATTGATGAGAACGACCAAAGAAGAAAACCAACAAATGGGTCGTTGGATTGCTGAGAAATTAAATCGCTGTGATGGCGAAGTTCGTTTTATTGTTCCAACATCAGGGTTTTCCGCATTAGATATCGAAGGCGCACCATTCTGGGATCCTATCGCAGACCAAGCGTTTATCGATGCACTGACAGAAAACCTCATAACAACAGAAAAAAGACAGCTTATTTTGAGTCCTCACCACATAAATTCCCATGATTTTTGTGAACAGGTTATTCAGCTACACCAGGAAATTTTGAACAAATAATAGAGGTTAATATGAAACATAACCGCGCAGAGTTATTAAAAAAATTCAGAGACATGATTGCTCGTGGAGAACCTATTATCGGCGGTGGTGCAGGTACGGGTTTATCGGCAAAGTGTGAAGAAGCTGGCGGCATTGACTTAATCGTTATCTATAACTCCGGCCGTTACCGTATGGCGGGTCGTGGCTCACTAGCAGGCTTATTGGCTTACGGCAATGCGAATGAGATCGTCATGGACATGGCAAAAGAAGTTTTGCCTGTCGTTAAGCAAACCCCTGTTCTTGCAGGTGTAAATGGCACCGACCCATTCTGCCAATTTGATAAGTTTTTAGATGACATCAAAGCAACGGGCTTTGCAGGTGTACAAAACTTCCCAACGGTAGGCCTGATTGATGGCAACTTCCGCGCTAATCTGGAAGAGACAGGAATGGGTTATGGCCTAGAAGTGGATATGATCCGCATGGCGCATGAAAAAGATCTGTTAACCACACCGTATGTTTTCAGCGCTGATGATGCAGTTGCAATGACCAAGGCTGGTGCAGATATCATCGTGCCACATATGGGCTTAACAACGGGCGGGAATATTGGTGCCGAAACAGCACTGACACTAAAAGATTGCGTACCACTCATTAATGAATGGGCAAAAGCGGCTAAAGCAGTGCGTGATGACGTCATTGTCCTGTGCCACGGCGGCCCTATCGCAACCCCTGAAGATGCCGAATATATTTTAGCTAACTGCCCTGACTGCCATGGTTTTTATGGCGCAAGTTCAATGGAACGTTTGCCTACCGAAGTCGCACTAACAAAGACTACACAGCAATTTAAATCAATAACACGTTAATTTTTTTATTTTTTGCCAACACCGGGCGCCTATTTCGATAGGCGCTTTTTTTATTTCTTTTTGGGGTTTAAAAAACGCCACAATACCCAAAGTAATGACGTGGAATAATACAAGACACCGAATTGAATAATCATAAGCGGTTTTTCCGTCATCCCTGTCATTTTTAATACGCCATAATAGTGATTATCTTCAAGGTATTGCTCCGTCAGCCCCCCTTCAGGCAAATAACGCGTTAAAAACACAGCAATAATAAAACACGCGACATAATGACGTAATTTAGCAATCCCTTCATCGAAGGCATTAAAACTATCAAACTCACTCCCTTGTTGACGCCCAATAATAATTCGATTAATTAATGTCGCTGCATAAATATAAAGGATAGCGGAAGAGTTAATTTGCGTCGTATGAAAAATATAGGCTACGCCCCCTAAAATAGCGGCCACAAAAATGAAGAAAAAACCACGCTGAAGTACCGCCATCATTGTGCCCATATGCACTAAAATAAACTCAAATAGCAGGATCAATACCATATTGTAAACCACTTCAACGCCCGACCAATCAGGGGCAAACCACAAAGACAATAAAAAACCGATATAAAAAACAGTTAAGCCGTGATCCACCAACGAAGGTAGAAAGTGCATAACACCTTGCGGTTTATCTGATGCAATAAAATGGCGTTTCCCTTTTACGATGGATAATCCCGATCGCTTATTGGCATTTTTTTTGTTTTTTATCTTCCTTGCCACAAACTTACTTTCCTTTTTCTCGGTAAATAGAGTGCCCCTTGCACAAGAAATTCATTAAACAGGCCATAAAAACAGGTAACCCAAAATAGAGTACTCCAAACGCAAAAGCGACATGAGGCCTGTCCGGGAACTCTCCGCCAGTGGAAATACTGGCGTAATAATCAATAGAGCGTAAATATTCAGGTGTTAACCCGCCATAAGGCACAAGGAAAGATAAAATCAATACGAGGAAAATACAGAACATAAAATTGAGTGCCATTAACGCTGAATAGCCCATATTTTCACTGCGTTCTTGTTCACTGCGGCTGGTTAAACCAAATAACATTCGGTTCGCGACTGTCGCACTATATAAATACAGGATCAACGGCGAGTCCCCTAAGACTGACATATTAATTGCCAGCGCGAATAAACCATAAAAAAGCGCAAATAAAGTTAATACTCGCCAATCACGAAATACCGCCATAAAGACGCCAGAGTGAACTAAAATAAATTCAAAAATGAGAATTAACGTCAGGTTATAAATAATTTCGACCGTGTAGTACTCAGGGAAAAACCAAACAGATAAAATAAAACCGACATAAAAAAGAGAGAAACCGTAGTTAACTATCTTTGAAAACGCACGAATAAGACTAAAAGAATGCGAACTTTCTTTTACACTTTTTACTGAAGGCTGTTTTGGGAAAAAACCTTGGTTTTTATTTTGTTGTTCTTTTAATTGCTCATTCCCTGACGGCTTCGCCATGAGATCACTCCACATTATCAATAGTGCTTTTTTAATAAGCTACTTGATAACGAAAGAAATAAACAGTGGCCAAAATCCGAATGGCGAAGTAAATCGAAGGTAAAGTGTAAGAAATATCGACAAGATGGCATGACCTTAAGGGATCATGCCACAAATAAAAGCGTAATTAGACGAGTTTGGCAATCAACGTGTCTAAATCACCTTGCAGGAAATTCACTGGTGGGATTTCAATCACTGTATAAGCACCCGCCGCCTGCTTCATTGAAGCGCGTGCAGCTGACACCATAAATTGTGACGTTAACGCAGGGTTATTGATACGCATTGAATACTCGAACAATTGGTTATGTGTCGCACCCGACACACCTTTGTGCGTCATGTGTACACCATGCCCAACATCTTTTAATGCGTCAATACTATCGACCTGACGAATGTGGGTTTCATCAGAGGCAAAATAGCTATCCGCTTTAATCGCTTGAGCAACATCATCAAATTTTGCCCCCGCATCTAATTCAATATATACCATACGACGGTGCACACCAGTTCCTAATGGAATAGTCACTGATAACGCATCTTTCACGCCGTCAATTGCTTTTGCCGCAACACTGTGCCCCATGCTCATACCTGGCCCAAAATTGGTGTAAGTCACCCCTTTTGGCGCCATCGCAAGCATTAAAGTACGCATGATAGAATCTGAACCTGGATCCCAACCTGCAGAGACGACAGCAACGCTATTATGTTGTTTTGCAACATCATTTAGGCTTCTTTTCAGCGCTACAATATCTGAATGCACATCAAAGCTATCAACGGTATTAATGCCTAATGCAAGAATTTTTGCCGCAAGTGGGCCTATTGCACGGGTTGGTGAGCACAGGAGTGCAACATCCACTTTCCCTAGTTTTTCAATATCATCGACGACTTTGTACGAGGCAAGTTCAGCAGGGATGTCTTGTGTATTGCGACGAACAATTCCGACAAGCTCAAAATCATCAGCGGCCAGAACAGCTTCTAGTGCATAACGGCCGATATTCCCGTATCCCACTATTGCTGCTTTAATTTTTGTCATTTTTACTCCTATACAGTTCTGATGTTGCTTATTAAATAATTTATAGCGAAATTAAATTTAACAGATTAATTAAAAGTAAACAAAACATTCACTTTACGAAATTGAGGGCATTTTAACCCTATTTTCATTAATGAATTCCATGTAGAATTCGCAGTTCAAGCGACTATTCTTAATTCTCATAAATATATAAAGGTTCTCAATGCATCAGTCTGATGTGACTGAGCGGTCACTCTTTTCGCTCAGTTGGCCAATTTTTATCGATATTTTTCTGCATTTGGCCACATTATTAATTAACACTTACATGGTTAGCCATGTATCGACGGCTTACCTTGCTGCGATGGGGGTGGGCAACCAAGTTTTTGATCTTTTTATTACTATTTTTAACTTTATCAGTGTGGGATGCAGCGTTGTTATCGCGCAATATTTAGGGGCAGGCCGCCGTGAAAAAGCCAGCCAAGCGATTCATATCTCTATTGCCTTTAACTTTATTCTTGGTTTTTCCAGTGCATTGGTCGCGGTATTCTTTGGCTATACCATTCTAAAAATCATGAATATGCCATCCCATTTAATGGCGGATGGTTATACTTATTTACGTATTCTAGGTATTTGTTTAATTCCTGAAGCAATTTCCATTATTTTAGCGGCTTGCTTACGGGTTTATGGCAAAGCACAACCCGCCATGTGGGTAACATTGATTGCCAACCTGATTACTGTTGTCGGCAATATCATTGTACTTTATGGCTTCTTCGGGTTGCCACAATATGGTTTAGAAGGTGTGGCATGGTCAACTGTCGTTGGGCGTGTCGTCGCTGTAATTTTGCTTTTCTGCTTATTATTCTACGGGTTACGTATTAAGTTTGTCCCAATGATGTTAATTCATTGGTCACGTAAAATGCTCGGTAAAATCTTACACATTGGTTTACCTTCTGCGGGGGAAAACTTGGTGTGGATTTTACACTTTATGACGGCATCTGCCTTTATTGGTTTAATGGGCGAAACAGCACTTGCGGCACAAACCCTGTATTTCCAATTATCACTCTTTATCATGTTATTCGGTATTTCCGTTAGTATTGGTAATGAGATCATGGTTGGCCATTTGGTTGGTGCGAAACGCTTCCAAGATGCCTATATTCGCGGAATTAAAAGCTTAAAAATGGGCTTTTATGTCACTATCGGTGTCGTTATTGCTTTCTGGTTGCTTCGTGACCCTATCCTTAACAACATCACTGATGACCACGGTATTATCGAGCTTTTATTACCACTCTTTTTACTCTCGGTATTTTTAGAGCCAGGGCGTACCATTAATATTGTGATGGTGAATGCGTTACGTGCATCTGGAGATGCCCGCTTCCCATTATGCACCGCTATTATCTTTATGTGGGGCGTGGCGATCCCCCTCGGCTATTTCTTAGGGATCAAAATGGAAATGGGCTTGCTGGGAATTTGGCTCGGTTTCTTCGCCGATGAATGGTTGCGCGGCTTGACTAATGCATGGCGCTGGCGCTCACGGAAATGGCAAAGTAAACGCCTCGATGTGGAAAGCTAACCCGTAAAACAATCACAATGTCCTGCGCTATTTTATAGGCAGGATTTTTGTGACGAAGCGCAAACTCGAAAATATTTTATTTTTATCTCCAGTTTTGGAGATTTTTTTTCTCTCTCGCACAAGTATATCCCCAAACTTAGTGAAGTTTTTCTCCAACGGGTTGTTTAAAATAATAAAATCAAAAAAGATTTCATTAAGGGGACCTGCCATGCATGCGCAATCACAACCATTACTTTGGCAATATTTTATCAATGCGGTAAAACAAGAAGTTAAGCCAGCTTTAGGTTGTACCGAGCCGATTTCATTGGCTTACGCAGCAGCAAAAGCAGCGTCCTTCCTTGACGGTGACGTCACGCGCGTTTGTGCCTTTGTCTCTCCTAACCTGATGAAAAATGGTATGGGCGTCACGGTGCCGGGTACAGGCATGGTAGGGTTACCTATCGCTGCCGCTTTAGGTGCGGTTGGCGGCGATGCAGATGCGGGTTTAGAGGTACTTAAATCTGCTTCAACTGACGCGATTGCTTTGAGTAAAACAATGCTAGCGCAAGGCCTAGTAACTGTTGATATCAAACACCCTTGCGAAGACGTTATCTATTCCGAAGCAACGGTATATACCCAAACAGGTTCAGCGACGGTGATCATCACAGGTTCACACACCAATATTGTGAAGATAATTCATAATAATGAAACGGTGTTTGATACCTTATCAAGAAAATCTCTAGACGATACTCCCGTTGATTGCGCTGCGGATATTCCCTTGCCCCCCGTTACCGCAAAGGCTGTCTACCAATTTGCGACAGAAGCCCCATTAGGCGATATTCGTTTTATTTTAGAAGCTGCCCAGCTAAATGAAGCCCTTTCCCAAGAAGGCTTGCGCAATGTGTATGGCTTACATATCGGGAAAACATTGCAAACTCAGCGCGACCGCGGTTTATTATCGAAAGACTTAATGTCCGAAATTATGATCCGCACCTCTGCCGCATCCGATGCTCGTATGGGAGGGGCCGTTTTACCCGCGATGAGCAACTCAGGTTCTGGCAACCAAGGTATCGCCGCAACCATGCCTGTTGTCGTGACGGCGGATTACCTGCAATCCTCTGAAGAACAACTAGCTCGCGCATTGATGTTATCCCACCTAATGGCGATTTATATTCATAATCAATTACCTGCACTATCTGCGCTGTGTGCTGCAACCACCGCCGCGATGGGCGCCGCCGCAGGGATTGCATGGTTATTGGAGTCACGCTATGAAGTGGTTGCAATGGCGATTTCCAGTATGATTGGCGATGTCAGTGGGATGATTTGTGACGGTGCATCAAACAGTTGTGCGATGAAAGTCTCCACCAGCGCCAGTGCGGCTTATAAAGCGGTACTGATGGCTTTAGATAATAGCTGTGTGAGAGGCTCGGACGGTATTGTGTCAGATGATGTTGACCAGTCGATTGCCAATTTGTGTTCATTGGCCGCAGGGTCGATGAGGCATACTGATGTGCAGATTATTGAGATTATGGCGTCAAAAGCACGTTAATTCTTCGCCCTTAACGACGTAGCGTTGTTGGCTACACTTGCCGACCCTAGTCACATACTTGCCTTGTGTATGTGACTAGGGCTTGTCTCTTTTAAATGACTACCTATTTCACTTCTAAGGCTGCGAATTTTTCGCGAATAATCTCTTCGGGTAGTTTCACGCCGATAAACACTAATACGCTGCGGCGGGTTTCGCCGTCTTGCCAATCCGTATCCCAATCAGCACTGTAAAGGCGTTGAACCCCTTGGAATAACAAACGTTTTGGTTCATCTTTGATGGATAAAATGCCTTTGTAACGCAATAAATTATCAGCAAAACCGAGCAGTAAATCTTCCATTACCTGTGAAACTTCCATTAATTCAACAGGGTAATCAAACTCCACAACAATAGACTCCACTTCATTTTGCTGTTTTGGTGCAAAGCGGAAAGTCGGTTTATTCACCTTCAGTTGTGAATCTAATAAAAAACCTTCGATGTCTAATAAAAGCTGTAAGTTAATATCGCCATGAATAACCGGATAAATTGGCGCTCTGGCATTAATACGTTGCAATCGTTCTAACAGGGCGTCGTTATCTGGGTTGATGTCAGTTTTTGTTAATAAAATTCGGTCTGCATAGCCGATTTGTGCTTGAGCAATCGCAAAATCATTCAATTGTTTTTCAGCATGAACCGCATCCACCAGCGTAATGATGCCATCCAATAAAAACCGTTCGCATAACACATCATGGGAGAAAAATGTTTGCGTGATAGGGCCGGGGTCTGCCATTCCAGTGCATTCAATCACTAAACGGTCAAAATCCAATTTGCCACTGTCGAGGCCATCTAATAAGTCTAATAACGCATTTTCTAATTCAGCGGAACGCGAACAACAGATGCACCCGTTGCTCAACGTGGTGATTTGTGTGGCTCTGTCACCAATAATGGCGTTATCAATGGGAACTTCACCAAATTCATTTTCAATGACTGCAATTTTATGTCCATGTTCTGCATGAAGAATATGGCTAAGGAGCGTTGTTTTACCTGCACCAAGAAAACCGGTTAGGATTGTGACATTAATTGGTTTCATTATTATCCTCTTTGCACCATTGTTTTACTGCAATCATTGTTAACAGCAGCGGAACCCGCCTTTACCACTTCCACCATATCGCGCATCTTGCCTTTCACGAAAAAATTCTTTGTAAGTCATGACGGGCTTATCAGGGTGGTTATCACTCATGTGTTGGACATAAGTATCATAATCAGGAATGCCAATCAGCATACGCGCTGCTTGCCCTAAGTATTTGCCTGTTTTTCCAAGATTACCAAACATCTGCCTCTCCAAATACAAATGCCCTACATCATGCGCACACAATGTAGGGCTACCGTTCAGTTACCGAGCCACCTTAGCGGCTCGGTGGTGTCGAATGGTCACTAATGTGAAGATGAAACTTTCACGCCCTCTTTCGGTACAGGCACATACGGTGTTTCTTTGTCTGTACGTTCTGGATTTTTGTATGCTTTCATTCCCACACGGATACCATAGAAAATGATACCGTAGACAACCACTAAGAATAGGATACTCAGACCCGCATTGGTGTAGTTGTTGATGATAATGTGATTCATGTTAGTGATTTCTTGCGCTGTCAGCTCAGCACCGCCTGCCGCAATCTTCTCTTTATAAGATTTCGCTAAGTACAGGAAGCCTTCAAGCTGCGGGTTATCACTGAATAATTTCAGTCCTAACGCCCAAGTGGTACAAATCAATAACCATACTGCAGGTAACACGGTGACCATGATGTATTTGCTACGTTTCATCTTAATCAGGACAACTGTACTTAAGATTAACGCAACTGCGGCTAACATTTGGTTCGAGATACCGAACAGTGGCCATAGGCTCTTAACGCCGCCCAGTGGGTCAACCACGCCTTGATACAGTAAGTAGCCCCATAAGCCGACACAACCAGCCGTACCAATGATCCCCGCAACCAGTGAATCCGTTTTCTTCAAGAATGGAACGAAGTTACCCAGTAAATCTTGCAGCATAAAGCGGCCAGAACGGGTTCCTGCATCCAATGCGGTTAAGATAAATAACGCTTCAAACAGAATACCAAAGTGATACCAGAAGCCCATATTTGCCGCAGGCATGATTTCGTGGAATACGAATGCGATACCAACTGCTAATGTTGGCGCACCACCCGCACGGTTTAGAACAGACGGTTCACCGATGTCTTTCGCCGTTTGCATGATTTGTTCAGGTGAAATTACGAAGCCCCATGAGCTGACCGTTGCCGCTGCGTGAACAGAAACATCTTTCAGTTGAGCCATGATAGCCGCACCATCTGGGCCACCCAGCTCATGCAAGTTAGGCATTGTAATACCTAATGCTGCTGGCGGGGTGTTCATCGCGAAGTACAAGCCTGGCTCGATAATAGATGCAGCAACCAGCGCCATAATCGCAACGAAAGATTCCATTAGCATTGCACCGTAACCGATGTAACGTGCATCTTTTTCGTTTGCTAATAATTTCGGTGTTGTACCCGAAGAAATTAAGGCATGGAAACCTGATACCGCACCACATGCAATGGTAATGAACAAGAATGGGAATAGCGTGCCTTTCCAAACTGGACCTGAGCCATCAACGAATTGCGTTACTGCAGGCATTTTTAATTCAGGGTTCAGGATAACGATACCAATCGCTAACCCAACGATAACCCCAATTTTCAAGAAGGTTGCCAGATAATCACGCGGCGCCAAGATCAACCATACAGGTAACAGTGCAGAAACAAATGCATAGCCAACCAGAGCATAAGTGATCGTGGTGTCTTTAAATGTCAGTGCTGGGCCCCAGTATGGGTCGTGAGCGATAACGCCACCGAACCAAATCGATGCTACCAGCAACACGATACCGATGACAGAAACCTCACCAACACGCCCCGGCCGGAGATATCGCATGTATATCCCCATAAACAAGGCAATTGGTACCGTTGATACCACGGTGAATACACCCCATGGGCTTTCTGCCAAGGCTTTGACGACAATAAGTGCTAATACCGCAAGGATAATGATCATAATCAGGAAACAGCCAAAGAGTGCGAGCGTTCCCGGAATTGGGCCCAACTCTTCTTTAACGATTTCCCCTAATGATGCCCCATTACGGCGTGATGAAATAAACAGCACCATAAAGTCTTGCACCGCACCGGCTAATACAACCCCCGCCAGTAACCACAGCGTACCGGGTAAATACCCCACTTGCGCTGCCAGTACAGGTCCTACTAATGGCCCCGCCCCTGCGATTGCCGCAAAGTGGTGACCAAACAGAACGTTTTTATTGGTTGGAACATAGTTTAAGCCATCATTATTAATGACAGCTGGAGTTGCACGAGTTTCATCCAGCTTCATCACTTTTTTCGCGATATATAAGCTGTAGTAACGATAAGCAATAAGATAAACCGCCACGGATGCGACGACTATCCACAGCGCACTAATGTGCTCGCCGCGTCTTAGCGCAACAACCCCTAAACAAATTGCGCCGATAATCCCAAGGATCATCCACGGAACGTGCTTTAAAATACCATTTTTGTTCATAGAACACCCTTCTGAGGTAAAACGAACATGCCATTGATTTTGTATTTGCCATCACGCTAGCAGCATCGTAGCGCTGCTTGTCATTGATGTTTTTTTAATTGGCAGTGGTTGAACTGTGTTAAATCGAAAATTTGAGCTCTGCCATGGTGTCTATGGTAAGAAATTACACTCTGCAAATGACTAAAGTTGCGCTAAGCGGTGCCATACAGAATTAAGCGGTTTGAATTTTGCCGTGAATGGTTTTGAGGAAGGTTTAACAGGGTAAAAACTGTGATCTACATAACAATAACAACTGGTTTTCAATAAGTTAAGTAATATAAATAATATGGTTAAAGTCGATTTAATTGTAAATAAATATCACAAACTTCGTAAAAAACGCCTTAAATACCCTTAAAAAGGGTATCCAAGCACGTAGAACCCTTATGGCCGTGTAATTGTTGTCCAATCCCCACCAACCCACCAACGGTGTTCGCCATCCGTTTGCGTCTTACACCCTACGCCAACTTTAGCCTTCCCCTCTTCAAAAGGGTAAGCACAATCATAGGTTGCCTCAATAACAACCTTCCCTGTCGTGGCATCCGCAAAACCAATTTTATCTCCCTTACGAATGCGGTAGACCCCTTCTTGGGCTTCGTCCGGCCAGTTATCAAAATAATAAATTCGATACACTTCTTGGTTATGTTTATCAGCAACAATTAACTCGCCATCATCTGACTCACGTAAGCAATATTGAAAAGATGATTCGGCTTCAAAACAACGAATTTGGCTTTTTTGGTCGTCAACCCATAAGCTGTATTGTTGATCAAGATTTTGTGCAAATAATGGTGTTGAGCAAAATATGGCAAGCATCCCTGCCATTTTATATTGGTTCATCATATTCCCTATTCCTTTATGGCTGATAATTTAACGAAGCGTCACTGGGTTGGTTAAAAATCACTGGGATTAATAACACTTTATTTTGAGATGCTGAATTAAACCGCCACTGATAAGCAGCTGAAATTAAGCTATCATCGAAATAATCCACACCGCTGCGTTGTGCTAACATCACTGAACTTGGCACGCCCCCTTTTGGTACATCAATTTTCAAAATGGCTTCGCCTTGCATTTTACCTATCGATTCCTGAGAAATAACAGGCAGTTGTAATGTCTTTTCTTGGATGCCAAAAGCGGCCGCATCAACACTCACAGCTACAGGGTCAGCTAAGTTTTCATTGCGCATAGGCGAAGTGCGAGGGGTTAAGGCAAATGGTATCACCGCTGGCATTACGTTTTCAGCCAATACCTTTTGCTCTTCAAATGCTTGGCGCTCCTGCTCCGTTGCTGATGTGGGCAATTCACCTTTACTATACAACTGCGCCATACGTGCATTAATAATATTCACCCGCTCTTTGGTTTCATCGGGCAAACCAAATAAAAAGAAACGGGATTGCGCCGCCATCAGACGCTGATCCACACTTTTATCCGCATTATAATGCATTAATGCAAATGCACCTGCTGCCAGCTCAGGGTCTTCATCTATCATTGTCACTCCCCAAGCAAACCACGCGTCAATACGGTTTGGGTTAATGGTGATTATTTGCAGATAATGCCCCCGCGCACTCAACAGTAAATCACGCCAATGCTGCTCATCATCAACAAAACCATCTCTTATTGCAGATGCTTTATTTTCAGTTAATAAAGTTCGCGCGGCATTAAAGTGCATTAATTCCATTCTTGCCGTTGTGCTCAGCACTTCAATATTATTAGGGTGCTTTAACAATAAAGCGCGAAGTCTTAGCGTATTACTTTCCCACGCCTCACCATTAGACTTAGTGCGGCTGTCTGCTTGTAGCAGCGTTGCACGTATCTCTTTTGAGATCTCCTGCTGCTGCTGGTAATATTCATAAGATGAACTTGAGCTGCGGGTATATTTAGCAGGAACTGTATTATTCACATAGTTCAGGAGCCTTTTAAGCACATATCCAAATGATTTTTCATTATGCCTTGCTAAAGCCTTACTGGCACTTTCCACTAAAAGCCCGACTTCTTGCGCGTAATCATCTAAGCTTTTCACTGTGCTTTTAAAGCCAACACTCACAAGGTGGCGAGCTGGTTGCTTTGAGGGTACAAAGCGCAATTGGCTCACCGCAAATTCAGCTGCGGTATCGTATTTTTTTACGCCACTGGTGGTGTCGATTAAGGTAAATCCAGGCGCACCGTCCTCATTCACATCCACGGCCACGATTGCTGAAACATTATCAACATCATATTTAACGGAAGGGTAACGCACCTCGTTAATAGAGCTAGGGACAATGGCCGTTCCCTCTGTATTGATCGTCATTTTCCCAGGGTAACGAGGATCACTTAGGTCATAGTACGTGGATAGCTCAACAACCCCATATATCCCTTTAATGGATAATGGCTGTTTTGCTAATATTTGTGTTTGCTCATCCGCAGGTTCTCTAAACCAATCTAATACCTGTATGTTGCTTCTTGCTTGTAAGATTAAAAAGTTTTGACGTTCAGCGGCAGAAAGGTGCTGGATTTCTTTCGCAAACATTGCGGTACTTTGCGCATCAAATAATTGAGAGGGAGATTCTGACCATTTATCACTGAGGTTCAGATATTGTGCAAAAATAAGTGCAGCATATGCGTGCTTTAAATTTACATCGCTATTATCAACTTGGCTTTTTATTAAACTATACGCAAGCCCCAAACCTTTCCAATAAGTGGGGTTATTCGGCTGTGCTGCAATAGCACGCATAAAAAAAGTCAGGCTCTCTTCCGCTGTGTCGGTTTGGCGTAATTTAAGCAAGCCAACAGCAAAGGCGAGCGCACCATCTTGCGGTAAATATTGGCTCGCCTTTTCTAACTGGCTAATTTGATCATTTGGCACCATCGTATTCGCTTGTAATAAAGGTTGCCAGATTTCACGCATTGCTACGCTTTGTGGTGCCAATTCGGCCAGTTTATCCATCTTATCAATACGTGCTTGCAACTCATGGTATCGTTCTTCAATTTCTATATTAGCTTCATTGTTATATAAGATCCCTGATAGCACACCACTCACTGCGGTGTTTTGTTCATTCTGAAATAGCTGCCAATCACGCTGTTCAATGAGTGTTTGCGCCCGCCAACGTTGGTTTGATTCGGCACTTAACGGGATATTTAACAGTGTAGTGATGCTAAATACCGCCAACGTTATAACCGCTGCGCCCCAATACTGCCTCTCTTGAAAGCGAACTGCACCTATCGATAAGGCAATAATAAACACCAGCCCAAATAACCACATCACGGTAAGAAATAAGTTATCGCTGACATTTAAAGCAATTGGCCAAATGAGTTCCCCCAGTTCGAATAACGCAATAAACACGCCATAGCCAAAGAAAAAAGGCAGCGCAGGTACCGCTAATAAGAACGCCAACGGTAACAGAAGGAGTGGGCTTAGTTTTATTTTCAACGCCATCCCTCCTTAGGGTTTCTTAGTCAAAATTGACTTGATGGGTAAAAAGAGCCCCACCCAGAAAAATAGGCTTAGACCCAATATGCTAACCAGCGTGATAATACTCAGCGCCACATCAGACTCAAACGCCTCCTGCGCCCAATATTGATAAAAAGCCGTAGGCGATAATGTTTCCGGTTTCATATTTTGCGTAATACTACTAACAATAAATGCCATCAATAAAGGAATAGCGATGGCAAGGAATGTGTAAATATGCACCCTTTTGATGGCTGCAAACCACGCAGGCGGTGTAAAGGTGATTGGTGGTATGGGTTGTGGGCGAACAACTCGACGGGTTTGAGTTTGCCCTCTAACCTGCACTTTCTGTATATTTTGCTGTTGCCGTGTTTTTTGCAGCGCTTCGCTGGCAACTTTTAATTGCTTAACCCGTTCACAAGCAGCGCATTTCAACCCAGAAAAATATTGGTGTTCATTATTTTTGCTGCATACCACCATCCTTTTCTGACTACGCAACGCGTAAGGGCGTAAACACTGCACCCACTGCGCTGCGCTCGGCCTTTGGTCTGGCGCACCATTAAACGCTTTATCAAACAATTGTCGAATATCATCGGGTAAGAAAGTATGCCCGCTGGTTGGGACAGGGCTAATACCTTGATGCGCCTTTACCCCATACGCATAATATTTCCCTGCAATTCGGCTAGGTAAATCATTTGGTACTTGGTTATGTAAAGGGCGACCAGAGAATGGATGAATACCAAAATTCAATAATTGAAATAAAATCACCGCTAAAGCAAATCGGTCTTGCTCGGATTCTTGCGATTGGGGCACACTTTTCGCATTTTGGAATTCAGGGGCGAGGTAATCGACCGTAAATTGCCCCGCAGCAAAACGTTCTTGTTTTCCTTGAATACTAAAGCCATCGCAATCTAGCATTGATACATATAAGCTTTCCCGATAAAAACGTAAATTCACGGGTTTCATATCAATAATAAAGTGATTTTGTTGGTGAATGGCGTCAACCAATATGGCTAAATTGGTTGCAAGTTGGATTTTGGCGCCTAACCCAACGGGTAAGTTATTTGCTCTCGCCTGTCTTTCTTGCAAGATATATTCAAGCTCAATGGATGCATTCACATCCAACTCAGGCATGGTAAAGCCGACAAACTGTTTCTTCTGGTTAAATAGTTGGCTAATCGGCCATGCCAGTTGAATAACAGGAATGGCAGTGTCAGTAATCGGTGGTAAGTTTGGTTTTAACGCTAACATTGCCGATGTTTTTCGGCGATATAACGTTTTATCAATTTTGTCGTGGTAAAGCTTAGCAACTTGCCCCTTCGCTGATGCAATATGGTAAACGCTCCCCGCCCCACCACTTTTAATTAATTTACCCAGCAGGATAACTTGCCCTTGCCCATCGACAAGTTTTATCTTATTTCCCCCCGTCATTACATTTCCCTAAATGCTACGAATAAGGTTTTATCATCCCCTGTAATGGAATACGTTCGAGGATCATCAAGTGTCCCTTTTAAGGCTTCACTACCTGTATGCTCATCATTTTGCTGCAAAAATCGAGTAACTGGCTCAATAAAAGGAAGGTAGAGGGCATCGCATTTCTTATTCATGGCAAAAGGTTGTACGCCATCAGACATTAAAATGACCCGCTCTATTTTTTCGGTGATAGGTGTAATGCGTAAATGTTCCTGCCAATCATTTGAGGTTAAAAACCATGTTTGGTTAGCATATTCCCCATTTTCAGGCACCGAAACTGTATCAATTAGCTGGCCATCTTGCTGGTAAGAAGCGATGGCCGCGCCATCACCTAAATGAAAAAGAAAACCTTGGCGTTTGCCAACCCATGCAGCAACGAGCGTACACGCAAAATCCTTTAATTCCCCCTGCTTATCATTTGCAAGGGAAAGCAGTTGTTCGCGAATAGTACTCAGTGTGCGAAAAATAACAGGTCGTATTTCTTCTATAGTTAAATAGTCAACATCACCAAATTCAGATACCCGCTGAACAAATAACCTTGAAACATAACGTGAACCTACATCGCTATAACGAGCAGAGCCTGCACCATCGCACACACAAGCCGCTAAGCCATTTGTAGTATGTTCTACAGACCAAGCGTCTTGGCAAGGCTGATTATTTTCCTGATGAGAGCGCCCTTGAACTGATGCGCAATAAATTGACCAGCTCATAGATTACACCGACACTGTTGACCAGCTATCTGTTGAAGGAAGTTGTGCTTGACCACCAGGTGTCGATTGGGAAACCACTTGCATACTGGCACTTAACCATAAAAACAGTTCTTTAAATTGCAATCCTTGCAACTTTTTCACGCCATTTAGGCCTGCAATACTAAATTCGCCCATAACTTGTGCACTTGCCCCATCAACCATAATAGGGAACATCGCCACTTTTTGATCTTTTTGCGCCTGACGGCAAACTTGAGCTGATTCTTCCCATAAATCTGTCGGAGCCCCATCTGACATTAAAAATAACCAAGGTCGTGTATAAGCCACACCAGCTTGGCGGAAACGTTGTTTTTCAGCTTCAATTTCATCTAATGCAACCATGACCGCTTGCCCTGTAGGGGTCGTACCGTTTGCTTCTAATATAGGGGCGGTAAAATCCATAGCATCACACCAGTCGCCAATAAGAGAGCATTGGTCATTTCCACCATATTGAATGACCAGTATCCGTACACGCTTGGCGGCAATAACATCGTTTTTGAGTTCTTTTTCGAGCAGTTGCAGGCCAGCATTTAGTTCGTTAATCGGCTCACCGTGCATACTACCTGAACAATCTAATACTAAGACGAGGGGAGTTCGTTGTTCGCTGTTATCAACTAAAGCAACATCAGGAATGGTAAGTTGGCTCATGATATACCTTTCTTTTATTTAAATGAAAGTACCAATATACAGAAGAGCGCCTCTAATGAAACTAAGAAAAAAAAGAAATATTGGCATTGAATAAGAATTGTCTTAGGAATATTATTAAATTATTCTCAACCAAATTTCAATTTTAATTAAGAATCATCCTAAGTATTTAAACTTAAATAACGACAAATCTAAATAGACTTCAGAGTTAAAAAGTCAATAATATTAATAAATATATTAAAAACACCTCATTTATACGTATTTTACTCACACCTATTATTTATTCGTAACATTTGCCCTCAATACCCACCTCAAGTGTTAAAAACAGAGACAAAACATGAATAAGTATTAATGTTAGTACATTTAACTTTATATGCAGCCATTTATGATATTAATCAGAATAAAAAACTGAATACATCAGAAAAGTTTAACAATAGGAACACAAAAAAACGCAATACATTGATATTAATGAAAAATAACACTTTGAAAACTATTAAAATGTATAATAAAATTATTTTTCACTAGTTTGACAACTTATATGAGTACAACTAATATTATTCACGAACACAGCGAACGAGAGTTTGCAAATAGCCAGACCAAATTCAAAAAATTAAGTTTTTAATAAAAAAATTATTTTATAAATAAATAAAGAATAAATAACCTAGATTATTTACCTCTATCCTATTTCAATAAAATAATAAATTTTCAAACTCTGAAAATACTAATTAAAACTTAATATATAGCATGAAAAAAAAGATATAAACCTTAAAAATTAAGATTAGTTCTCTCACATACTTAGGAATGATTATTATGAAATTAAATAAACTTGCTTTCATCGGTACTTTAGCTGTTGTTGCTCTTTCTTCACAAGCTTTCGCGGCTAAAGATGCAACTGTTAACTTTAACGCACGTTTAGTTGCAGAAACTTGTGACGTTAGTGTTTCAAAAGATTTAATTAGCTTAGGTACACATAAAACTAAAGGTCTGAGCACTGCAGCTGCAATCTCAAGTGAAAACTTCTCTTTAGTATTAAATAACTGTACTAAACCTTACGACGACAGCACCAATCAGCAAACTGGTTCTATCGCAATCCAAGCTTCTGGTGAAGTATTAACGGGTCACTCTGATATGTTTGCTGATGCTCAAGCATCACAAATCGGTGTTAAATTACAAGCAGAAGCAGTTAAAGGCACTAAAGTTGACCTGACACCGAATGAAGCAACTGAAATCGCTGATCTGAAAATTACCGGCACTGGCGACATCGTCGTTCCAATGATTGCAAGCCTGTACGCAACAACTACTGAGGCTACTGCACAGCAATTAAATGTTCCAGTAACGTTCAGCGTTGCATACGACTAATAACTACTTTTAGTTAATTAGCTAGTTGAGCAGGCAGTATTAATTTACTGCCTGCAATAAAGGAAATAAAAAATGATAAAATTAAAATCCTTAGCTTTTATATTAATGACTTTTTCATTTGCATCTCAAGCTGGTGTTGGGTTAAGCCAAACACGTATTGTCATTGAGGAAAAAACCAATACGTCTTCAATAACAGCTCGAAATGAAGATGACAAGTCTTACTTAGTTGCAAACTTCATTACACAACAGCTCAGTAGTAAAACCGCATTAGAGGGTTATTTTGTTGTAACGCCAACTATTTTTAAGCTCGCACCTAAACAACAAAATATTATTAAAATAAAAGCGATACCAAGTAAATTCCCTAAAGATAGGGAGTCTATGTACTATTTCCACTCAAGAAATGTACCTGAGTCAGATAAAGGTAGTGATGGTGTAAAAGTAGGGTTAGAAAATGTGGTTAAAATTTTCTACCGCCCAGCCAATCTTTCTATGGAGCAATCTGTCGCCTTTAGTAGTGTAAAAACAATGAGCACAGCAAATGGTGTCAAGCTAGTTAATGACTCCCCTTATTATATTAACTTAGCAGGCCTGTATGTTAATAACAAAATTATAAAACTAAATAAGCAAAATAACGTCATTGCACCTTTTGCTGAAATGAACTACTCGAGTCAAAATAAAAATGGTTCTGTCAAATGGGCTATCATTAATGACCTTGGAGGATATGATGAGTTCCATGGAACTGTTCAGTAAAATAGTACTTGTTTTGGGTATTACTGTATTTTCTAGCCAACTTTTAGCTCAAAATGGCCAAATGCAATTCAAAACAAAAATTATCAAAGGGACTTGTGAATTTGATGATAACAACGATTTAGATAAAAACATTGATTTTAATAAAAGCGGCATATTGGTAGCATCAGATGTTAATAGCAAGCCAATTAAACAGCCTATTCGTACCGAAAGCTTTTCATATACTATTGCGTGTAAAAATTTTCCTGCGGGAACAGAACGAACTGTTAAAATTAAATCTAAATCAGCAGCATCCACTAAATTTGATAATGGCGTTTTTTTTGGATTAAATGATACAACTAAAACGGGTTTTCTACTTGAATCCTGCGATAAAAACAACCAAAATTGTCAGCAGGTTAATGATGAAAGCATTACAACGTTTCCATCAACAACTAACGATTCAATAGAAATTAATTACAGAGTTAGCCTTGTTAAACGAGATAGTGATGTAACACCAGGCGATTCAAATGCAGCGGTCACTTTTGAATATTATCAGGATTGAGGTTCATGAAAAAAATAAAACAGGCATTACTGACTTTTTTAATCATGTCCGCATCTTCGCTGTCTACAGCAGATGATGGTAATTCAGTTCGCTATGATTTTTCTGTTTTATTTTTATCAAAAACGTGTGAAATAGATGTCCAGAATGAAATTATATTCGGTAACCAATCTGGAATTACCACAACTAGCGACATAAAAAGTGATAATGTCGTTAAACAATTTCCCATTAGTTTGAAAAACTGCACAACTGCAGATCAAAATACAGCGATTGTCTATATTGCATCAGGAAACACTTTAGCTGGACGCAATAACATATTCAATGATAACCCAAATGATGTCATTGGTGTTCAGTTACTTGATAACAATCGAGTAGTCAGTGTCAATGAGAGTAGCTCAATAAAGCCAAGCGCAGCTTCAGTACTTTGGGACAATATACAAGGCACAAGTGATATAAAAATGATCGAAGCAAGATTGCGTTGTGCAGAAGCTGATTGTGAACCAAATGATGGTGATTTTTCTGCTAAATTAACTATTGGATATTACGCCGATTAATAATATACAGTGGAAATGAATATGAAAAAGTTTATTAAGTCTTTATTGATAACTTTATTAGCCTCACAGAGCACTTTTGCAGCAGTTTCTCTTGACCATTCAAGAGTGATTTTTAAACAAGACGACAAAAGTCAAAGTATTACAGCGAATAATACTGCGGATAAAAAATATCTAGTCCAAAGTTTAATCTTTACCAATATCGAAACAGAAAGTGCAACAAGTGAGAACTTTACGGTTATACCGCCAATTGTAACCTTAAAAGAAAAATCAAATAACGCACTGAAAATTATTCCTCAATCATTAGGTAACTTACCAAACGATAGAGAATCTTTGTTTTATCTTATGGTTAATTTTATTCCTGAGACAAAACAAAAAAATAGTAATGATAATAGTAACCAAGTTGGTACAACATTTAATTTATCCACAAAAATAGTCATAAAAATGTTTTATCGCCCAAATGGAATTCAAGGGCATGTCAATGAATATATTGACAAACTGACAGCAACACAGGCTAACAACATCATTACGATAAAAAACCCGTCACCTTATTATTACACCTTAGTAAATATAAGGATTGATGGAGTGCCTTATAACAGCGACCGGGCGCCAATGGTTCCACCATTTTCTACTTTTGACATAAAAACAACCAAAAAAGTATCAAAAATAGAATGGAGTATCATTAATGATTATGGTGGAGAAACAAAAACCACCCCAATAACTTTGAACGGTACTAAAAATGCTCAAAAATAAATTTCTTTCGTTTTTATTATTAGGTTTATGCTTTTCAAATACCACACTAGCAGATAATACAACAGGATTTGATTTTACGCTTCAACGCTATGTCTATAAAGAAAGTGATTCTGGTGGGATTAGTGTTGATTTGAAAAATGGAAACAACAATAGTTATCTAATGGAATCTTGGATAGCAAATACTGACCATGAATCATTACTACCTAAGGAAAATAAAGCATCCGAAATAGTACCTTTTGTTATTTTGCCACCATTAAAAATGCTGGAAGCAAACACACAAACATCTTGGAATATACGCCGAACAGGAAACAAAGTTAACAACGAGGCTCTCCCTGATGATAGAGAAAGTATTTTTTGGATAGGTATTAGAGGCATTCCTAGCGAAGATAAAAACAAAAAAGAAAATAGTGTTCAGTTAAATATCATACCTAATTTCTATTTTAAATTGCTTTACCGCCCTAAAAAAATTGAAGACTTAAAAACTGATAAGTTAGCAAAAGATATCAAAGTCACAAGAAAAAATAATGTATTGATACTAGAAAACCCGACGCCTTTTTATTTCACATTTGAGTATTTAAAGGTTGCAGGTACAAGCATTAAAAATGGCGACAGAGAAATAACACTGCCCCCATTTTCAACAAAAGAAATTACGCTACCGAACAATAATACTGGAAAAATTGAGTGGCGATTTACAAATGAGTATTTGATGGGGCTTGATAAAGAATCATCAAATTAATCTTTTTTTGGAACTTGATTAACTAAACGAAGAATGGTGATGTTGTGAAAGGGATAAAAATAAAAATAATCGCATTAGAGGTTTTTGCATGTTGCTATGCAATGACCCCATCTTTTGCACATGCCGAATCCTATTTCGACCCAGGTTTATTAATGCATGGTAGTGGAATCGACGTATCACAAATCGATTTAAATGACTTTGCTAGTAATAACACTCTAACACCTGGCACTTATGATGTTGCAATTAGAGTTAACATGCTGTCTGCTGGTGAGCACCATATTCTTTTTGAAAAACAATCAAATGGGAATGTTGTACCCACTTTTACAGTTGCTCAATTAAGAACTTTTGGTGTGAACACCACTGTCTTGCCTAAATTTAAATCACTCGCAGATGATGCAGTAATTACCAATTTATCTGACTATATTACAGATGCTACGGCAACATTCGACCCGCAAATATTAACGGTTAGTCTATCAATTCCACAAATTGCTTTAGTTCCAAACTATTCTGGTTATGTTCCACCTGAGCTACGTGATGATGGTGTAACTGCACTCGTCATGAATTATGTGATGAACTATAACCAAAATCGTCAGCTAGGTAAGAATGGCTCAAAAACATCAACGTCAGACTCATTTTTCCTCAATTTAAACCCAGGGATCAATATTGGTCCATGGCGCTTTAGAACTAATTACTTATATAACCAAAATAAAATGAGTAATGGGCCAAGCTCAAGTAACTCTGATTTTTCAAATACAAATGTTTACCGAACAATTAATGCAATTAAATCAACGTTAAGAGCTGGTGAAGTTTCAACGGATGGAAATATTTTTGATGCCATTCCAATGAAAGGGGCAAGCTTAAAATCAAATCCAAGACTTTCTCCAAATAGTCTACAAGGTTTCGCCCCTCTTGTTGAAGGTTTTGCGAATTCTAATGCAACAGTGACCGTTCGTCAGAATGGTAGTGTTGTATATCAGACCTTTGTTGCACCGGGACGCTTTGTTATTCGTGATATTCCTGCCAGTGGTTTAGCTGGGGATATGGAAATCACAGTTGAAGAGGAAAATGGTAAACAAACTGTTTTCACACAAGTATATTCATCACTGCCAATTATGGAGCGTCCAGGATCTTATAACTATGAAATCGCAGCGGGACGCTATAATGGTGGGATCTCCGTTGATTCAGCAAAGAAAACATTCACTTTAGGTTCATTTAGTATCGGTTTGCCGCATAATATTACCACCTACGGTGGTGTATTAGTTGCTAATGGTTATAATTCATTTGTTGGCGGGATAGGACTATCTTTGGGCGTTTTAGGTGCATTATCCGGTGACGTTACTCACTCAGATGCGCGTTTTTCAAACAAAAATCTTAAAGGCCAATCTTACCGCGTCCGTTATTCAAAAAGTATGCTCTCCACAGGAACATCATTTGACTTAACAGCGTTACGTTTTACGTCGGAAAACTTCTATTCCTTTGCTGACTATAATATTTCAGGCTATGACATTAAAGATGGTTTAGCACCATGGACTGGCTCGAGGGAGCGCTATAGTTTCCAAACATCAATTAACCAATCATTTGACTCTTATGGTTCCCTTTCACTTAGAGCAGCAAAAAATTCGTACTGGGGGAACCAGCGTTCTAACACTACATTAGGCTTGAGTTACAATAACAACTTTGAAGGGATCTCTTACAGCATCGGTTATACTATTGACCGTGTTAAGAATGAGAATAAGTCATGGCCTCAAAACCGTGTAATTACTTTTGATATCTCCGTCCCTATGAGTATGTTAAGCAATAGCGAAATGGCTCAGGCTATGAGTGCACGTTATGGTATAACTCATGATAATCACGGTAATACAAGACACCAAGCAGGTTTAACGGGTAATACCCTAAATAGTAAATTAAGTTATGGTTTATACCAAAACTACGACAACAACAATCATAATTATGGGGGGAGTTTGAATGCGACCTACTCAGCCGATACCTCAACAGTATCAGCTGGCTATAGCTATTCTGACTCAAACCGTTCAATTAATACGGGTTTAAGTGGTGGAATTGTCGCTCACTCAAATGGTATCTCATTATCACCAAATATGGGGGATACGATTGCGATTGTTACAGCCGATGGTTCGAGGGGAACTGCGTTATCTTCAGGTGCTAAGTTTGACTACTTTGGTAATGCTATTATTCCACAGTTATCGAGTAATACTGCAAACCAAATCTCAGTTAACGTAAATACATTACCTGATGATGTGACCTTTAAAGATACTTCAATGATGGTATACCCTACTGAAGGCGCGGTCATTAAACGTCAATTTAAAACAAAAATCGGTTATCAGGTCATTATTAACCTCAGCCATGAAGGTAAAATGCCACCATTTGGTGCAATCGCAACTCTGGTTTCTAATGATAAAAATGATGCGGATATCAATACTGGGATTGTAGGCTCTAATAGCCAGCTTTATATGAGTGGATTACCAGACTCAGGCCGCATTGATATTAAATGGGGTAATAAATCAGGCCAATGTTCAATCAACTATACAGGACTTGAATCGATTGCAGTAACAGAAGACTCACCTGTAAGGGCATTAAGCGCCATCTGTAAATAAGATGATCAATAGAAGAAATTACTCTTATTAAAGATAAGCAGAAAGAAAAGGGAATAGGAAACTATTCCCTTTTTTCATACTGAAAAACTAACCAGATACCGTCACTGTCACTGCCACTTTTTTTGCCATTTCCAGCGCAGTTTCAATCGAATCAGCAGTGGCTAATGCAACACCTAAACGCCGAGTCCCTGCAATTTCAGGTTTACCAAACAAACGCAATTGAATATCAGAGCCTAGTGCATCTTTAATATTAGAAAACACCACATTTCGGCTGTGAAGCTCAGGAAGAATAACAGCTGAAGCACTTGGCCCATATTGGCGAATTCGACCAATTGGAAAACCTAAGAATGCACGTACATGTAAAGCAAATTCAGAAAGGTTTTGCGAAATCAGCGTTACCATTCCTGTATCATGGGGGCGTGGAGAAACTTCATTAAAAATGATGTCATCACCACACACAAATAATTCAACCCCAAATAAGCCGTAGCCCCCTAGCGCAGATACAATTTTCGCTGCAACATCTTGAGCCTTTCTCAAGGCTTTCTCGCTCATCATTTGTGGCTGCCAAGATTCACGGTAATCACCTTTTTCTTGGCGATGCCCTACAGGAGCACAAAAATGAATCCCATCGACAGCACTAACCGTTAACAGTGTTATTTCGAAATCAAAGTTAACCATTTTCTCAACAATAACTCGGCCTTGTCCTGTACGGCCCCCTTCTTGAGAATAATTCCACGCTTTTTCTAAATCCGCATTTGAACGAATAACACTTTGCCCTTTTCCTGATGAACTCATGACGGGCTTTACGATACATGGGAAACCAATTTTTTCAGCAGCTTCAATAAAATCAGGTTTATTTTCGACGAAATGATATTCAGATGTTGGTAAACCTAATGTTTCAGCTGCAAGGCGACGGATACCTTCCCTGTCCATTGTTAAAAAAACAGCTTTAGCTGAGGGCACAACCTTTTGCCCAGCATCTTCTAATTCAACTAATGTTTTTGTCGCTATCGCTTCAATTTCAGGCACAATAAAGTCAGGTTTTTCCAAGGCAACGAGTTGCTTCAATGCCTCGCTATCCAACATATTTATGGTATAGCTGCGATGAGCAATGTGCATAGCAGGTGCACTTTCATAGCGGTCTACCGCAATCACCTCGATTCCTAAGCGTTGGCATTCAATGGCAACTTCCTTACCTAGCTCTCCCGCGCCCAGTAACATAACTTTCGTTGCAGATGCACAAAGTGCGGTTCCTAGCTGTTCCATGATTGATGACCTTCTATGCGAAAATAGTGCTGAAGATTATATACGCAAACGTTTGCCTTTACTATTCGGGAAATAAAAAGGCTATGATAAAATACATAGCGTTTTGAAATTAAATGAAATATTTTCTAATTCTGAGGAGTTTCATCCCGCCCTGTAATAAAAGGCTCTTTCTGGGAAAACTGAGTATATTGCTTATGCAATAACGCCAAAATACAAAATAGCAAACCAATCCAGATTAATGAAAAACTAATTCCTTTGACCCAATCAAATAACTCATTAAATAAGAATACGGCGAGTAAAAATTGAATTGTTGGCTCTATATACTGAGCCAGACCAATAACTGTAAGTGATGTCCGCTTAATCGCTACGGTAAAGAAGAGTAATGGAATAATCGTCACTGGCGCTGCTAGCATGTACAAAGCGCGAAGCTGCCAATCCCCCGCCTCCACTGCGCTCAACCCTTTTGACGATAACCACCAAGTAATCCCCACAGCGACAGGTAACAACCATAATGCTTCTAAAAACAATGAGCTAATAACATCAAACCGAATAAACTTACGGATCAATCCATATACAGCAAAGGCGCTTCCCATCACTAATGCTAAAATTGGGAATTCACCATACTGCCAGATTTGATACCCCACCCCAGCCAAAATAAATGTGACGGCCATTTTTTCCGCAAAAACTAACCTTTCACGTAAAAAAACAACCCCCAATAAAATAGAAAATAATGGGTTAATGAAATAACCTAAACTTGCGGCTAGCACTTGTCCATGAGTCAGTGCATATGTGAATGTCGTCCATGAAATAGCCATTACAGACGAACTAAAAAGACAAAGAATGATTGATTTTTTATCCGCCCAAATTTGTTTCCACGTTGATTTATTTTTAATGACTAAGCGGATTAAAAACAATAATGGTATAGACCAAATAAGGCGCTCTGCGAGAAGCTCTAGCGGCTCAGCCTCAGGGAGTAAACGATAGAATAAAGGCGTTATCCCCCATAAAATATAGGAAAAAATAGCTAAAGCCACTCCTGAACGCAGAAACATAATCTAACCTACAAGAAAGTCTAATAAAGTAAAATTAGCATCACATCATACGCCAATTTTAAGAAAATCAAATGTCGCTGCCCCCTATTCTATATCGATTCATTCCAGATTATGTGCAAATAAAAAGCGGCAGACCCAACCACTTATTATTTGCACGCGAATTCTTTGCATTAAAATACCGTTTTTTGATGTAGTGGTGGCTGAAGCTGCAAGAACTCAACAAGTTCTTGTGGAGTTGGTGCTGCTGCAATCGCGCCTTTTTTGGTTGTAGCTAATGCCCCACACGCCGCAGCCTGAGAAATAATTGTCATCAATTCTTCTTTCGTATTTACCATGCCAAATTTTTCAATCGCAGCAAGTAAGCCAGCCATAAATGCATCCCCTGCTCCAGTCGTATCAACACTTTCAACCAAATAAGCACTAACCGCCATGTGGAACTCATGCGTCACGACATAGCACCCTTGTGAGCCTTGAGTAACAACTTTTAACTGCGCTGGATAATCTTGTAATTTCTCAATGGCTTTATCAAATGAGCTTTCACCTGTTAACCAAAGTAATTCATCATCAGAAAGCTTTAAAATATCCGCTTGTCTCGCAAAGGTATCAACAACTTGGCGCATTTCCTCATGGTCTTCCCACATTTGTGGGCGAATATTCACATCAAAGCTTAACAACCCCCCCGCTTGCTTGATTTGAATTACACCTTCCGTTAGCGAAGCTCGACAAATTGGGTGCACAAGCGCTAACGAACAAAAATGCAAAATATCTCGACCAAATTTAGGTAAATTTCTAGAACTTAAAAATTGATCAGCTGAAGGGGAAACTAAAAAAGCAAATTCTCGCTCACCATTTTCATGCAACGAGACTAATACTGTGCTAGTTCGATAATGTTCATCAAACTCCACTGATTGCGTATCAACACCAAGGTCAAATAAGCTTTTTTGCATAAAATGGCCAAATGCATCTTCACCGACCCTACCGATAAACCCACTTTGGCAGCCGAGCCGAGCAACACCAGCCGCGACATTTACAGGCGCACCGCCTGCACAAGCTTGATATTGCATATTATGTAATGGGATCAAATCAACAACTGCATCACCCAGTGCCCAGATTTTCATTTTTTTCCCCTTAATTTCTAAATCAAAAAAATTTAAGCTAGTAAACTCTCATTGTTAACGTTAACATAAAGAGTATAAAGAGATCGTCTACAAAACGCACGTATTATCGATCCCCGTTTATCCATTTCCGATTTGTTCACGAAAAAGATTGAGGAGCCATCATGGAAAAAAACATCAAAAAAGCAAATCAACTCATTGAAAATAATGCAAAATTGATAAATACCCAATTTTATCCGCACTACCATTTAGCACCTCAAGCAGGTTGGATGAACGACCCTAACGGCTTGATTTATCATCAAGGTCTATACCATGCTTTTTATCAACATCACCCATACAGTTCAATGTGGGGGCCAATGCATTGGGGTCATTCTACAAGTACTGATATGGTACATTGGCAGCACCAACCGATAGCACTTGCACCAAGTGAAGAGTATGACAGAGATGGTTGTTTCTCAGGTTCTGCGGTCAGTCACGAAGGTAAACTGTATTTATTTTACACGGGGCATATTTGGTTAGAAGAAGAAGGTAATGATAACAATATTCAACAATCTCAGTGCTTAGCCGTTAGTGATGATGGCATTCATTTCGTAAAAAAAGGGATCATTCTTCCTGCCCCAGAAGGATATATGCATTTTCGTGACCCTAAAGTATGGCGGCAAGATGATAAATGGTGGATGGTCGTTGGAGCGCGAGATGTAATGAATCAAGGGCAAATTCTCTTGTTTAATTCAATAGACTTATACCATTGGGATCCCAATTACCAAGTGCTCGCTAAAACTGATGATAAAGATGTTTATATGTGGGAATGCCCTGATTTTTTTCCCCTTGGAGACCAATTTGTCGCTTTATTTTCGCCTCAAGGAAAAAAAGCAAAAAATTGCCAATATCGGAACCTCTATCAAAATGGTTATTTAATTGGGCGTTGGTCCCCTAATTCCACATACCAAATTACCCAACAATTTACTGAATTAGATTTTGGGCAGGATTTTTATGCACCACAAACATTTTTAGCAAAAGATGGCCGCCGAATTGCTATTGCCTGGATGGATATGTGGGAAAGCCCTATGCCTTCAAATCAACATGGATGGTCCGGCTGCTTTACTGTACCTAGGGAACTCACGTTATCTAATCAAGGTAAAATTATTGCTAATCCCATTGAGGAATTAAAAACATTACGGCAAACCGCCAAACATTTCCCCCAAACCTGCCTGCCTAAAAACACCACATATTTGCTGAATGAAGATGCCTCTGTTTGTGAGATTGAACTAATTTGGGATTTAGAACAAAGCTCCTCAGCCGAAAAGTTTGGTTTTTGGATTGGAACAGGTGCGCAGTTTTATATCGATAACCAAAACCGACAATTAACCTTAATGCGACACTACCCTGAATATATCATTAGTGATAGCCGTAGTGTGCCGTTGCCAAAAACTAACTTACTAAAAATTCAGGCATTTATTGACAATTCATGCCTAGAAATTTTTATTAATGATGGCGAAATTAATTTTAGTTGCCGCATATATCCTGATATAGGAAAAAGTGCACTGCAATTATTTACAATAAACCAGACTGCTTTCTTGAAAAAAGCCACTTACTGGCCACTCAAAAAAGCAATTAGATAAACAGCGACATTAATGAGCTATTTTCAATAGGATTAAAACGAGCTGCGCTCAAGAAGATCACATGCCACGTATTGAGTATCTTGTCGTTGGCGCTCTTCTATTATATGTAGCGCAGCTTGTTGCCCTATCTGATAATGTGGTAATACTACTGTGCTCAAAGGTGGGTAAAACAAATCACCAACCCCTATCATATTATCGTAACCGAGTACCGCAATATCATTTGGAATATGTAAGCCTCTACTTAACAAAATTTGATAGGCTAAAAATGCCACACGGTCATTCCCACAGATAATGACATCAAAATCAGGCTTTCCATTATCAAAATGAGAATCAATTATAGCTACAATATCAATATAGTGCTCATCGCCAAACTCAAGGTGATATTGTTTTAAATCATCGAGAGATAAACTTGAATTTTTCCACGCTGTTTCCACAGCTTCTCGGCGTATTTTTCCTGCTAATGTTTCTTTTGGTATGTATAAACATAATGGCTTTCGGTAACCTTTAGCAATTAAGCGGATGACAGCTTTATATTGCCCATTAAAATCATCAGGAATATAGGCTGGAAACGACTTATTATGATCAATACAATTCGCTAAGACCAAAAAGCTTTGGTGTAACGATTCAGGGATAATGACCTCCCTTAGCCCCATGGTAGTAAAAATAATACCATCAGGCCGTTGTGATAATAACTGGCGAACCGCTCTATCACTATCTTCACTGGATGTTATATTAACAACAAAGCTATTCCAACCATATTGCCTTGCAGTTTGCTCAATAGACAAGATAATTTCAACAGAAAAAGGCGTTGTGGCTGTATCCAACGCCAACACACCAACCGTTGAAACCTTAGAACTTTTCCCTCTAATTTTTCGCGCGGAAAAATCAGGAACATAGTTGAGTTCGTTAATTGCTTTTTGTACTTGTTTCAAGGTATCTGGTTTTAACAATTCAGGGCTATTTATTGCCCTAGAAACTGTCATTAACGATACGTTAGCAAGTTGAGCAACATCTTTTAAAGAAGCCATTAAGTATATTCACTCGTTCACAGTGGATGAAATTAAATTCTATCATGCCAGACATAAAAAGCACCTTAACTTCACACAATCCGTGCGTGATACTTTCACTTAGCAAAATTGTATAAAATATACTAGTCAGGCTTTTTTTGACCGACTATTTAAGATATTATTGAACCAGATTATAAAAATTTCCATCTGATTTGCGGGCAAAAAAAACTCGTCAAACAAGTAAAAGCACCTAAATTGTTACATTGGATTAATCGATTCTTACGCATTGACACAAACTTTAACCATTGTTTCCATTTTTATATTAAATTTAACTAGATGATACTTTTAATATAAATTAAGGTCAGTAATACATTAATAAAAAAAACAACGTTCTGTAGAAAACATTATTGCCAAAATTATTTTTAGCGATATTTATCTACTTATTTTATCAAATTAATATGAATATCAAATCAGTTCAACAGGAGTATGGTGATGAATAACACCATTCACGTAATCATAGATAGTGATAATGTCTTTAAGAATAAACTGAAATTAATGATGGAATCATTTGGTTTCGTGTTTAAGTTTTATAATAATGAAGATACATTTATTAGTAATTATACTTACCCTTCAGAAAGTAATGTGAGGGAATGTATTTTATTATTTTTAAACAATAACGAAAATCGTATTAGCCGATTAACCAATATAAATAATACTTTTGGTATTGTTCCTTTTATCGTCCTTGCTGAGGAGCCTTCAGTTAGCCTCTGTAGAGAAAGTTTTAAGTCTGGTGCTTATGACTTTTTTCCTTATCCATTCAAAGATATTGAGATCCTTAATGCAATTGGTAGCGCTACAGAACAATTCCTAGATTTACATGAAAACCACAAAAAATATACCTATCTATCTGATAAGTTTGAGCGTTTATCAGTCAGGGAAAGGGAAATAATGGATATGATTCTAGAAGGTAATACAAGCAAAGAAACCGCTGAAAAACTTTCGTTATCCCCGAGAACTGTTGAAGTGCATCGCTCGAATATTTATACAAAACTAGGTATAAAATCACTCCCACAACTTATTCAAGAATACGATTATATTAATACCTATTCAAAGAATATGTAATATATATTACATGTTTTCACAACTTAGCAGTCATTATATCTGATGGTTTAATTTTAAACCGTCAGATATTCAATTGTCATAAAGATATTAATACATAAGAATTTAGATAATTATAGGTTAATGTGCTATCAGTTTCACAATACCCATTTATTTTCATAAATAAGAATTATTATAATTACACAATCATTGCATAAAACGTACTTAAGTTAATTAATGGTTACAGTTGTAATAATCACATTGTTTATTTACTATGTTAAATAGAGTAATGTTTTTATACCGTATAACCCCGTCAGGTACTCAATGGTAAAAATCTAAGTATCACTACCCCCATACATTATTTTGAAATCCTCCCTCTTAAACTAAAAAATTAAGGCTGCGATTAACATACTGGCAAGCAATATTGAAAGATAATGTACACTCTTTTTCATTGCTCTTTATCTCAATATAGCCACTTGTGGCAGTTCTTTGCAGTAAATGTTAGTCAGCCTTTTATGCTTCAGCTATTTTAAATGACACATTTTCATCTAAAAATACGCTGAAGCGTTTTTTTTACATTCGCCACACCAAAAATATCAAATTTTATTACTTATATTCTTTAATATTAATCTCATATTGTTTTATTTTTCGCCATAGAGTTGTTCTTCCCATGTTCAAAATCTGGTGCATTTGCTGAATTTTACCTCTACAGGTTCTTGCTACTTCAATGATAAGCGCTTTTTCAACTGACTGGATATTCATATCAGCAATACAGGAGCCCTCAAGTTTGCTCAAAACTGGTGGCTGTAGATAAGATTGCAGCTTCAACTTTTCGCTGGCCTCTCTAGCCAATGCTTGAAGAAGCGCGAGCAAAATATTGCTGTGAATATCAGAGGTTGATAAAGCCACTATCAGCAGTAATTCACCGAATGATGAGTATACTGGCGCCAAATAATAAAATTTACCATGCAACTCGATAGGATCGGAAAAAAGCCGTTCCTGAGCGTTTGGACTCATTTCGCCTAATAAAAAATTTGCTATAGCAAAATTGTCTTGTGCATTTTGACTTAACCATAGTGTCTCACCTTGAACACTCAGTAAGGTAATATCACCATTAAGATCATGAAGTGTTGCTAACCCCGCTAAAATCGTATCGCGGATTAACGAAATGGGAAGCTCATTATCATCTAAATAAGCTGTGTTTTCTTTTATTGGTGTAGTAGGAAATAATAAATGAGCCGACATAATTATCCTTATTCTTCGATAAGAGTTGTCTGATTATGTCAAGTTGTCATTTAATTTTTATATCCCAGATCAATTTATTTATTGATAGATTTTCATTGTTTGATCTACGTCAGTTTCAAGCATAAAAACAGAAAACCTTTTCAAAATGAAACCAAAAGAGGCTACTTATTAAACAATAAGTAGCCTCTAAAAGATATAACGCGTGCTTATTTATTACTCGGTAACGAGAGAACCCCACAAATCATATTCATCGGCGTGCTCAACCGTCACTTTAACGATATCCCCTGCTTTTACCTCAAATTCACCGTTTAAATACACCATGCCGTCAATTTCAGGTGCATCCGCCATGCTGCGGCCCACAGCACCTTCGTCATCAACCTCATCAATAATAACAAGAATTTTATGACCGATTTTATCTTGCAGTCGTTGGGTTGAAATTTGCTGTTGTAATTGCATAAAGCGATGATAACGTTCTTCTTTGACGTCTTCTGGAACTTGATCTGCAAGCTCATTCGCTTTTGCGCCTTCCACTGGGCTATATTTGAAACAACCTACACGATCCAATTTCGCCTCAGTCAAGAAATCGAGCAACATTTGGAAATCTTCTTCTGTTTCACCTGGAAAGCCCACAATAAAGGTAGAACGCAGTGTTAACTCAGGGCAAATTTCACGCCAACGCTTAATACGCTCTAACGTCCTTTCCACCGCCCCAGGGCGTTTCATCAGTTTTAAAATTTTTGGACTTGCGTGCTGCAAAGGAATGTCTAAATAAGGTAAAACCTTACCTTCTGCCATAAGTGGAATAACATCATCCACATGTGGATAAGGATAGACATAATGTAAACGCACCCAAACCCCCATAGAAGCGAGTTGCTCACATAAACCAACCATGCTTGTTTTTACTGGTTGACCATCCCAAAAACCCGTGCGATGCTTAACGTCTACACCATAAGCAGAGGTATCTTGTGAAATAACCAAGAGTTCCTTTACGCCAGAAGCCACTAAACGTTTCGCTTCATTTAACACATCGCCGATTGGGCGACTATCCAAATCACCCCGCATCGAAGGGATAATGCAGAAGGTACAACGATGGTTACAACCCTCTGATATTTTTAAATAAGCGTAATGTTTTGGTGTTAACTTAACGCCTTGTTCTGGCACTAAACTAAAGAAAGGGTCATGTTCAGGTTTTGGAACATAATGATGAACATGGCTTAACACTTGCTCATAACTGTGTGGCCCCGTAATTTCCAAAACTTTCGGATGAACTTCACGAATTTGATTCTCTTTTGCACCAAGGCATCCTGTCACAATGACTTTACCGTTTTCGTTTAACGCTTCGCCAATCGCTTCTAACGATTCTTGTACCGCGCTATCGATAAAACCACAGGTGTTTACAATGACCAAATCAGCATCATCGTAGCTTGGAACAACTTGATAACCATCAGTACGTAGTTCAGTTAAGATACGTTCTGAGTCCACCAGATTTTTTGGGCAGCCGAGTGAAACGAAGCCAATTTTTGGCACCGGATTAGTATTTTGCGACATAACTCACTTCTTTTATTGTTTTAAAAAATGGGCGAAATTTTACCTGAAGAATTGCGGGAATTGTATAAATTTTTGTCGATAAAAATGATTTTCCGAGCAAAAAAATAAGCATTTATTTGCTCGGAAATAAAAAGGGATCTAGCGGTTAATCGAGCGCGCAATTCGTGCGTAAGTATGGCGTACACCACGAATGACGATGCCATAATTCAAAATATTTTCAGGCAAGGCAATTCCGTTATACCCAGAGTCACCAATATGATGCAAATCAGTGCCTGCCATTTTGCACATCAGGGCAATTTGGCGGATAGTCTGTATATCCGCACCTTCTTGTGAGGTGCCAATCGCCGTCATTGTCATCACCCCTTGGGAATGACAATAGCTCACCATTTTTTGGACAAACTCCAACGAAATTCCTGGAACCGTACCAGGTGCAGGTAACAAGATAATATCTGCACCACTGGCAATAAATGCGCGAATATCATCCTCAGTAATAAGCTGTTCCGCTGAAGCATTTAACACACCTGCAGCATGCATTTTTCCTGTAATCAAAATGACATCATTACCTACAACCGCTTTTAATTCTTTTAAACTTTGATTAATTTCTTGGTTGGTCACACCATTGCCCGGATTCCCCGTCAGAACAATAATATCCACGCCCATTTCTTTTAATTTCATTGCATTTTTGACAGTGGCTAAACGCCCTTCAGACATTTTCCACTGCGCATCTTGTGTTGGGTTATTAAACCCCGCAGGGACAGGTTCTAAATTAACGCCTATTGCTCGCCCTGTTAAATGTTTCAATGTACGGATAATCTCTTCTGGTGCGATCCCTTGTGGTAAACCTTGCATAATTGGCTGATTAACATCGAAAACATTTAACAGCAAAATATCCGCACCTTGGCTGGCCGCAAGTTCTGCATTCGTTACCGTCATTAACACAGGCTGTATAGTTCCAATGGTTTCAGAAACAAGTAATCGCCCTTCACTGGCTTTTATTGCTTCCAACAGATTCTTTTTACTTAAATTTGTAATCTCTGAAGCTGAACAATCAAGATAACGTTTTTGCATTTGCAACACCTTTATTTATCAACAGATTTCTCAGTAAAATAATTTCCTTTAATGAAATATATCATGTCATAAATAATAAACCGCTTCACAGTGCACATTCTGCGCAAAGTTATTTTTTAAAGAATAATAACTTTATCTAACACCTAGATTTTTATTAAAAAATAGTCAGTTCGTATATTTAAAATACGACTTATCGGAAATACCCTCTTGTAATTCTGCAATAGTAATGATTATCATTACAACTCTAACTTAAATAATGGTAAGGACGTAATAATGAAACTCGCCTACAAAGCTGCTGTTTCGGGTCTCGCGTTGTTTTCAATTTCTGCATTTTCTCAAGAATATCCGCTTGGCCACCCAGTCATTAAAAATGGAATGGAAATCCAAGGAGTTTATTTACAACCCATTACAATGGATACTGAAGAAGGGCATCATAAGATGGCCCACTTAGCGGCAGATAAAGCCGATGTCCACTTAGAAGCCGACATCCATGCCGTTGAGGATAATCCAAATGGCTTCGCGGAAGGCGATTGGATCCCTTACCTCACTATCGAATACTCCGTAACGAAATTAGGCGATAAACCACAAACTCAAACAGGCACTTTCATGCCTATGGTAGCTAGTGATGGTCCTCATTATGGGGAAAACATCAAGTTAGATGGTAATGGTAAATATCGTGTGACCTATAAAATTTACCCACCTTCACATAATAAAGATGTTGCCTTTGGTCGTCACATTGATAAAGAAACGGGTGTTGCACCTTGGTTCCAACCGTTTGAAGTTTCTTGGGACTTTGACTACGCAGGTGTAGGGCGTAAAGGAAGCTACTAGTTTTATCTAATGTGAGTTAAGGGCTTTGTGGCAATACTAACCCACTACAAGCCCCTTTTCTGTTTGCGCTGATAAATGGACGACTTGAGCCAAAATGAAAATATTACTGAGCTTTTTATTGGTTTTCACCTGTGCTTTCTTACCTCAATCTGTTTTTGCGGCGGAAAAATACACCGTTGAATTAGAAATGAAAAATGGCGATTTAATTCCGCGAGTACTTGAAGTTCCCGCTAAAACAATCATTAGAATTAAAATTACCAATACAGGGACTGAACCCGCCGAATTTGAAAGCATCCAACTGCGTAAAGAAAAAGTGTTAGCGCCGGGAGCCAGCTCTGTAGTTGTCATTGCACCTCTCAAACCAGGTACCTATACCTTCTTTGATGATTTCCATCTTTCTAGCCCTAAAGGCGAAATTGTAGCTAAATAGAAGAGTTAAATATGGGACAAGTTCTATTTGTTGTCTGGCGAGAAAGTTTTGAGGCACTACTGGTTATCGGGATTATCTATGCGTGGATAAAACGCCACCCAGATGCGCGTAATGGCATGAAATTTCTATGGGGTGGTGTTGCGCTTGGTGTTATCACCTCTATCTTACTCGCCCTGCTTATCTATGGCGTGTTTAATGTTCTTGATGATACAGGCCAATCATTATTCATGATTTTCATGGAATTGCTTGCCTGTATATTAATCGTCCAAATGGTATATTGGATGAACAAACACGGCAGCTCGATGAAATCAGAAATAGAGTCGGGTATTAACCGCAATGCTGCACACCATAATTGGTGGGGAGCCGCACTGATCATCGCCATTGCTATCGCTCGCGAAGGAAGCGAAATCGTGGTGTTCCTCTCCAGCTTCATTATGTCGCTAACATCGGCAAATGCGTCTGAATTTTTTATCGAGGTAGGCGGGGGTATAGCCATCGCAGGCTTAACATTATATATATTCCTCCTCACCAACCGCCTTATTTCATGGGCAATATTCTTCCGAGTGACCGGTGTTATTCTGTTATTTTTGGCTCTATCCTTGCTACTTAAAGGTGTCGAGGAAAGCGCAAATTTATTAATTGAATATGATTATTCAATCCCTGAATTTTTAATCTATCCAGCATGGGATACCACGGCCTTACTTGATGATTCAGGCATTGCAGGGAACTTTATTTCATCCTTCTTCGCATATCGGTCTCAGCCTATTTGGTTAAGTGTAATCACTTTTGTCCTTTATTGGCTAATCGTTATTCCACTATTTGCACGGAGCAAAAAACATGCACAGCTCGCTAAGGCATAATACAAGATGGATTTTTTTTAGTTTAATACTTGCCATTACTGTACCTACCACGGTTCAAGGTAAGGCGCTACGTTCCCCTGTGCAAACAGGGGATGAAATTATTGTCGCTAAAGGGGATATTCCTACCCCTGAAAAATACCAAACGAGTATCCAAACTTATCTGAATTTTGCTAATGCTGAATTGGCTGAAATGGTTACAGAGTTAGACCTGTTACAACAGTCCCTGAAGAAAGGTGATTTAGCCAAAGCGCAAACCGCCTATATTGCGGCCCACCAGCATTATGAGACAATCCGCCCGATTATTGTGTTATTCGGTAATACCGATAGAACCATTAATCCACGCGCTGACTATTTTCTCGACAAAGAAAAAGATTACCGTTTTACAGGCTTCCATCTCGTTGAATATCAATTATTTGACCAAAAGTCTGTCCAGCAAGCGCTTGTCCCTGCTGAAGAGTTATTATTGAAAGGGCGTGACTTACAAAAGCGTGTTTTGACTGAAACCATTGAAATTCCTAAATTAGTTCAAGCCTCTGCTGATTTTGTAGAAATGGTCATTGAAACAAAGTTAGACGGCAAAGAAAATATCTATAGTTTGTCGGATTTAACTGATATTGCAGCGAACCTGAAAGGTTCTCAAGAAATCATTGAAGTCATCAGCCCCTTTATTGAGCCTAAAACCTTAGACCAAATAAAAGAAAATGACCAAAAAATGAATAAGATTGTGCAGGCCTATCAAGTTTCAAATGGCCTGTATCAACCTTACAGCCAATTACAACAAAAAGACAAAATGGCACTCTATTCCTTATTAACTCAACAAGCTGAGATCTTAGCGACATTAAGAGCCCAGCTAGATGTTGATGTTTACTATAAATATTAAGGCATAAATTTATGCAAGCTAAACTTAGAAGCCAACACCCCACCAACGGGTTATCTCGCCGTTCCGCGTTAAAAGCACTGGCAATTGGCAGTGCCATTTTCGCAGCCCCGGCGTTAAAAGCGAAAGAGCAAATCGCTAACTGCCAATTAAATTATGACAAAGCGATAAATTTCCTTGGTCAGCACCAAGCAGGGGTATTAACCCCTGAGCAAAAAAATGCCTCTTTTATTGCTTTCAATATCACCACAACCAAGTTAGATGAGCTACAAACTGTTTTTTCGCTTTTATCACAGCGCATCGCCTACCTCACTCAACCTCAACAGGCACCATCAACTGAAAATGATAAAATGCCTCCCGCTGAGTCCGGTATTCTTGGCACTCACCTACAGCCTGACTCACTCACTATCACTGTAGCTTTAGGGGATAGCTTATTTGATTCACGTTTTGGATTGGGCAAAATCAAGCCAAAACAACTCGTAGAAATGACCAGTTTTCCGAATGATCGCTTAGAAGCAAAGTGGTGCGGTGGCGATATCATGTTGCAAATCTGCGCAAACAGCCAAGAAAGTGTTATTTATGCCTTAAGAGACATTTTGCGTCATATTTCACCTTACAGCTTTCCACTCTGGAAAATTGATGGCTTCTTGCCCTCTCGTGACATTGATAATCGCAGCACCCCCATTAACCTGTTTGGTTTCAAAGATGGTACAGGGAATGCCTCCGCCGATGATGCCGCGCTGATGAATGAATTAATTTGGGTTTCAGGCAGTAAAGAACCTGCATGGTGTGATGGTGGCACTTATCAGGCCGTACGCTTGATACGTTTTAACCTTGAGTTTTGGGATAGGACGCCACTCGAAGACCAAGAAAATGATTTTGGTCGCCATAAAACTACAGGTGCACCAATGGGTATGAAACAAGAGCATGACGACCCTGCATTTGATAAAGACCCTCATGGTGATCGCGTGTTATTTGACTCCCACATGCGCCGTGCCGAGCCTCGTAATCCTGAGCGCCATACTGCTAAATTAAGGCGCCGAAGTTACAGTTATTCTTTAGGGCTAACAGATGCTGGTGCTTTGGATATGGGGTTAATTTTTGTTTCTTACCAAAGTAACTTGAAAACAGGTTTTATCGACACTCAAAAACGCTTAAATGGCGAACCTCTTGAGCGCTATATCAAGCCATTTGGCGGGGGATATTATTTTGTCTTACCGGGCATGCAATCTCCACAAGATAACATTGCAAATAAAATGTTTGATGCATTAAAACAAGCAAACTAATTGATTATTCAATAAAAATGCCCTCAAGACATTAACTGTTCTTAAGGGCATTTTAGTCTACAACTTCACTTTCATTTACTGATCCAATCTTCTGTTAGCCTACTTCCTTTAGCTAACTCATCCCTGAAACTTCATCCTTGACGAGCTCCCTTTAGGCTTGGTTACCTTATTATTTTTTGCGTTCCTTCACATCTGCTTCAACTTCCTGTTTCCAATCCTCTGATATTGGTGCAGCTTTTTGCTTCGCTTCGACTGCTTTATTTACAGCGCGATACGCTTTATCGTACCCCTCGCCATCTTGTACATATCCTGTTGCGTTTGAACTTTTAATACCAATATTTTCAGCTTCTGAAATCGCATCAATATTGGCACCTAAGAAAATAAAGTCCCATTGGTCTTCTGTTTCTGCCGACTTAATCATGGCTTTAATCTTAGATGATGAATATTTGCGACTGCTATTTTCTTGACCATCGGTAATAATCACAAAAAGCACATTATTATTTTTGGTGATTTTTCTATTTTCGCGCATTTTTTCGATACCCTCGCCAATGGCATCTAATAATGCGGTATAACCACCTACAGGGTAATCATTCAATGTTAAGTTAGACACTTTGCTAATCGGTTCACGATTATGCAGCAAGCTCGTTTTGTCATTAAACAAAATAGTTGTAATAAATGTTTGTGATTTTTTATCTTTATTTTCGGCAAGTACACTATTGTACCCACCAATAGTGTCTGACTCGAAGCCAGACATTGAGCCGCTTTTATCTAAAATAAAGACCAAATCTAGCACTTCAGGATCTGCCTTGGTTTCAACGATCGTTTTACTTGTTGAAATCGAAGAAAAAAACAATAGAAATGCTGCTGATATGACGGTGAAAATAGACTGTTTAGTAAGGTTCATCGCCGAGTTCCTTGGTGAAGTTAATATAAGTATCGCCATTACCAATGTCTCGTTTTACGGCATTATTTCACATAAGATTACTCTGCTTACTGAATAAGCATATTCTGAATTAAAAACACACAAATTTAATTACCTCAATTTTGAGTATTTAAGGTAATTAGAAAAACACTTCAATAGAATCTAATTCACCTTTTTTATCCAGATGCCATTACCCCTAAGTAAATTCACTTCCTGAATAAAATCATTATATTTCACATTTTCTGCAACCGTATTATTTACTGCACTTGAAGCATGCTCATGAACCAGCTCAATGGTTGCCTGATGAAACGCTTTATTTAGTTCTTTATGGATATCTACATTATCTGTATTTTGCAGTTGTGCGGTAAGCTCAACAAGCTGCTGGGCCTTTAATTGTACATTGTTATCATTAAATTCAGCTTTAGGTAAATTATAATTAAATATCATATTGATGGAGTTAACACCTTCATCATCTAACGTTGCAGGCATTAAGTTTTGATCATATTCATTCGCCATATACTTAATTAATTCAAGTTGATCAAAACATTTTGATTTAATATTGCCATCTGACTTGTCATCATAAAGTGTTATCGAATCAGGAAAGTCCTCCCCAATTGGGTAACTACAGCGAAATAAATTGGTATCGATGATTACAGCATTTGTACTGCGAATAGGCAATTCTAAATCATGGCCATTAATCGTGATTGGGTAACTTGCAGGCTTAAAACGCTCTGCTTTCCCATCTACAGCATAGACTTCAGATAAGGTGTAATAGACAAAATGATTTGGATTAAGGATCCCTCCAGAGTTATTTTCAAAAACCATAAACTCCGTTATTTCACCTTGAGCATTTTCTAAATGGTGCACCCCACTCGAAAGTATAACCACGCCATTTCCATTGGGTAACACTTCATATTTTTTCCCATCAACCTTAAATGAAATATTACTCGTACTTGGGTTGCTGTAGTGAAATTTACCTTTACTTCCACTAACCCCTAAGTCATCACATGCCGAAAGAAATAACAACGTGGCCATTAAGCAGATGGATCTCAATAGTGTTTTCATTGAATACTCTCAATAGACTGAGCATTCTAGTAATGTATTTAAAATCAATTGGTTATTTTTATACAGGTAAGTATTTACTAGAGTGCATTTTAAAATTATTTATCTAAATAATTTAAATCTAAATGAATAAAAAATACTTTACGATAAATGCTTTAATCTTAGGTAAGTACTTAGCCATATTTTTATAATAATCAATAGAGTTACACTCGATAAAAAAGCATAACGATTTCGTTACCCTTTTTTGCCCTTAAGTGCAGTCAAAAGTATCTGAAAAATAGACTCTATCATCGGTGTTGACGCTGAATTATTACGAATTAAAGCGACAGTTCGAGCAAGCTCAGGTTGTTGAAGTTGCAATACTTTTAGTTCAGGATCGCATAAATGAGCTGTATACAGTTGGGGTAAAATCGCAATTGCTAATTTTGATCGTACTAAACCGTACAGTGTTTCAATGTAATCCACTTGGTAACGTGGGTTCAGTTTTAATCGATGACTTTCAATGGTTGCCGTCACCAATCGCTGAATATTTCCTTTTGAAAAAACGGCAATATCGCGACCGTTAAGTAATTTCCAAGGTAGGTGAAACTCATTATTAGCCAATGCATCATCACAATGAATAACCGCCACAAATGGGTCATCTTGCAGAGGGAAAATACGTAAGTCTTGAGGCACAAAGCTATCAATAACACCGACCCCAAAGTCAATTTCATGATTAACCAATTTATTGACTAACGAATCATTGGTTTGATCATAAAATTCAATCTTTAGCCTTGGAAAGTGTTGGCTTAATAATTCAGGCACCGCAGGAAACAACAATGAGCTCACCGAAGGGACAAGGCCAATTCGCAATGTGCCATCGCCCCCCTCTTCGATAATTTTTTGAATTTCACTAAATGCACGATGTGAAACACTCAATATCTGTTGAGCATGGGGCAAAATAGCCGCCCCTAATTCTGTTAAAGAAACGGATGAGGCCGTTCGGTTAATCAGCTTTCCACCTAAAACAGACTCGATTTGCCGTATCGCGCTACTTAATGCAGGCTGACTGACCGCTAAACGGCTTGCCGTTTCCGTGAAATGACGTAATTTTGCCAAAGTGACAAAATATTGAAGTTGCTTAAGCGTGAGCGCAGGCAAGCGTTGCCAAGGTTCAGTCATAGCGGCCTATTATTAAATTGATTAAATATTCCTGAAGTATTCACCACATTATAACCTGTTCTTATGATCTGATAAATTTTATCATCTTGGCAAACGTTTGCGTTGCTCATAAAGTAACTGTCATAACTTGTAGAGATGGTGTCTTATGTGCAAAAAAGAGCAAAGCCGACGTCACGTCGTTCAATCTGCAAAAGGGGATATTCCTTTTGACCTTTTACTCACCAATGCCAATATCATTGATATGGTCACGGGTGAAATTCGCCCTGCGGATATTGGCATCACGGGTAACCTTATTGCTAGCGTTCACCCAACGGGAACACGCACAGATGCAAAGGAAACCCATGATTTATCAGGCTACTTTATCTCCCCGGGACTGATTGATACACACGTACACTTAGAGAGCTCCCATTTACCACCGATACGCTATGCCGAAATTGTCTTAACGCAAGGCACAACAACTGTCTTTTGGGATCCCCATGAGCTTGCGAATGTATTAGGCCTTGAAGGTGTGCGCTATGCCATTGGTGCCAGTCGAAATTTACCGCTGGACGTGATGGTCGCCGCGCCCTCCTCTGTGCCTTCCACTCCCGGATTAGAAATGTCAGGTGCCGATTTCGAAGGTGAGGAGATGTCGACAATGTTGAGCTGGCCAGAAGTCCATGGCGTCGCTGAAGTCATGGACATGTTTGGTGTTCTTCATGGCAGTGAACGGATGGAAGAGATTTTAGAAGCTGGGCTACGCTCAGGGAAGTTGATTGAAGGGCATGCACGCGGACTAAAAGGAGCGGATTTACAAGCTTACCTTGCAGCGGGTGTCACATCCGATCACGAGCTGACCTCATCAGAAGATGCCCTCGAAAAATTACGTGCAGGGCTCACTCTCGAAATTCGTGGTTCACACCCTTACCTATTACCCGACATTGTTACTGCATTAAAATCACTGCCTCATTTATCTTCACAGATTACCGTGTGCACGGATGATGTTCCACCTGATATGCTACTGGAAAAAGGCGGCATTATTGCGCTACTTAACTTATTGATTGAACACGGTATGCCTGCGACTGACGCACTGCGCTTTGCAACATTGAATGGAGCAATCCGTTTACAACGTAATGACTTAGGTTTAATTGCCGCAGGTCGAAAAGCCAACTTGGTGACTTTTGATTCATTACAATCATTAAAAGCCCATTCTGTGTATGTCGCTGGCCAAAAAATTGCTGAAAAGGGTAAGTTACTCACCGCGATCAGTTCACCGAGTGATGTTTTGCCGCCTCGTGAAACAATGCGCCTTTCCCCGATCACTGCTGATGATTGCAAGCTTAGAATTGATGGCATCAATAACGGTACAGCACGTTTACGCCATATTCAAGGCGCCCGTTTTACGCAATGGGGAGAAGTTGACGTAAAAATTAATGATGGTGTTGTCCAGCTTCCTGATAACTTTAGTTTTATTCGTGTCCAACACCGCCATGCACGCCATGAAGCAGAGCCACAAATCGCGCTCCTTGCAGGTTGGGGGGAACTTCGTGGTGCCATCGCAACAAGTTACTCCCATGATTCTCATAACCTTGTTGTATTAGGGCGTGACCCGCAAGATATGGCCATCGCATGCAATTTATTAATTGAAAGCGGTGGCGGTATGGCATTAGTGCAAAATGGCAAAGTCTTAGCTCACGTTGCGATGCCAATTGCGGGAATGCTCTCTGACCTCCCAGCCCCCGAGCTTGCTGCACAATTTCGCCAACTCCGTGAGTTGAGCAGCGAAATTGCGGATTGGGAACCACCTTACCGTGTATTTAAAGCAATTGAAGGCACTTGTCTTGCATGCAATGCAGGGCCGCATTTAACCGATTTAGGGCTCACTGATGGCACAACGCGTCAAATTGTTGATGCTGTTATCCACCGTAATGAACATGCATAACTTAATTAAAATAATAAAAGGAGAGCCAACTCATGGCTGACAATTCAATGAATAAGCCAGTATCAGGGAATTGGCTTGAAAAACGTTTTGCTTTGCGTGAACGCGGCAGTTCAGTCAAAACTGAATGTTTAGCGGGGATCACGGGGTTCTTGGCTGCCGCTTACCTTTTAGTCGTCATCCCCGGCTTACTTGCTGCGGGCGGAATGGATAAAGGCGCTGCAACCACGGGCACGATTATTGTCTTCGTTATCGCGAGCTTATTAATGGCTTTCTATGCCAATTTACCTTTTATTGTCGGCCCGGGAATTGGCGGTTCGGTCTTAGTGGGTATCACCCTTGCAGGCAGTGAAGGCATTGATTGGCAAATCGGTTTAGGTATCGCTTGTTGGTCCGGTATTTTATTTTTCCTGCTCACTAAGTTTGGCTTGCGTGAGGTTGTGACACGCTCCGTACCGCAATCAATTAAACTCGGATTAACTGCATCAATCGGCTTATTTGTCGCGATATTAGGCTTTCGCAATGCAGGCTTAGTCCTTGCTAATCCAAAAACAAATGCGTTGATGTTAGGGGATTTTTTATCTCCCGGCGCCCTCGTCGCACTGGCAGGCTTTTTTGTCGCTATTGCCTTACAAGCACGCAAAATCCCCGGTGGTATTTTGTGGGCTATCCTATTTGCCACCCTTTTAGGTATTCCTTTTGGTGTCACAAAATTACCTGAAAGCTTTATTGGCGTGCCCCATTCCGTTTCCCCAGTATTAGGCCAAGTGGATTTAATTGGTGCCTTGAATATTGCCTTTTTACCGTTCTTATTTGTCTTTTTTGCCGCCGAATTCTTTTCCACAATGGGTACCACATTGGCCGTTGGCGGTGAGGCGGGTTTATTAGATGAAGAAGGTAACATGCCTAATATTAACCGCCCGTTTATTGTCGACTCCATTGCTGCGGCATTAGGACCATGGGTGGGGATCCCCGCTGCGACGGCATTAATTGAGTCATCTGCTGCCGCAGAAGCAGGCGGTAAAACAGGAATGACAGCCTTAGCAGCTGCTATTATGTTTTTATTGATGCTGTTATTTACCCCAATTGCGTTAATGATCCCCGCGCAAGCGACAGCACCTGCATTGATTTTAATTGGTTTAAATATGTTCAGTGGGTTACGTAAAGTCGATTTAGCTAATTTTACTGACGGATTGCCTGTATTAATGATGGTGATGATTACGTTAATTGCCAATAGTTTCGGGACAGGTATCGCAGGCGGGCTGTTATTTTATATTTTAATTAAAGCAGTTGCAGGCCAGTGGAAAGAAATTCCAATTAGTTTGTGGATCCTCGCGGTTCCGTTAGTTTATTACTTCTCGACGCTCGTTAAACACTAATAAACCTTGAGATATAAAAGCCGATTTAATTATCGGCTTTTTCTATTTTATTTGAGTTAATTTAAAACTGCGTGGGCTTCAATTTCGATTAACCACTCCGGCAGTGAAAGCCCCGTAACGATAATCCATGAAGAAGCGGGTGGCGCATCACCAAATTTTTCTTTTAATGCCTTAGCGATGTCTAATTGTTCTTCGTGGCTATTCGCCCCATCCTTGATGTAAATACGCAAAACAACCACATTGGATAAATCGCCCCCTGCCTCACGCAGTACATGTTCGATATTCACCAGTGACTGAACCGTTTGCTCATAAATTCCCCCAGACACCGTTTCTTGATTAGCATTTACGCCCACTTGGCCCGATAAAAATAATTGGCGAGTTCCGGTTGTTTCTATTGCTTGGCTAAAGCCATACTGCAAAGAATTAAAGACAGTTGCAGGGTTAATTGATTTTTTTTCCATATTTTTATTCCCTCATTAATCAAACAGTGATGCAGTATAAATAATTTCGTCTTTAATTCTTTAAACATCGAGCAAACGGCGTTTTAATGGCACTTAAAGAGCATCAAAACACACAATAACGTGCAAAAAAATAGCCCCTAACGAGGAGCTATTTAATAAAATCACTAATATTAAATCAGTGGTGGAATTGAGGGTAAAATAGGAACTTCAATTACCGTTGGCCCATTACGCTTAAACGCCTCTTCACACGCTTTTTTCACGTCATCCACTGTTTCTGCTCTTACCGCAGCACAACCGTATCCTTTACCTAAAGCCACAATATCTAAATTTGGAATATCAAGCCCCGGCACACCCGGAGTTTCTTCCAATACCGCAAAGGATTTTAAAATGGCATATTCATTGTTCTTTGGAATAATAAATACAATTGGTAAATTCTGCTGCGCCGCACTCCATAAACCTTGAATCGAATACTGCATGGAGCCATCACCAATAATGGCCATCACTGGGCGATGACGCCCACTGTCCCTCTCAGCCAATGCAATCCCTACACTTGCCGGTAAATTCCAACCTAATGAACCACTTGCAAATGTATAAAATGAGTCAGGGAATTCAATCGGCCACTCACGGTGAAGTTCTCCAAGGTTTGATGGGGACTCTTCCACTAAGACAGTTTCTTTAGGTGAAACTTCCCTTAACGCGCGAAATAACTGTGTTGCGCTCAATGTTGAGCTCTGGATCGTTTGTTCTGGTGCCGCAGGGTGTGGCGCCATACCATGGGGTTGTTTCACCACATTTTTTGATGCGACACGCGGTGCAACTAAGTTGATTAACCCTTCAAGCGCAAGCACCGCATCACTTAATAAGCTATCACCAACCGGGGCTCTACCGACTTCGATTGGGTCATCCGTAATATGCAATAACCGTAACCCTTCTGGAATATAACTCCCTGCAACATAAGGATAATATCTAAATACTGGGGCACCAATAACAATGGCTAAGTCATGTCCTTCAAGTTTTTCAGATAATGGCTTGGTCGCAAACGGCAGCCCACCAGCATATAAAGGGTGCGTCTCAGGGAATGGCGGACGCTCAGAAGCAGGCGCTGCCCACACAGGGGCATTTAATTTTTCAGCAAGTTTAATGCCTATATCCCACCCTTCACCCCGAGCAATCGCGGAGCCATAAATCAGCACTGGGTTCTTTGCGTTGGATAACTCAGTAGCAAACTCTTGTAATCGAGCAGGGTCATAACCGATACGCTGTGGGACTGACCGAACAACCGCTTCTTGTGCCAATGCAGGCTTATCCCAATCATCCAGTGGGATTGACAAAAATACGGGGCCCGCTGGCGGTTGTAGTGCCATAGCATAAGCGCGCATAAAGGCCGCTGGGACATCTTCTGCGCGCACAGGCTGGTAGCTCCATTTTACCCATGGTTTTGGTAAAGTTTCAGGTTCTATATTCGTTAGCCAAGGCTCCATCAATAACATTTCCCGCGTTTGGTTTCCCGCAGTGATGATTAATGGCGTGCGGTTCATATATGCGGTCAAAATATTACTCATCGCATTGCTTAAACCTGCAGAGGTATGCACATTCACCATGGCAACTTTACGCATTCCCTGTGCGTAGCCATCGGCGGCAGCAACGGCTGAGGCTTCTTGTAAGGTTTGGATATATCGAAAATCACTCGGAAAATCTTTTAAGAATGTTTCTTCTGTTGAACCAGGGTTCCCAAAAACGGTGGTAATATCCAGCTTACGTAATAAATCGAAAGTAACTTGGCGGATCGTTTTTTGCATTTAAAACACTCCATAAAACAATATTAAAATTATCTAATAAAAAAGAAAGTTTAAGTTTAAAAGCTGTTTAAAGTTGTACATTACATCATTATAAAACAGTCAGAATACGACCTAACCCATTGTAATTATGGCCATCATAGCAAACAATTGACTCACGATATATTCGCGTAAATTTTACTTTTATATGTGTTTTAAATATTTTTAATAACAATAAGCGTATTAAAACAAGCCATTAATAAATTAGCCAAATTCGATAGCCTGAATAAGATGGTAAAAAAAACCAAATATGAACATGAAACAAAATTATTAAATAAATTTTGGTCATTATATTTGTACTTATTCCATTTAAAATTAACTATCAATAAATTACCATCTAAAAAATCGGATAATCATATATGTTCAACTAAGGGGCTGTTGACGATAAGCTAAGTAAAATTTAGGTAAATCAACAAAAATAGATTATTGACCTCATTTTCAACGCTTAACAGCACATTTTCTTTTATGTTGTACATCACATTTCTTATAATTACTTGGTTTCATAGTGCGTCATCCTATTTGCTCGAAAAAAAAACGATTTTATTGTTGTATCGCTACCTTCAAATAAGCGCTTTTTCTGCAAGTCTGCTATTCACGCTACCTCTCGCTATTTCCTATTAAGAAATGCACATACAAAAGCGCATTACTTTCTATTCTAACAATCCACGCAGAGTTAACTAAAGGTTATAGATACCCAAACAAAACTCATTGTTAAACAAAGGTTGCACAAAGTAGCTTATTTTATCATTAATGTTAAATAACGATAGAAAAAGCTCAGGTAAGCTTATTTGAGGTAAAATAATGATTTTAGATGCCAGCTACACATTATTAGTCGCTTGTTTAGCGCTATTGATTGGAATGTTTGTTGTTAAATACACGCCTTTTTTACAAAAAAACCATATTCCTGAAGCTGTTGTTGGTGGTTTTATTGTGGCGATTATCTTATTGATTGTCGATAAAACGGCAGGGTATTCCTTTACTTTCGATGCATCCTTACAAAGCATCTTGATGATCACCTTCTTCTCGTCAATTGGGTTGAGCTCAGATTTTTCGCGATTAATCAAAGGCGGTAAACCGCTGGTATTATTAACTATTGCCGTCACCATTTTAATTGCTATTCAAAATACTGTCGGTATGGGTATGGCTGTGATGCTTAATGAAAGTCCATTTATTGGCTTAATTGCAGGTTCAATTACCTTAACAGGTGGCCATGGCAACGCAGGTGCTTGGGGGCCAATATTAGCCGACAAGTATGGTGTTACAGGCGCCGTTGAATTAGCAATGGCATGTGCCACATTAGGTTTAGTCTTAGGCGGGTTAATTGGTGGCCCAGTAGCACGCCATTTATTGAAAAAAGTGACAATCCCGAAAGCGACTGAATTAGAAAAAGAAACTATCGTTGAAGCCTTTGAACAACCCAGTGTTAAACGTAAAATCAATGCCAACAATGTCATTGAAACTATCTCAATGCTGATTATCTGTATTGTGGTTGGTGGCTATATTAGTGCCTTATTCAAAGATACCGTCCTGCAATTACCAACCTTCGTTTGGTGTTTATTTGTCGGCATTATCATCCGTAATGTATTAACCCATGTATTTAAACACGAAGTGTTCGAGCCGACCGTTGATGTTCTTGGTAGTGTGGCGCTATCGTTATTCTTAGCCATGGCATTAATGTCTTTAAAATTCGGCCAGCTAGCCAGTATGGCAGGCCCTGTTTTATTAATTATTGCCGTACAAACGGTGGTTATGGTGCTGTTCGCCTGCTTTGTCACCTTTAAGATGATGGGTAAAGATTATGATGCTGTCGTTATCAGCGCAGGGCATTGTGGGTTTGGTATGGGAGCAACGCCGACTGCAATTGCGAATATGCAAACCGTCACAAAAGCATTTAGCCCTTCCCATAAAGCGTTCTTAGTTGTGCCAATGGTGGGTGCATTTATTGTGGATATCTCAAACAGTATCTTAATTAAAATATTCATCGAGATAGGTACTTATTTTACCTAATCTATTTTATAAAGTGTCAGCTTATAACCAAAAGATATGAGCTGGCATTTTCCTTTCTCGTCAATATTCCCTTCATTTAAAAACTTCTTTTCTCGCATCTCATCACAAAATGACAACCTCATCGGGTTAAATAGGATTAATTCGGTAAAATACTTTGATAGGCAAAAGGGTAGGTTTCATAGAATGAAATTACGGCATCTTGATATTTTTTACGCAGTCATGACTTGTGGGTCTTTAACACGAGCCGCAGAGGTTCTTCATATTTCACAGCCAGCGGCGAGTAAAGCGTTAAAGCATGCAGAGCAGCAACTTGGATTGGTGTTATTTCAACGAATTAGAGGGAAACTCATTCCAACGGATGAAGCGAATTTATTGTTTGAAGAGGCAAAAGAAGTTTATCAAAATTTAGATAAACTCAGAATTTTAGCACAAAATTTATCCCGTAATCCGCAAGGTAAGTTAGCAATAGGTTGCTTACCAAGCCTAGGTCTAAACTTAGTGCCTGAAGTCACTGCCCTGTTTATTAAAAAACACCCCAATATCAAACTTACGATTGGGACACATCACACCACAGATATTCTGCAATTATTAACCCAGCAAGATTTAGACATTGGTATCGGCTTTAATCTTGAAATCGAAGGGGGTATTACTGTACTACCAATTGCCGATATTCCCTTGGTCTACGTCGACAGTAAGCCGCCATTACACTCACCCGTTTCCTTAGTTGATATCGACCAAGAACGTTGGATCCATCCAGGCTCTGATTCGTTATCGCAACTGCTACAAAAGCGCCATCAATTTACTGAATCAAATATCAGCGTACACACTTACCATATGGCTGCCGAGTTTGTTCAAGCAGGCTTAGGTTGCAGTATTACGGATATTTTTTCAGCAGAACACACGTTGCCTGAGTCGATGATTTATCCGTTAAAAGAAGGGTTGCGATTAGCCGTTTCTGTTTTCCACCGTGCTGATAGGCCATTAACTAAAGCCGCACAAAATTACGTCAACACATTAGCGTTAACTCTAGAAAAAAGGAATAAAGTCGTTAACCAAAAGTTATACTCTAGTAATGAAAACTCAATTGTTTAGTTAACCTATTCGCCGTTAAATATTCATTCCTACGTTATTATGGGTTACGGAATATTATGGCTAAACATGTGGTGATTATTGGAGCGGGTGTGATTGGGTTAAGCACCGCATACGCGCTAATTAAAGCGGGTCAAACCGTCACATTGCTTGAATCTGATTCAGATGTCGGTATGCAAACCAGTTTTGCTAACGGCGGGCAACTGAGTTACCGCTATGTTTCGCCACTTGCTGATGCGGGAGTTCCTTTACAAGGGCTACGCTGGATGGGAAAAAATAACTCCCCACTTAATCTAAAAATAACCCCATCAATTCAACAATGGTCATGGCTAGCGCAATTTACCTTAGCCTGTAACCGCAAAACCAATAAAGTGAATGGCGCACATCTTTTGCGTTTATCACTATTAAGCCAAAAAATCATGAATATGTGGCGAGAAACAGGTGATATCGCTGATTTTGCTTGGGAAAAATCAGGGAAACTCATTATTCACCGCGATAAAAAAAGCTTTCAAAAAGCCTGCGAAACGGTTGATAGTCAATTTCAAAAAATCTTAACTTCCGCAGAAGTGATTGAGTTAGAGCCATCCTTAAAGCATATTCAGTCCCAACTCGTTGGTGCAATTTATGCCCCCGATGATGAAAGTGCAGATTGTTATTTGTTTTGTAAAAACCTGCTGCAATATTTACACACGCAGCCACAGTTTACCCTCTGCTTGCAGCACAGTGTTAAGTCATTTATTCAACACGATAATTGCATTACCGGAATCGTCACTCACCAGGGAAATATTCAAGCGGATGAGGTTATTGTTTGTGCGGGCAACGGCAGCCGAGAATTACTGAAACCACTGGGAATTAATGTTCCTATGTTAGGTTTAAAAGGGTATAGCCTTAGTGTTGAATATCCACAAGCTGAGCATTGTGTGCCCAAAATTAATGTGACAGATTATGGTAATAAAATTGTTTATGCCAAATTAAACGACCAACTGCGTATCGCAGCTATGGTTGATATTGGTTATGATGATTCAGGGCTGCGTATTAACCGTGTGAATGCCTTAAAAGAGATCGTAAAAAAAACATTCCCGCATTTACCTAAAGTGGATGATGCACCCGCTTGGTATGGGTTACGACCTTCAACGCCAAAAGGCCCCCCGTTATTAGGAAAAACTGCATACAAAAACCTTTGGCTAAATATTGGTCATGGGAGTTTAGGGTTTACTTTAGCGGCGGGCAGTGCCGAGATATTAAGCCAATTGATCACCGCACAAACATCCCCTATTTCTCTTACAGGATTAACGAGGTAAACATGAGTATTAAACGTAATAACCCAAAACCGCGCCTAGCAGACAGTGTTGAGTTTGGTGGCCTTGTGTACTTATCTGGCCAAGTTCCGAGTGATTTAACAGGCGATATTACCCAGCAAACTCAAGAGGTTCTTGATAAAATTGATGCATTATTAGCAGCAAGCCAAAGCGATAAAACCTGCATTTTATCTGCTCAAGTATGGATTAAAAATATGCCACGCGACTTTGCTGCATTTAACGCAGTTTGGGAAAGCTGGATGCCTGTTGAGCATAGCCCTGCACGTGCAGCCGTTGAGGCGAATATGGCGCGAGAGCAAGTTCTGGTAGAAATTATGGTGACGGCAGTTCAACGATAACGCCGAATATTATTGAGTAAAGGGCGACAAAATTACCGCCCTATTTCGACTGATAACTCACTGATTTACTGCCGATAAATGGCATTTATCTTGTTTATCTTGTTGGCCTTTGACGCCATTTTTGTATGCAACAATATCCGCCATTATCGCTAACGCTATTTCAGGCGGTGTTTTACTCCCGATGGGAATACCAATGGGGGCGTGAATGCGGTCGATTTCCGTCAGTGACATTCCCCCCGTGCCCAATAACCGTTCACGGCGGCGTGCACTCGTACGGCTTGACCCCATAGCGCCAATATAAAATGCTGGAGTATTCACAGCCTCCATTAATGTTAAGTCATCAATGCGAGGGTCATGTGTTAAAGAGACAATCGCCGTATTGGGTGTACAACTTCGCGACTCTAGATAACGGGCTGGAAATAATTTAATGACGTCAAACTGGTCAGAAAGCTGCCCAGCAAAACGCATTAATTCATCTTCACGGTGTTCACAAATGATCACTTCAAACCCTAATGTTGCTGCAAAACTTGCACAATAAATCCCCACATTCGAGATCCCTGCAATAATTAACCGTGGCGGTGCAGCAATAAAAAATTGGATATCATCACCAGTGCGCTCTATTTGGGTTGGAATTTGTTGATTCTTGACTGTGCTAATTTCACCGCGTTGGGGTAAGGTGATTTTTTTATTAATTGCAGTATATCCCAATAGTGCTTGATGTATTTCAGTGAGATAGCTAATACTTTCATCACTCTTAGGTAAATATTCAATTAAAACATCTAAACTACCATCACAAGGTAAATTCACTTTGGCCTCTAACCCGCCACGACCATAGCGAACAACTTGGCTACCCTGTAGGTATTTCGCATCTTGGACTCGTTGAATGAAATCCTCTTCAATACAACCGCCCGATAATGACCCAACATATTGGCCATCAGCCTTTGCAACAAGGAGCGAGCCTGGACTACGAGGTGAAGAACCGTACGTACTCAATACTGTGCATAACCAAATTGGCTCTTCTTTTATCCAAGAAAGGGCTTGAGAGATAACAAAAACATCTTCACGCAACATACTTGCTCCTATTCATTATCAACTATTGGATAATCAATATCTTTAATAACACTTTTATCATTTATCTCTAATTCATAAACAAAATGGTGACGTAATATTGATTTTGCCCCTTCATCACCGGTTAATTGAATTAACTCCGAATAATACTTTGCAGATATTCCCACAGGGTGACCAGGCTGCCCGTTATATACAGGCCTAACTAATGAATATTGATTTAAATTATTTGCGACACTCATAAATAGCTCGCTACTTATATAGGGCATATCCGCCAACTGAATTAACCAACCATCCAAATAAGATGTATTTTTAATACCCAACGCAATAGATTCACCTAACCCATCACTATTCAACAATGAAAAAGAGACGTTAAATTGTAAGCAATTGTGAATAACAATTTCATTATCAAAACGTGTTACCACATGAACAGGAAGCCCACTTCCTATTGAATTTAATAGTGTTTTTTCAAATACAGTTTGATTTCCTAAAGAGTAGTTTAACTTACTCCCTTTTCCACCCGCATTTTTAAAACGCCGACTATGACCAGCTGCTAATATTAATATGCCAATATTCATAATTTTTATTATTCATCAGTATATTTATTTATGTTCTAATAAATAAAGGATATTCAATAAGATAACAAGCTTTTATTTATCCTTGCTTGAAATCCATTCACATTTAGACAATATTTGAATCAGTATGTAATACTTTTCAGAGTAATGATAAATACAACAATATAGATATAATATAATAAGTGTAAGGGTTTATTATGAGCAAAAGCAATGTTGGACTCTCCCGCAGACACTTTCTTAAATGTGCCGTTGTTGCTGGAATTTCAGTGTATCTCGCCCCTTTATATAGCCGCGCTTTTGATGTGCTATTTGAGGAAAAAATTCTCCAGTCCCCAGACTGGAACCCCGTTGATAAGCGAATCAAATTTCGCATTGATGCCTTTTCTAAAGTGCAAGGTGAAAAAGTTTTCGCCAGAGACATCCGAGCACGAGATATCCCTCACTGGCCAAAACAACAAGGTCACGCATTTTTACTCAGAGTGACGCAAGCGGACAAAATTTACCAAGGTTTTAACCTCGATAGGCTCAGCGATGGCTTGATGCCAGACCGTATTGTGACGGCAAGTGACTTAGAAAAAGACGGTGTGGCTTTCCCTGAGTTTTACGGAGAAGACTTGCTTCTTCCCGAAGGAAAAACCCCTGCCTATTTAGGCCAAGCTGTGGCACTGCTCATTTACCATGACTTTGCCAAATTCCGTTTTGCCAAAGAAACACTTAAATTCCACGATGATATTATTCAATATGGCGCATTTACTGGGCCATTAGAGCGCGACCCTTGGGGCACCTACCGTGGGGTACGTATTGGAAGTGAAAATCCTTACGACCCAGATATTTATTCCAGTATGAAAGACATGCCTATCTCACCGATTGGGATGAAAAAACACCTCCCTGTATGGCCTGAAGGCCGTGAAGGTGGAAAACTGGATGAAGAAGGCATGTTGTTTGCTGACGAGCTGGCAAAACAGCTGGAAAACCCACCAGAAGATTGGTTGGTGATTAAACGTAAATATACGACCCAATCCATTGATACCGCGGCTCTAGAGCCCGACAATGCCAATGGCTGGTATGATGCAAAAACGCAATCATTCCACCTTGTGATCCCAACTCAGTCACCACAAGAAGTGGCGGCATCGTTGCCTGAAATGCTGGCTAAATCAACGTTCCCAATTAAGCAAATATTCCTACATCCTTGTTTTACAGTGGGTTATGGTTCAAAAGACCATGCCCCATTCCCTTATTATGGCGCCATGGCAACACTATATGGCGATGGCGTACCTATTCGTCTGGCCAATGACCGCTATGAGCAATTCCAATCCAGTATCAAACGCCATGCCTTCGACATGGATTACACATTAGCCGTCAACAAGAAAACCCATAAAATTGAAGCGCTCAATGCCTCATTTATTGGTGATGGTGGTGGGCGCTGTAACTTTACGCCATCCGTTGTCATGGTGGGTGCCACAGGTGCGCAGGCCATTTATTATATCCCTCGTAGTGACCTATCTGCGGTTGGTATTGCATCACGGGCAGTCGATGCAGGCTCGGCACGAGGCTATGGCACGCTGCAAGCCATGGCTGCTACCGATATGTTAATGGAAGAAGCGGCGAAGCTGCTCAAGGCTGACCCCATTGAATTTCGCCTAAACAATCTAATCAAATCAGGGATGAAAAATACCCAAGGGGCAATCCCGGGCGGCGCTATTCGTGCCGATGAAGTATTAACGCGCTGCGCAGCTCACCCGATGTGGACCGAAAGGGCCAAACGCAAAGCCGATTACGAAGCCAAAAATAGTGGGAAATTTTTTGGTACAGGGATTTCCTGTGTGCAAAAAGACTTTGGGACAGGCGCGGAATCGTCATTTGCTCGTGTAGAGCTAACGCGAGAAGGCAAAATTGCCATCTACCACAGTGGGGCTGAAATGGGGACGGGCATGTCAACCTCTCAAGCCGTTGTGTGCGCAAAATGGCTTGGAAAACCCGCTGAACTTGCTCACTTTTCTGTAGCTGATTGGTCGATTTTACCTATGGTATCAACGGGTAACCCGTTTGCCATGGCACAGGAAGAACAAGACCGCTTAGCGCAAAACCCACTCTGGACGCCAAATTATTGCTCACCGTCAAGTGCCAGTAACTCCGCATACTACTTTACCCACAGTACCGAAGAAGCGGCACGACTCGTATTCGAACATGGGTTGTGGCCTGCCGCAATGTCAATTTGGCAAGAAGGCATTGGCGGAGGACAAGCGGCACCATTAGTTGTGCGCCGCGAAGATGCACGTTGGGTTGCCGAGGGGCTAACGGCCGATGGGCTAGAAGTGCTGAGCTTACAGCGATTAATCGATCGCACCTTTGAAATGGGTGGTGTGACTGGTGTGGTTAGCCACGTATTTAATCGCTGGCAATGGGCTGAAGCCGATTTTAGCATTCAAGGCGAAATGCGCCGCTTACCCGTCGATGGGCTCGCGTTGCGTTTTGCTGAAAAGGATTACCAAGTCTGCCATCGTGAAAAAGCCTATTACCCTGATACACAAAGAAATAACGCAGGTGTAACCTACTACAGTGCGGTGGCGACTGTCACAGAATTGTCCATTAATAAAGCCACTGGGCAGGTTGAATTACTTGACCACCACACCGTTGTGGAATGCGGTAATTTAATCGTTCCACAATTGGTTTCAGGGCAAATCCAAGGCGGGCTCGCTATGGGTATCGGCCATGCCCTTCATGAATATTTACCTCTGTATGAAGACGGACCCGGCAATGGAACATGGAACTTCAACCGTTACCATCTTCCGCTCGCCAGTGACGTTGCAGTTTGGCAGCAGACCAGTGAAATCCTACCGGGACTCTCAGACACCGATCCTCCAAAAGGGGTTGCTGAGGTAGTGATGATCCCAGTGGTTTCATCTATCGTCAATGCTATCGCCGATGCAACTGGCCACCATTTCTTGCACCTCCCTGTGCGTGCTACAGATATTCAAGAGGTATTATCATGAGTTTAAATTTCCTTCCACTGACCTTAACCATTAACGGCCAATCTTATGGACCAATGGATGTACCTGAAGGCCTCATGATGATTGATTTCCTTCACGAATACGTCGATTTAACGGGTTCACGTTTAGGCTGCGGTCAAGGCATCTGCCACGCCTGCGTGGTGATCTTAGACCACCCATCTGGCACCAGTGAAGAAGTTCGTACCTGCATCACCGGCGCTCACTTCTTTAACAACAAAAGCATTCGTACCATCGAGGGCGCGGCGACAAAAGAAGAAAATGGGGATGTAAAATTATCCCCTGTACAACAAGCCTTTATCGAAAACTTTAGTTTTCAATGTGGCTATTGCACCCCGGGTTTTGTCAATGCAGCCACCATTTTTATTGAAGAACTTCAACGTAACCCAATCAAAGAGGAAGACTTAGAAGAAGCCATTAAGCAGGCGCTGAACAACCATATTTGTCGCTGCACAGGCTATGTTCGTTACTATGAAGCGGTGCGTGAAGTTGTTCTCGCTACTCCTGGGCTTATTAAGGAGGCAATCAAATGATCAAAAAAATCATTTTATGGCTTGTGGCGATTGTCATTGTCGTTTGGGCGGTGCTTTACTGGTATGAAAGCCGAACATTAGATGGTCCTGTGCAAAAGGTGACTTCGACACCCCAAGAAATTGAACGAGGCCGTTACCTAGCGCTTGCCAGTGACTGCGCAGCGTGCCATACCAGCGCTAACGGCGCACCACTTGCGGGCGGCTTTCCCCTTGATACGCCTTTTGGTACCATCTATAGCAGTAACTTAACCCCTTCTGCGGACTTTGGGATTGGTCGCTGGACAAAAGATGAGTTTTATAAAGCACTAACCCAAGGGATTTCACCACCCAGCAAACACCTCTACCCTGCGATGCCATATACCTCTTATAAGGGCATGACACGGGAAGATTCCGATGCAATTTACAGTTATTTGATGAGCCGCCCAGCGGTGGATGTCGCACCACCCGAAAATTCGTTACCTTTCCCACTCAACCAGCGCATGGCAATGATTGGTTGGAACCTGCTGTTTTTTAATGACAAGCCGCTTCCAGATAGCTCCCAAGGTAGCTCTCCTGAATGGCAACGTGGGAAATATTTAGTTAACGTATTGGAACACTGCTCCGAGTGCCACACCCCAAGAGGTGCATTGGGTGAAATGGAGTTGGATAACTTTATGAAAGGCGGTGCTTTAGGCCGCTTTATCGCCCCAGATATTACGCCAGAAGCACTCGCCGCAAGAGGTTGGACAAAACAGGATTTACAGCAGTTTTTCATGACAGGCATTGCCCCTCAGGGCTCAGCTTATAGTGATATGCACCCTGTGATTTACCTGAGTTCGCAGCATTTAACCCCTGAGGATAATAGCGCAATCGCCACTTACCTAATGGGCGACAACCCACCCGCGACATTGCCATTAAAAATGGGAGAAGGTAACTCACAAGGTCGACAAGTGTATTTAGAAACCTGTTCAGGCTGCCACTCTTACGATGGTAGTGGCAAACCAAATGTTGCCGTTGCGATGAAAGGCAATTCAACATTACGCGATGTAGACAGTACCAATCTGATTAATACTATTTTGGATGGTTTACCGGAACAACCATTTCCGAATAACCAAAGCCTACAGAGCATGCCGGGGTTTGCAAATAAACTGAATGACCAACAAATCAGCGAGTTAGTCAACTTCTTACGTGTTGAATGGGGTGGGCAACCTGCCGATATCACACCAGAACACGTTAAAGCATTACGTCAATAACCTCCCACAAAACCAGACTAATAATATTAGTCTGGTTTGCCATTTAAATTAATTAATAATAAATCTAAAATAGAATCGTTATATATTTAATTACATATTGGATTTATTTTTAAATAATTAAAATCATTTCATCCCATTAATTAAAACAATCATTTTAGGTAGTGGTTTTCGTTAAAATTATCTAATAAAGATGACTCTACCAAGATTATTCACTTTCTTGTATAAAACCCTTTACTCACTTCCCATAACCCTTTATAGATACCCATACTATTTATGTAACTTATTGAGTAATCGCACATTAATCATCTAAATATGACTTATTTTATTTGTAGTAAAATAATCTTACATTTAATGATGCAAATACATTATTTATTGCTACCTCTAATGCAAATCCCCCTAATAATAAAATTTGGGAGTACATAATGACGGGACATATTTCTAGACGTAATTTTATTAAATTGGGCACCATCGCAGGCATTACCGTCATGGTAGGTAAACTCCCTTTTGCCCTTGCCGTTGAGTTAGACTCTGACTCACCGAAAACCGACTGGATTGGGCAAAATGGTAAAGCGCGCTTTCGCTGGGATGGCGTCGAAAAAGTCACGGGTAGAAAAAATTTCGCCCGCGACTACCGTGCCAAAGACATTCCCGGCTGGCCGAAAAAGCAAAGCTATGCCTTTATGTTAAAAGCGACGGATGCAGAGAAAACGTTCGAAGGCATTGATATTTCTATGTTAGGGCCAAATCTACAGCCTGACAGAGTTGTCTTGCAAGAAGACTTGATCCGTGACGGCCTAAATATCCCGCAAGATACAGGAATGGGCAAAGGGTTTTATGGTACCAATGTGCTTGTTCCGTTAGGGGAAACTGCCCCTATTATTGGCCACCCTGTCGCCATTTTGATTTACCAAGACTTTGATAAATACAGTGCGGCACAGCGTATGTTGCGCTTTGCGACAAATACGGTGAAATATGGCGCAGTCACAGGCCCTAAACCGCCAGCAAACTATGGTGCAGCTCGCTATGTGCGAATTGGGGGAGAAACCCCGCTTTCCCCGTCAATTTTCTCCCCTTACCAAGATTCTGGGATCAAAGGGGGTTTTGATGGCAATACACCTGTTTGGCCCCCTTATGACCCCAAACATGCCATCACGGTTCCCCCTGTTATCCGCAAAGATCGTGGCGGTGGCTTTATTCAAGCCCTTCACCAAGCAGAGCAACGACCTGATAAACAAGAAAGAGCCATGGATTATGCACGGGAAATTGAACAAGAAATTGCCGCCGCACGCCAAAATCCAGACAAATTTGTGCTTGAGCGTCACGGCTTTTCCCAATCCATCGACCCTTGCGCCATGGAGCCGGATAACTGCAACACATGGTATGATGCCGAAACTAAAACCCTGCATATTTTGACAGCAACACAATCCCCAGCTGGCGTGGTCAATGCTGCGGCAGAATTATCCAAAAATAATAAACACTTTACTGTTGAAAACATTGTTTTATTAACAGGCTCAACGGTGGGTTATGGTTCAAAGGATTATTCGGTTTTTCCATTCTATGCCTTAGTCGCCAGTTTCTATGCAGATGGCCTGCCTGTGCGTATGGCGAATGACCGTTATGAACAGTTCCAAATGGGTATGAAGCGCCATTCTATTGACATGAATGTGACCATCATTGGCGATAAAAAAACAGGTAAATTCGATGTATTAAAAGGCACGTATAACTGCAATGGCGGTGGGCGTGAAAACTTATCCGTTGCGGTTTCTCACGTTGCGGTGCGTGGCGCACAGTCGATTTATTATTTCCCTAAATCAGATTTAACCGCACTCGCCATGGCAACACCTGCGGTTGAAGCAGGTTCAATGCGGGGCTTTGGTTCGTTACAGTCCATGGCGGTGACTGAGTTGATGGTGGACGAAATCGCTCATAACCTGAATATCGACCCAATAGAGTTACGTCGCCGTAACGCTATTTTAGAAGGTTACCCAAATACCCAAGGGGGCGTGATTGCCGGAGACCCACGCAATGTGGAAATGCTAAACCTCGCCGAAAAACACCCAATTTGGGTCGAGCGTGAGAAAAATAAAGCGGAATACGACGCCAAAAATCCCGGAAAACTGTATGGCGTTGGCTTTGCACAAGTTCAACAAGTGTATGGCTCCAGTGGCGTTCCCACTATTCTTTCCCTTGAATTTGACGCAGATGGCAAACTGACCATGCGCCACTGCATGCAAGAAATCGGTACAGGGGGAACCACCGCTCAGCAAGTGATGGTGTGGCAAGCCCTCAGCAAAGCCCCTGATGTGGTGGAATTTGGCGTCACCGAGTTTGCAGAATTACCGTTAAAAACCAGCTGGGCTGATCAGAAAAAACAAGATGAACTCGCCAAAAGTGACCCGTATTGGACCCCCGCCCTGATCCCAGACATGAGCTCCTCCAGTGGCGTCTACTACATCGGTTTCGGAACGCGCCAAGCGGGTCATTTTTTACTGGAAAATACCTTATGGCCTGCGGCAAAAAGCATTTGGAGCGAGGGCCCAGGCGGCGGTGCATTTAATGGCCTAAATGTTGAGTTTTCAGATATTCGTGTTGGCCCCGAGGGTATTGGCGGCGGTGGTATGAAACCCATTCCCTTCAATATTTTAGCTAAACGCGCCCATGAAATGGGGCTAATTACAGGGGTTGCGGTACATGGTTATTCTAGTTGGCAATGGGCTCGCGCAGATTTTGATATTCCAACCGTAGGGTTAAAAAACCTGCCTCTTGATGCCATATCCATTCGCTATGGTGATGGCGCACCTGATGCATTGAAGAAACAAATGACAACGGGCGGCTACCACTTTATTAAACGTAAAATGGCGTACTACCCACCAACTCAGCGGGCGAAAGCAGACCCAACAACGGTCACTCCTGCGTGTTGCTTGGTTGAGCTCAACGTCAACACCATGACGGGGGAAGTGGATGTAATGCGCCATCATATGATTATGGACCCCGGTACCATGATCGTCCCTGAGCTGGTTTCTGGGCAAATTCAAGGTGGTACGGCAATGGGTATCGGACATGCATTGATGGAAGAATTACCGCTGTATGAAGATGGCCCAGGTAACGGAACGTGGAACTTTAACCGTTATGTTTTACCTCGTGCAAAAGATGTGGCAGTTTGGCAGCAAACTATCGATTATTTGCCACCACTGTCTGAAACTTCGCCGCCAAAAGGCATGGCAGAACTGGGGATGATCCCTATCCTGCCTGCCACCAGCAACGCACTCACCCACGCGACGGGGAAACGTTTTTATGAATTCCCAATTACGGTAGATAAAATTAAAAAGGCCCTCTCATGAATATCACCAATGCCGTTCCGATTATTGAGCGCAAGCCATTAACTCTGACTATCAATGGTCAAAAAATTGGCCCTATTGACGTCCCTGTTGGGATGCCAATGATTGAGTTCCTTCATGAATACCTCGACCTGACAGGGACTCACTTTGGTTGTGGGCAAGGTATTTGCCACGCTTGCACCATCATGGAAATTCAGCCCGATGGCACCACCGTTGAAAGCCGTACCTGTATTTTTGGCGCGCACTATTTTAATAACAAAAACATTGTCACTATCGAAGGACAAGCAAAGCTGGATGAGCAAGGTAAAGTGGTTGAATTAACCCCGATCCAACAAGCCTTTATCGAAAACTTTTCGTTCCAATGCGGCTACTGTGCCCCAGGTTTTGTGACAGGCGCTACCGTGTTCCTCGATAAGCTCAAGAAAAATCCAGTTAAACGGGCTGACCTTGAACAGGCCATTGAAGAGGCGCTAAATGAACATATTTGCCGCTGCACTGGGTATGTGCGTTACTACGAAGCTGTGAGAAAAGTCGCCCTCGACACTCCCGGCTGCGTGATTGATTAGGGAGAACGACGATGGCTAAATCTCGCTCCATACGTAAAATGCTCTATATCATCATCGGGCTCTTTCTTGTGCTGATGCTGGCAATCCTGTTTGGTGCATTTCGTACTTCCAGTATTGGCCCTGGCTTAGATAAACCGCTTACCTCAGAAGAAGTGGCAAGGTTAATACCTCGTGGGCAAGAGCTCGCAACGGCAGGAGATTGCTTTGGCTGCCACTCATTACCCGAAGGGCCACTTGCTGCGGGCGGACGTGCTATCGGGACACCTTTTGGTACCATTTATTCCACCAATATCACTCCTGATAAACAATTTGGTATTGGTAACTATACCCGTGCCGATTTTCATCGTGCGCTTAAAGATGGCATTGGCAAAGAGAGGGGTAACCTCTACCCTGCCATGCCGTTTGTTTTCACGCATATGACGACTTCAGAAGATATTGATGCGTTGTATGCCTATGTGATGACCTTGCCGCCAATGGCCGTACCCAACAAAGAGAATACAGGCGTATTTGTTTTACCTGTTCGCCCGTTTATGAACTTTTGGACGCTGCTTAATTTCCCGAAACAAAATGCGCCACATGACCCACAGCGCTCTGAGCAATGGAACCGAGGTGCATATATCGTGGAGGGTCTTGCCCACTGCGGTGCCTGCCATTCACCACGCAACCTGATGATGGGCGTCGAATTTTCTCGCTCATTACAAGGGGGAGAAGAAGCGGGTCTGGCAATTCCAGATATCACTGCACAAGCGTTATCTAAACATGGCTATGACACTGCGTCTTTGAGCCAGTTTTTACTGACAGGTAATGCCCCTCAAGGCTCAGCGTTTGCCGATATGAGCACCGTGACACATTTTTCCACCAGCCAAATGAAGAAAAGCGATGTCGACGACATGGCGATTTATTTGATGACGGATAAACAAGGAAAGGTGTTAGGCGCCAAAGCACCACCCGCGCCATTACCTGAAGCCAATCCTCAACCTACCGCGGATATTGGCGCAACAATGGAAACGGGTCGCTTGATGTATATGTCCACTTGCGCAGGTTGCCACGGCATTACGGGTGAAGGCGTACCGAATGGTATTCCCGCCCTCAAAGGCAATGCCATTTTAGCGATGGACAGCCCTGAAACTTTTATTAGCGTAGTATTAACGGGTATTCCTACCACCACATTCCCTAATGGGCAACGCATGTACGCCATGCCAAGTTTTGCCGACGATTTGGACCCTCAAGAAATCGCCGATTTGCTTTCATGGGCACGTGCTGAATGGGGTGGTCAAGGCAAGCCCGTTACCGCCGAACAAGTTGAAAAGCTGAAAAAATCGATGCAATAACTCAAAAACGCCTCTTAAATTAAGGGGCGTTTTTTCACAAAATCAACAATACAGACATTATTATCCAGCATATCCTTTATTGTTAATTAGGATTGTTGGCCTAACTTGCACATAATAATTATTTTCGGCACTATTTGCTTTTGGCCAAATGATCAATGCGCGTTCATCTTCAGTAATTGAAATTCTTGTTATTTCACTCAAATATAATGAAAGCAAGTCCTTATCTTCTTGCTTTAATATCAAGGAAACACAGCCTTCATAGGCCGTAAAGTAGAATAATAGACGAATATTCCCCTGTTTGAATTCATAGCCAAATGTCACCGCATCTTCAATATCCCGATAAATAGGCTCACTTTCAAAAAAGCTTAAAAAATCAATTTCATCAGGGAGATCGATAAACGCCATATTACTCACCTCTCGGTTTTACTCACAATGGTTCCGCCCATTCAAGTTGTGGTTTTAATTCGTTTGGAACAAGCTCAAACAGCTTTTTAATCAAGGATAAATTGCTGTTATAAAGAATGCTGATATTCGCATTGCATTTATCGTGGTAATACTTAGCTTGATTGTTTAAAAATGAAATATCATTCATGGTAAACGCATTATTCAATAATTTATTTGGCAGATTATGAACCAATTCAGATTCATAATAGCAGGACATATCTTTTAGTCTTAACTGTCTATCTTGAGTTTGTATATTTCTGAGATGAGGTAACACCCAAAATAACATTTCCACATAGATTTCGTTCTTAGTCATCGACTTTTCTTTCTCTTCTCATAAATATTTCAGACACTTTATCACCAAACTCAAGTTGCCCTCTATCACCTTGGCGTAATACCATAGGGAAATCCATGCGTAACACGTTTGCCTACTCTCATTTGATGGGATCTGTGGTATTTTATACCCTTTCGTGAACGTTCAACTCGCTCACAGAACTTCGTTAACTCAATACGTTAGAACAGACAACACTATGACTGATACGCAAAGCTTCGAATCCCACACACCCATGATGCAGCAGTATTTAAAACTAAAAGCACAACATTCAGACATACTGCTGTTTTACCGTATGGGGGATTTTTACGAACTCTTCTTTGATGATGCTAAAAAAGCCTCACAATTACTGGATATCTCCCTAACAAAACGCGGGCAATCAGCGGGTCAGCCTATTCCAATGGCGGGTGTGCCGCACCATGCGGCCGAGGGCTACCTTGCTAAACTCGTGCAAATGGGCGAATCTGTCGCAATCTGCGAACAAATTGGTGACCCTGCGACCAGCAAAGGCCCCGTTGAGCGCCAAGTGGTACGTATTGTCACTCCAGGCACCATCACTGATGAAGCATTATTAAACGAACGCCAAGACAACCTACTTGCCGCAGTCTGGCAAGATGCTCAAGGCTATGGTTTTGCCACATTAGACATCACATCTGGCCGCTTTATTATCAGCGAAATTTCTGATGAGGAAGCCCTACAAGCTGAATTACAGCGTACCCGCCCTGCGGAGCTTCTGTACCCTGAAGATTTCGCCAGTATGTCACTGATTGAGCACAATAAAGGCTTACGCCGCCGTCCACTGTGGGAATATGAACTGGACACGGCAAAACAACAGCTTGGCTTGCAATTTGGCACTAAAGATTTAATCGGTTTTGGTGTAGAGAATGCCCATAAAGCCCTGCGTGCCGCGGGCTGTTTACTGCAATATGTCAAAGATACCCAACGCACCTCATTGCCGCATATTCGCAGTATTGTGATGGAAAAACAAAATGATAATGTTATTTTGGATGCGGCAACGCGTCGTAATCTAGAAATCACCCAAAACCTCGCAGGTGGCACTGAAAATACCCTCGCATCTATTTTAGACATGTGCGTAACGCCAATGGGCAGCCGCATGTTAAAGCGCTGGTTGCATACCCCACTGCGCAATATTCAAGTATTGAATAACCGCCAGCAAGCAATCAGCGCTTTGCAGGAACAAGGTTTTGAATTACAACCATTTCTGCGCCAAATTGGTGACTTAGAGCGGGTTCTTGCCCGCCTTGCACTGCGCTCTGCCCGACCACGTGACTTAACTCGCATGCGCCATGCATTTCAACAATATAGCGACATTCATCAGATCCTTAGCCAGTCCAGCAGCCCTTATTTAGCAGAACTGCAAAGTCGAATTGGCCAATTCGATGAGCTACAAAGTTTGCTGGAAACCGCGATTATTGATGCGCCCCCCGTATTAGTGCGTGATGGCGGTGTAATTGCGCCAGGCTACAATAGTGAGCTTGATGAGTGGCGTGCATTGGCTGATGGCGCTACAGATTACCTTGATCGCTTAGAAATTCGTGAGCGTGAAAAGCTGGGTATCGATACCCTAAAAGTGGGTTATAACGCGGTTCATGGTTATTACATTCAAGTCAGCCGTGGCCAAAGCCACTTAACACCAATCCACTATGTACGTCGCCAAACCTTAAAAAATGCTGAGCGCTATATCATCCCTGAGCTCAAAGAGTATGAAGATAAAGTTCTGACCTCTAAAGGAAAAGCATTAGCCATCGAAAAAGCATTGTATGACGAACTGTTTGATATGCTGCTTCCACATCTTGCTGCACTGCAAACCAGTGCAGAGGCATTATCAGAGCTTGATGTCTTAACCAACCTTGCTGAGCGTGCAGAAACACTAGGCTATGCTTGCCCGCAACTCACTGAAAAAGCAGGTATTCAAATTACCGAAGGCCGCCACCCAGTAGTTGAGCAAGTGCTCAGTGAGCCATTTATCTCCAACCCACTTTCATTATCCCCACAGCGTCGTTTGTTGATCATCACGGGGCCAAATATGGGCGGTAAAAGTACCTACATGCGGCAAACTGCGCTGATCACGCTACTTGCCTACATCGGTAGCTTTGTGCCTGCTAGCAAAGCAGTTATTGGCCCGATTGACCGTATTTTTACCCGTGTCGGTGCCTCGGATGACCTTGCTTCTGGTCGTTCAACATTCATGGTGGAAATGACTGAAACGGCTAACATTCTACACAATGCGACCGAACATAGCTTAGTGTTAATGGATGAAATCGGTCGCGGCACCTCAACATATGATGGGCTTTCCCTTGCATGGGCGTGCGCTGAAAATTTAGTCAATAAAATCAAAGCAATGACATTGTTCGCGACCCATTATTTTGAATTGACAACCTTACCTGAAAAACTGGAAGGTGCTGTGAATATCCATCTCGATGCCATTGAGCATGGTGATACCATCGCCTTTATGCACAATGTTCAAGAAGGTGCAGCAAGCAAGAGTTATGGTCTTGCGGTTGCCTCATTAGCCGGTGTGCCAAAAGACGTGATTAAGCGTGCAAAGCAAAAGCTAAAAGAGTTAGAGGTTATCTCCAACAATGCTAACTCCAGCCATGTAGATAGCGCACAACTGAGCTTCTTAACGGCTGAAGAAGCTGAGCCATCCCCAGTATTGGTCGCATTAGAAGGCATTGATCCCGACAAACTAACGCCACGCCAAGCCCTTGATTGGCTGTATCGTTTAAAGGATATGGATAGCTAACATGGATGAGTATGCGGCGCTACTTGCGCCAATTCGGCAATTTTTACAGTGCGAAACCCCGGATGAATGGGTGCAAAAAGCCAGTCAACCTGAAAACTTGCCGATTATCCTTAAAGACCACTTATTGTGTGAGTTAAAAGCCGCGCAAAGTGCCCTGTTTTTGATCCGCAAATATGCCGTGGATAAAGATAGTGCCGCCACATTACTTGAGTGGTTTAAGCCTTATGAGACCTTTGCTTACGATAGGATTGGGGATGTTCACACCTTAAGAAATAAAAACCAAATATCCAAACAGATACTGGCACGTAAGCAATCACCTTACAGCCAAGATTTGATTGATAAAATGGTGCTGCTAATCAAAGAAGAGCTACATCACTTTTACCAAGTATTGGAAATCATGCACGAGCGCAATATTCCTTATGATGGCATCACGGCGGGGCGCTATGCAAAAGGCTTATTTAGTCATATTGACCCACATGATCCTAAAACGTTAGTCGATAAACTGATTATTGGGGCTTATATTGAAGCGCGTTCTTGTGAACGGTTTGCAAAGTTAGCGCCTTATTTAGATGAACAGCTGGCTAATTTTTATATTTCATTATTACGCTCTGAAGCTCGCCACTACCAAGACTATTTGCAGTTAGCTCAGTTAATTAGTAAACAAGATATTACTGATCGGGTTAATTATTTTGGAATTATTGAAGCTGAATTAATTTCAACGCCTGATGATGATTTTAAATTTCATAGCGGTGTCCCAATTAATTAACACTATTTCTAGCCAATAAAAAAATCCCTATAAACTTTCACTTATAGGGATTTTTATTTATCTTTTATCTCATTAACACTCTACATATTGAATAGCGACTCTAAAGTCAGCTCTTCACCATGTAAAATATCTTTTAATCGCCTTAAACCTTCCACCTGAATCTGACGAACTCGTTCACGAGTGAGCCCAATTTCGCGCCCAACCTCTTCAAGAGTTTCTGCTTCATAACCTAAAAGCCCAAAACGTCGTGCTAAAACCTCCCTTTGTTTTGGGTTCAATTCATATAACCACTTAACGATATTATCTTTTAAGTCGTTGTCTTGAATTGTATTTTCTGGACCTGAATCATTATCATCAGACAATACCTCAAGCAAAGATTTCTCTGAGTCCCCTGCAATTGGAGTATCAACAGATGTAATGCGTTCATTTAAACGCAACATGCGGCTGACGTCTTCGACAGGTTTATCTAGCTGCTCAGCGATCTCTTCAGGGCTTGGCTCATGGTCCAACTTCTGGGCTAATTCACGTGCAGTACGAAGGTAGATATTGAGTTCTTTGACGATATGAATAGGAAGGCGGATCGTTCGGGTTTGATTCATAATAGCGCGTTCGATCGTTTGACGGATCCACCACGTCGCATACGTCGAAAAACGGAATCCTTTTTCTGGATCAAATTTTTCAACAGCGCGAATCAGCCCAAGATTGCCCTCTTCGATCAGATCGAGTAAAGCAAGACCTCGGTTATTATAACGGCGAGATATTTTCACAACTAAGCGAAGATTACTTTCTATCATGCGCTGACGCGAAGCGACATCGCCACGCAGTGCACGTCTAGCATAGAAAACTTCTTCCTCAGCGGTGAGGAGTGGTGAAAATCCAATTTCACTTAGATAGATTTGGGTAGCATCCAGAACACGTTGACTCGTGTTCTGGAGTAAATCCATTTCTTCTTCCTGTTCAGAAACCAGATCTTCTTCTTTAAACTGACTCTCATCAAAAGCGTCGTCTAAATTGCTTTCGTCAAGGTCATTATATAACTCGTTAACTTTCAGCGAACTTTGGCTCATCAGTGACTCCTACCCTAGATAATGCGGACAGAATGTCAAAGCACTCTGCCCAGTTTATCGTTGCGGTAAATAACGCAACGGGTTTACTGATTTTCCCTTGTAACGAATTTCAAAGTGTAGTCTAACTGAACTTGTACCAGTACTACCCATCGTAGCTATTTTTTGACCTTCAGTAACATCCTGTTGATCGCGCACAAGCAACGTATCGTTGTGTGCATAAGCACTCAAGTAGTCATCGTTATGTTTTATAATTATTAGATTTCCATATCCACGCAGTGCATTGCCTGCATAAACGACTTTTCCTGGCGCAGAAGCGAGCACAGATTGACCTCGAGAACCGGCAATATCCACCCCTTTGTTCCCGCCTTGAGCATCAGAGAAACCTTCAATCATTTTCCCTTCTGCTGGCCAACGCCATTTAATTGACGAATTATTTGTGCCACTTGCTGCCGTAGAAGCAGTTGGTGCGGTAGCCGTGTTCGTTGTTGTTGTCGTAGAAACTTGCGTTGCAGGTTTTCTATTATTCGGCAACATCTTACCGGAAGTTTGACCACCACTATTTGCAGGATACTCATTAGTTGTTCGAAGATCAACCGGTTGCTGATGACTATTTGATGAATTTGACGCCAATTGCGTGTTCGAGTTCACATTTGTGTTACCAATATTAATTACCTGACCAACATTTAAGCTGTATGGTTCAGGAATATTGTTTTTCGATGCTAACTCACGGAAATCATTACCGGTTATATATGCGATGTAAAATAACGTGTCACCACGCTGAACGGTATAGCTATTTCCGCTATAACTACCTTTTGGAATACTGCCATAATCACGGTTGTAAACAATGCGTCCATCAGTGCTGGTGTTCACTGGTGCTGATGTACGATTTACTGGCTGATTATTAGTATTACTTGATAAATTTGGGCGCGATGACGGCATTGCCGTACTCATCCCTGTGTTACTTGGCGCAGTAGATGTCGTCCTTTGAGCCACTGGCTGACGCGATTGGCTATCATTCACACTCGAAATAGGTGCTGCTGGGTGATATGGCGTAGAACAACCTGCCAATAACGCTCCGCTAAATGAAAAGATGACTGCCCATTGAATTCTGCTTATAGGGCTAACAATTTTCATGCTTCTTCTCCCGTGAAGAAAAATCTGACGCGACAATTCAGTTTTATGTCAGTAATAGAGTTACCATAAAATATTTCACTTATTAAAGCAGAAATACAAAATAGTGAACAAGTTAAATATATCAAAAAGATAACAATTTGAGATTATGACTTAATAGTTTAAGCCATTGATTCAATTTTAGATGGGTAAAATATCATATTTGGAATAGTTTTACTGCTATTTGAGTTAGTAAAACTTTTGCAATGGCATTTTATTTAACATCATTATAAAAAATCAATTCACTTTTATAATTCAGAAATACCATTGCAAATAAATTAAAGTAGCTCACCCGCAATAAGTGGCACAAAACGCACTTTTTCAATGACATTGGCGTGATAGTCATTACCTCGTCGAGTAATTAACTTCAGCGACTGTTCTTTATCCCCCACAGGTAATACCATACGCCCACCATCTTTCATCTGCCCTAATAACAGTGTCGGGATTTCTGTCGGTGCTGCGGTGACAATAATTGCATCAAATGGGCCTTTAGACTGCCACCCTTCCCAGCCATCACCATGACGCGTGGACACATTGTGCAAATCAAGCTGTTTTAACCGACGTTTGGCTGTCCATTGTAGGCTTTTAACGCGTTCAACTGAAAAAACATGGTGCGCAAGATGCGCTAATACTGCCGTTTGATACCCCGAACCTGTGCCAATTTCCAGAACATTATCATTGGCTGTTAACGACAGCAACGCCGTCATTTTTGCGACAATATACGGCTGTGAAATAGTTTGCCCGTGACCGATTGGTAACGGGATATTATCGTAGGCTTTATGTGAGAGCGCTTCATCCACAAACCGTTCACGCGGAACTTGTGAAATAGCATCCAATAGGCGCTCATCGTGAATTCCCTGTTGGCGCAATTGTGCCAAGAGTTCTTTCATGAGCCCTGTTTTCATTTTACTGTCACTCCTGATTTCTCCAGCCACTCTTCAACTAATGTATGCGCTTTATACGCAGTTAAGTCGACTTGCAATGGCGTAATGGAAACATAACCATTTTGGACAGCTTCAAAATCTGTCCCCGGCCCTGCATCGCGAATTTCGCCAACAGGCCCTAACCAGTAAAGCATATTCCCTTTAGGATCTTCAAGGTTATACACTTCTGACGCAGCATGGCGACTACCACAGCGCGTGACTTTGATGCCCTTAAGTTCTTCATAAGGGATATCTGGCACATTGATATTCAGGATATTCCCTGCACGTAACGGGTTCTTTTGTAGCATAGCAAGAATGTCGCAAGTCACTTTTGCCGCCGTTTCATAATGGACTTCACCATCTAACGAAACCGCAATCGACGGCAACCCTAAGTGGCGTCCTTCCGTTGCGGCTGCTACGGTGCCTGAATAAATCACGTCATCCCCCAAATTAGGGCCGCAATTGATCCCCGACACGACAATATCCGGACGCGGGCGAACAACTTTATTTACACCGATGTATACGCAGTCGGTTGGTGTCCCTTCTTGAACAGAAAGGTCACCGTTACTTAATGTTTGAATTTTTAGTGGTCTATCTAATGTCAGTGCATTAGATGCGCCGCTGCGATTGCGGTCAGGCGCAATCACTTGAACATGATAATATTGGCGCAGCGCTGCCGCAAGAGTTTGAATTCCTGGCGCATTTACGCCATCGTCATTACTCAATAAAATCTTTAGCATCGACATTATCCTGCCCGTTTTGATTAATAATTTCTCGTACAACGCTGGTCGCAAAGCAACCTGAATTCAAGAAGAACGTCAGTTTTACCGTTGAATCATCTAACCATTGCCATGTAAAATCTTGCGGTTTAGCAATAATTGCACGACGAGCTGGCGAAACACGTTCGCGCTGCATCAGTGGCATAAATGCTTGGTATTCTGCTAAACATGCTGTTTCGAATGCCAGCGCGTCATCTTGCGTACCTAACTCACCATCTCCAGGCAAGGGTGCTGTGACACTCAACTCTGATGTGTGTAAACGGCTTTGCAATGATGGAAGTTCTTCTTGTGTTGCTACAAACCAGCTGCCCCGCCCCGTTAATTGCAGTGCATCACCTAACAGCGCTTGCTGCGTGGTCCCTTGAGCAATTCGCTCGCTCGCCACATGATTAAACATGGCACTACGCGCTGCTGATAGATAAAAACTACGCTTATTACGTTCACGAACTTGAATTTCTTGGTTAGCCCAGCGTAAAGCTTGGGTCAAATTCTGCCCATCACGGCCAAAACGCTGCTCACCAAAATAGTTTGGCACACCCGAAGTGGCGATTTTTTGCAGGCGTTGCTCAACGTCATTGGCATCTGAAATATCACGCAATGTGATTTCAAATTGATTTCCTTTCAGAGAACCAATACGTAATTTACGCTTTTGTCGCGTCACGGCAAGCACACGGCAACCATCTAATTGCCACGCTGAGAAATCAGGCGTGTCTTTACCTGGCATTTGCAAGCAAAACCACTGTTCCGTCACCGCATGTCTATCTTTTAAACCGGCATAGCTCACAACACGGGCTGAAATTTTAGCAAATTTGGCAAGTTGCTCTGCCACAAACAGCGTATTACAGCCTGTTTTTTCCACACGCACCATCACGTGCTCGCCTTCGCCATCTAACTCGAAGCCTAGGTCTTCTTTCACGATAAAATCTTCAGGAGTACTTTTTAATGTTCCTGAAGAAAGAGGTTTACCATGCAGGTACTGAACATTCATTGCTTTCATTACTATTATCTTTCACTAAAAGGACAACGGCGGCACACGCAATGCCTTCTTTACGACCGACAAAGCCTAATTGCTCTGTTGTTGTCGCTTTCGCATTCACATCATCCATATGACATTCTAAGTCTTCTGCAATATTCACGCGCATTTGGGGAATATGAGGCAGCATTTTCGGGGCTTGCGCCATAATGGTAATATCGATATTACCAATACGATAACCTTTAGCACGCACGTGGCAAAAGGCTTCCCTTAATAAAACACGGCTATCCGCCCCTTTAAATGCAGGGTCAGTATCAGGGAATAATTTACCGATATCCCCCAGTGCCGCAGCACCTAAAATCGCATCCGTTAATGCATGTAACACCACATCACCATCTGAATGGGCCAGTAAACCTTGCTCGTAGGGAATACGCACGCCGCCAATTACGATAGGGCCTTCGCCACCAAACTTGTGTACGTCAAAACCGTGTCCGATTCTCATTATTTTTCCTTAGTTATTCATTCTTGAAAGATAAAACTCTGCCAACGCGAGGTCTTCAGGCTGCGTCACTTTTAAGTTATCCGCACGGCCTGCCACGAGAACAGGTTGGTAGCCGCAATACTCAAGTGCTGAGGCTTCATCGGTGATCGTGGCATTTTCCTTCAAGGCTTTACTTAGACAGTTCCGTAAGAGTTCCAACGGAAAAAATTGGGGCGTCAATGCATGCCATAGTGACTCACGTTCGACGGTATGGTCGATGAATACGGATGTTTTTACACTACGTTTCATGGTGTCACGCACAGGGGCGGCAAGAATACCGCCACAGCAACCTTGTTCCGTTGCTAGTTGAATAATGTTGTTGAGATCGTGTTGGTGGAGACAAGGCCTCGCCGCATCATGCACCAGTACCCAACAATCATGATAATCAGGTTGTGAGCTAAGGTAGTTAAGCCCTGCCAAAACAGAATCGGCACGCTCTTTTCCCCCCGTGACGACGGTCACCCTAGGGTCTTTAGCAATATCAAGTTGCTGAAAATAATCATCATCGGCGCTAAGTGCAATAACCACCGTATTAACGGTGTTATTCGCTAACAATGCATCAATGGTATGTTCGATAATCGTTTTGCCCGCGACGGGTAAATACTGCTTAGGGCAATCAGCATTCATACGACTGCCGATACCTGCTGCTGGGATCAGTGCAACAATTTGTGGGGCAACACTTGGATTTGTCATTATTTGGTTCTTACATCAGAAATTATCAGGCAAATGGGCGCATTATTTTAGGATTCATATTATTGAGCTGATTTCTGGTTGCTACTTTCTTTTACCATGCGATAGAAAGACTCACCCGGCTTAATCATACCGAGTTCACTACGCGCACGCTCTTCGATTGCATCTTGACCATCATTAAGGTCATTAATTTCAGCAAATAGTTGTTCATTACGCATTTTCAGGCGCGAGTTAACAATTTCCTGCGCGGCAACATCATCTTTGACTTGGACATAATCATGTATGCCATTCTTGCCTAACCATAAGGAATACTGCAACCATGCTAATATCGCGATTAATAGTAGCGTTAATTTACCCATCTTGCCCCCTGAAATGATGTGCTAATCATCCCATAACTCAGCGAATCGCGCTACTGTGACAAAAAATTATATTAAAAAGTCAGAATAAATCGGATTTGTAACCCTTAACTATCACCTTATTTTATCACCAAAAATAAAAAACTGGGATTTAAGATGATAGCTAAGTGGCATTAATAATCCATTTGAATGATATTATTGCGCAGTAATAGGGCAATAATATCAGAAAGAGAATCGGAGATAGGTAGCTGCCCATCAAGTCGTAATTCAGGGCTTAAGGGGATTTCATAAGGGGAATCAATCCCTGTAAACTGCTTAATTTTACCTTCCCGCGCTTGTTGATATAACCCTTTTGGGTCACGTTGTTCACACACGTCGACTGGCGTATCAACGTATAACTCTAAAAATTGATTTGGTTCGAATAATTCACGAACACTTTGTCGATCCGATTGGAAAGGCGAAATAAACGCGGTTGCCACGACTAACCCCGCATCCACCATCAGTTTAGCAACTTCACCCACTCGCCGAATATTTTCTTGCCTGTCAGCCTCACTAAACCCAAGGTCGCGGCATAACCCGTGGCGAATATTATCACCATCCAATAAATAGGTTTTCACGCCAATTGAAGCCAGCTGGTGTTCAACCGCCCCTGCCAGTGTCGATTTACCCGACCCAGATAGCCCTGTAAACCACAGGACCGCTCCTTTATGACCATTATTGCTTTCCCGCAAAGGGCGAGTCACCGCGTGTTGATGCCACACAATATTATTATCTTGAGTCATTGGTTTATTTTCCACCCAGTACGTCCCGAGCACCCCAATGAGGAAAATGTCGACGGATCAGCTGGTTAAGCTCAATTTCAAATTCGCTAAATTCTCCCGTTGCCTCAAAAACTGGCTCTTGTGCCTCTCGTACAAGCCCAGCGCCCACCGTCACATTTGTCAGCCTGTCGATAAAAATCATGCCACCTGTGTCAGCGTTACGTTGGTAGTTTTCCAACAACAAAGGTTCATCAAAGGAAAACTCCACTAAGCCGATACCATTTAACGGCAATTCCGTAGCGACTTTTTGGGTGAGATTATTCACATCCACTTGGTATTGAATGTTTTCGACTTTCCCACGGCTGCGTTTTCCCGCAATTTTAATATCTAATTGCTGGCCTTGAACAAGAGGTTGTTCCGCCATCCACACCACATCAATCAACGCATGTTGCGTGGTTTGCAAGTTTTCGTTTTCTGCGACGATTAAATCTCCGCGGCTAATGTCGATTTCATCATCCAACACCAACGTGATGGCCTCACCGGGTATGGCGAAATCCTGCAAGCCTGAAAATGTCACAATCTCTTTAATTTTGGCCGTTGCCCCCGATGGCAGCACTTTCACTGCCTGCCCAACTTGGGCAATCCCTGACGATAATGTGCCGCTATAACCACGAAAATCTAAATTGGGTCGATTCACATACTGCACAGGGAAACGCAGCGCTTGCTCGGAGGCCTTTTGCTCAACCTGCACATTCTCTAAAATAGACAGTAATGTTTCCCCTTGGTACCAAGGTAATTGCTCACTCGGGTTAACGATATTGTCGCCATCAAGCGCTGAAATCGGCACAAACCATACATTTAATTCAACAGGTAATTCAGTAGCAAACTGTTGGTAATCCTGCTTAATTTTGTCGAATACAGTTTCACTGTATTCCACCAGATCCATTTTATTCACTGCAACAATCAAATGGCGGATCCCCAGCAATGTACTAATAAAGCTGTGGCGACGCGTTTGCTCTTGCACGCCTTTTCGAGCATCGATCAACAAAATAGAAAGTGAGCAAGTTGATGCACCTGTCGCCATATTGCGAGTATATTGCTCATGTCCGGGGGTATCTGCGATAATAAATTTGCGTTTCTCTGTCGAAAAATAGCGATACGCCACATCGATGGTGATCCCTTGCTCACGTTCTGCCGCAAGGCCATCCACCAGCAGGGCGAGATCGAGCTTTTCCCCTTGCGTTCCCAGTCGCTTACTATCACTTTGCAGCGTTGTGAGCTGATCTTCATAGATTTGGCGGGTATCGTGCAATAAACGCCCGATTAATGTACTTTTTCCATCATCCACATTGCCGCAGGTGAGAAAGCGTAAAAGCCCTTTTTGTTGCTGCGCAAGTAAGTAAGGTTCCACGCCGCCTTGCTGTTCAATTTGCAGCGCGATTGATTCGTTATAAACAACTTGTGCCATCATTTGCTCCCCATCTTAATCTTGCGAATTAAAAATAACCTTGGCGCTTTTTTAGCTCCATGGATGCTGACTGGTCACTATCAATCAACCGACCTTGTCGCTCACTGGTGGTCGAAATCAACATTTCTTCAATGATTTCAGGCAATGTCTGAGCTTGGGATTCAACCGCTCCCGTTAACGGCCAGCAGCCTAACGTTCTAAAACGCACTTGCTGCTTGCTGATCACTTCCCCCACTTTTAAATCAATGCGGTCATCATCTACCATCAACAAGGTGCCATCTCGCTGGATCACTGGGCGCTCTTTCGCAAAATATAGCGGAACAATATCGATATTTTCCAAGTAGATATATTGCCAAATATCCAGTTCTGTCCAATTTGACAGTGGGAATACACGAATGCTTTCCCCTTTATTGATCTGCCCGTTGTAATTGTGCCAAAGTTCTGGGCGTTGGTTTTTTGGATCCCAACGATGAGATCGGTCTCTAAATGAGTAGATCCGCTCTTTTGCCCGGGATTTTTCTTCGTCACGCCGTGCACCACCAAAAGCTGCATCAAAACCGTATTTATCGAGCGCTTGCTTCAAGCCTTCGGTTTTCATGATATCCGTGTGCTTTGCACTACCATGCACAAACGGGTTGATCCCCAACTTTTCCCCTTCAGGGTTACGGTGGATCAATAATTCAAAACCGTATTTTTGCGCCGTCGCATCGCGAAACTCATACATTTCGCGAAATTTCCACCCGGTATCCACATGCAATAATGGGAACGGTAATTTCCCCGGATAGAAGGCCTTACGCGCTAAATGCAACATCACAGAAGAATCTTTGCCGATGGAATACAGCATCACAGGGTTCGCAAATTCAGCGGCAACTTCACGAATGATATGAATACTTTCTGCTTCTAATTGCTGTAAGTGGGTCAATTTTTTCTCGTTCACAATAACCTCCATCATTAAGCCAGTTCCAGCACAGCACTGCGCCAGCGGATATCTTCTTCTGTTTGCGAACCAAACCATGCGAGTTCGTTATGCAATGCAGTGACCTCGCCAATGACAATCAATGCAGGTGCGGGAGCTTGCTTGGCTAGAGCGTCGAGATCATGCAATTTGCCCGTTACCACTTTTTGGTCACGCCGTGTCCCACATCCCACAACGGCGACAGGGGTGTCACTCGCACGACCAAATTTAATCAATTGTTCACTGATATTGGCCGCCTTTACGGTACCCATGTAAATTGCTAGCGTTTGCTGACCACGCGCCAATGCCTGCCAATCCAGATCCGCACCATTTTCACGGCAATGCCCAGTAATAAATGTGATGCTCTGTGAATGCTCTCTATGAGTGAGCGGAATACCTGCATAGGCCGTCGCGCCGATTGCAGCGGTGACACCGGGTACCACTTGGAAGGGGATCCCCGCTTTTGCAGCAACTTGCAACTCTTCGCCGCCACGCCCAAAAATAAACGGATCGCCACCTTTTAGCCGCACAACTTTTTTACCTTGCTGAGCAAATTTCACGATCATTTCATTAGTTTCTTCTTGGGAAACGCTGTGATTCCCCGCCCGCTTACCTACGCAAATTTTGTCTGCATCACGGCGTACCAATTCGAGGATCTCCTCGCTCACCAAATGGTCGTATAAAACCACTTCCGCACTTTGCAGTACTCGTAGCCCTTTAAGTGTGAGCAGCCCTGCATCACCAGGACCTGCACCAACTAAAATCAATTCGCCGCGGTTATCTTTCTCATACAGTTGACGCTCAAGTTGTTGTTCTGCTTCGCTTAACTGCCCTTTTTCCACTAAGGAAGCAAAACGCCCACTGAAACTTTTTTCCCAAAAACGCTTTCTTTCTCGCATATTGCTTAGCGTCTCTTTGACTTTCCCACGCCAGCGCCCTGCAATCTCCGCCATTTTGCCTAACGACAATGGCAGCATGGTTTCCAGCTTTTCTCTGAGTAAGCGCGCCAACACTGGGGCCGTACCACCAGAGGATATCGCCACAATCACCGGTGAGCGGTCGATAATAGAAGGGACGATAAACGAGCACAGCGGCTGGTCATCAACCACGTTGACAAAAATTTTGCGCTCATTGGCATCGTAAAATACGGTTTCATTGAGGAGTGCGTCATCCGTTGCTGCAATCACTAAAAAAGCATCATCCAGCAACGAAGAACGGTACTCTTGTGTCAACCACTCAAAGTGACCTTGCTGGTGTTGCGTTTGTAATTGAGGACATAACGACGGGGAGATCACCACAAGCAGAGCCTGTGCCTTGATGAGTAATTCGGCCTTGCGCGCAGCCACTACGCCACCGCCAATTAGCACCACTTTGCGCGTACGTACATCGACAAATAACGGTAAATAATCCATCTTGCTCACCCATCGTTATACAAACAAATTATATGAAACATAAAATTGACTATATGGCGTAAAAGTTAAGGTTTGAAATGCTAAAAGAATATGACTTGTAACTGAAAGGAATAAGCCAAACTTTCACTAACAGGCAAGAAATCAGGTCAAAAAATGCAAAATGACCAAAACTTAACTTAAACTTTGTTTTTATTAATTATTTATAAAAAATAATAGATATCCATTTTTTAAATAAAAATATCCCTTTGTAATTAAACAAATATTTTATTAAATCTATAACTATCTAAATTTTAAACTCAAACTATGCTTTAAATCAGGACTACCCCATACTCTAAACAATTCATGTTGTCGCTAGGCGGCAAGTCAATGAGTCGCTAGGAGCATACATAAGTATGTGACTAGCGAGAATGCACGTAGCCAACAACGCGACAGCTTGAATTATGACGAGGATGACGAGTAATTAGTTCTCATGAAGCCCACACTCCCTCTTCAGGCCAAAAAAACGCGTATCTTCCTCATTCATACCCGCTTCCCATTTGCGAGTGGTATGAGTATCCCCAACAGAGAGATAACCTTGCTCCCACAGCGGGTGGTATGGCAAGTTATGCTTTGTTAGGTATTCATAGACTTGCTTATTATTCCAATCAATTACAGGTAGGATTTTAAAAATCCCTTTGCCGATGCCTAGCACTGATAAATTTGCACGGCTTGCGGATTGCTCTCGCCTTAACCCTGAAAACCAACTCTGCGCTTGTAACTCATTTAAGGCTCTTTCCATGGGCTCAACTTTGTTCAATTGGTTATAACGTTCAATCCCATCAAGGCCTTGCCTCCAAAGCTGCCCGTAGATTGCTTCTTGCCAAGCAGCAGTTTGTTTAGCGCGATACACCTGCAAATTCAGGTGGAGTCTCTGTGTCAATTGCTCAATAAATTGATAGGTTTCAGGGAAAAGATACCCCGTGTCAGTCAATATCACTGGAATGTCAGGCAATACCTGCGTCACCATATGCAAGGTGAGCGCCGCTTGAATGCCAAAACTGGATGACAACACAAATTGCACCGGTAAGTGTTCTACCGCCCATTCAATACGCTGCTGCGCAGTCTTATTTTCCAGCAAGGCATTAAACTCAGATAAATACGTCGTTTGCTGCGCTTTATCTAACCCCTGTAACGCTGAAAGCTGAAGTCGGCTCATACCGCCTCCTTAACCTCATAGAAATCCACGGCAGAATTTAGTACCGGTTTCACCACCGCAGTACGGATCAGGAAATCACCAAACCCCTCTTGCGCTAAGCGATTTTTCGCCCAATCACCAATCAGCTCGTCTAGGATGGATAAAATTTCTGCACTGCTAATATTTTCGCGATACATGCGAGGAATGCGGGTTCCAATGCGATTACCGCCAAGGTGTAAGTTATACCTATCTAACGCTTTACCGACTAACCCAACTTCCGCTAGCATCGCTCTTCCACACCCATTAGGGCAACCGGTGATACGTAAAACAATATGTTCATCCGCTACATTGTGTGCCGCCATAATGTTTTCAACATGGGTCGTAAACTCAGGTAAAAAGCGTTCAGCTTCTGCCATCGCCAAAGGGCATGTCGGAAAAGAAACACAAGCCATGGAGTTTTCACGTTGCGGTGTAATCGCATCGCTCATTAACCCATGGGCTCTCGCAATAGCTTCTATGGTTGCTTTTTCACTTTCTGGCACCCCCGCCACAATAAGATTTTGGTTAGCCGTTAAGCGAAAATCCCCTTGGTGAATACGCGCAATTTCTGCAACGCCTGTTTTCAGCGGTTTATCTTCTAAGTCAATCAATCGGCCATTTTCAATAAATAACGTTAAGTGCCAACGATTATCGATCCCTTTGAGCCACCCAATTTTGTCACCGCGCTCAGTAAATTCATAAGGACGGATCGGCTCAAAACTCACACCTGCGCGCTTTTCAACTTCCGCTTTAAATGTATCGACGCCAACACGTTCTAAGGTGTACTTAGTTTTGGCATTTTTGCGTTCAGTACGGTTACCCCAATCACGTTGTGTGGTGACAATTGCTTCCGCAACCGCCAGCGTTTTATCTAATGGAATAAAACCAAACTCGCTGGCTAAGCGTGGAAATGTTGCGGTATCACCGTGAGTCATCGCTAAGCCGCCGCCCACTAACACATTGAAGCCAATCAGCTCACCATGTTCGGCAATCGCCACAAAATTCATGTCGTTGGCGTGTAAATCCACATCATTCAACGGTGGGATCACCACCGAGGTTTTAAATTTTCGGGGTAAGTAAGTTTGCCCTAAAATTGGCTCTTCATCCGTTGTCACCACTTTTTCTTTATCCAGCCAAATTTCAGCGTAAGCACTGGTGCGCGGTAATAAATGCTCAGAAATTTTCTTTGCCCACTCATAAGCTTGCTGATGTAGCTCTGATTGCACAGGGTTAGATGTACATAACACATTACGGTTAACATCGTTTGCTGTGGCGAGTGCATCCAATCCGACATGGCTTAACATCTGGTGGGCAGGTTTCACATCTCCTTTAAGGATGCCGTGAAACTGAAATGTTTGCCGATTAGTAATGCGTACGCTGCCATATAACGTGTGCTCTGAGGCGAACTTATCAATATCAAGCCATTGTTTTGGTGTGATAATTCCCCCCGGCAAGCGGCAGCGTAACATCATTGCGTGGCGAGGCTCTAATTTCTGCTCTGCACGCTCAGCGCGAATATCGCGGTCATCCTGTTGGTACATGCCATGGAAGCGGATCAATAAAAAATTGTCCCCATCAAAGCCACCCGTTAAACCATTTTTCAAGTCTTCCTTAATGGTTCCGCGCAAATAGTTACTGTCTTGCTTCATACGTTCGCTATCGGCCAATTTGCCTTCGACGATTAAGGGTTTTTGTTGTTGTTCATTGCTCATTAATAAACATCCCTCTGATAACGGCGCATTACGCGCAGCTCACTTAAAAATTCATCGGCGGCTTCAGCGTCCATGTTGCCGTACTGACCGATGATATCCAATAAAGCCTGTTCAACATCTTTCGCCATTCGGTTTGCATCGCCACAGACGTAAATATGCGCGCCTTCTTGCAGCCATTGCCACACCGCTTCCCCTTGCTCGCGCAACTTGTCCTGTACATAGACTTTTTGTTGTTGATCACGCGACCAAGCCAAAGAAATTTGCGTTAATAAGCCATCTTTCACATAACGCTGCCATTCCACTTGATATAGAAAATCATCAACAAAATGGGGGTTACCGAAAAATAACCAGTTTTTACCCGTTGCACCGTCGTTATCCCGCTGCTGTAAAAATGCACGGAATGGAGCGATACCTGTTCCAGGCCCAATCATAATGACAGGCGTTTCTGGGTTTGCAGGTAAACGGAAATTATCATTGTGTTCAATGAAAATACGTAGCTCATTACCTTCATTGAGTCTGTCAGCTAAAAAACCCGATGCGCCACCAGTGCGAGGGCGGCCATCAATGTCATAGCGCACCACACCCACCGTGGCGTGAACCTCATCTTCAGCCTCTGACTGAGACGATGAAATAGAGTACAAACGAGGCGTTAATGGGCGCAGCAAATCAATAAACTCTTGTGCACTTGGCTGAGATGCTACTTGGCGTACCATGTCCACAATTGGCGTATTTTGTGCGTAATGCAAAATGGCGGGCTTATCACTGATCAGCGATAACAGTGCATCGTCCTTAGAAAGCTGAGCGTATTTTTCCACAATCACAGGGGTATTTTGTGTTAACTCTAATTGGTAAATCAGCGCATCACGCAAAGCGTGGCGTTGAGTCCCAATAAAGACGTCTTCATCACCCTTCAGCCACAGTAATGCCACCAGCTCATCCACTAAAGCAGGGTCATTATCGAACCACACGCCTAGCGCATCCCCCGGTTGATAACGCAGCCCAGAATCCCCTAAATCAATTTCAATGTGCCGCACGTCTTTTTGTGAATCTCGGCTAGTGATTTTCTGGTTACTGAGCAGTGATGCCGTTAATGGCGCCGTTTTACTGTACGGTGATGTGTGAATTTCGTTCACGCTACCCGTTTGTGCGGACAACAGCTGGCTGTCACTTTGTGCTGGTACGCGCGCTTTCAAAACGCTCGTTAGGTTCTCAACCCATTCATCGGCAATGGATTGGTATTCCACATCCGCATCAATTCGCTCAAATAATGATTTCGCGCCCAATAAGGCAAGTTGTGAATCAAAGTCTTTCCCCGCTTGGCAAAATTTTTCATAGGAAGAATCGCCCAGCGCAAATACTGCATATTCTGTTTGTGATAAATCAGGGGCTTTTTTCGAGAACAGGTATTTGTAGAGCGCAACCGCCTCTTCCGCAGGTTCCCCTTCACCTTGGGTCGATGCCACGATAACCAACAGTTTTTCTTGGTTAATTTGCTTAAATTTATAGTCGCCTGCATTCACTAAATTGACATTAATTTTTTCGCCAACTAAACGCTCTCTAAGCTGTTCCGATAAACGGCGGGCATTCCCCGTTTGGGATGCAGAAATAATCGTCACGGTTTCTTCAGGTGCAACAGGGGCACTCACAGACACATCTGTGGTTGCTGTTTGGTTTACCATTCCCCACAAATATCCCGACAGCCACGCGAGCTGGTGAGATGAAAAGTCGTCGACTGCAGTTTGTAGACGCGTTAATTGCTCAGTTGATATTGGCAGCAATGCTAATGGCGGCTGTTTTTTTGTCATTATCCTGTAACCCCAATGTCGCTCATCTTTGAATTTTTCTCACAAGCGAGTGAAGTGGGCTAATTAGTGCAACCACTCACTCGGAAAAGATCGACAACCTATCGCTCAATCGTTCCCCTAAAGAATTCAGGTAACAAAGCAAAAAATGCCGTGTTACCTCCAATATGCAGGGTATACGATTAGGTTATAACAACCGTCAATAACGGGATAAGAAACGATAGCCATAAATCATAACTAAAAAGCCTAAATGAATTACCCGATGGATCATATTGATAAAACAGGTTAACTATAATTTGGCAAATAACGACAATCTGTTCAAAAAATACAGTACAATACGCTGTTTATTAACATTAAGGAGCCACTAATGAGCACAACTATCTATAAAGATTTCACCTTTGAAGCTGCACACAAATTACCCCATGTTCCAGAGGGACATAAGTGTGGGCGCCTTCATGGGCATTCTTTCATGGTGCGTTTGGAAATTACTGGTGAAGTCGATGCGCACAGTGGCTGGATCATTGATTTTTCTGAGGTCAAAGGGATATTTAAACCGATTTGGGAACAGCTAGATCACCATTATCTGAATGATATTGAAGGCTTAGAGAACCCAACCAGTGAAGTTTTAGCGCAGTGGATTTGGCAACAAACTAAGCCGCGTTTACCATTACTCAGCGCGGTCACGGTGAAGGAAACCTGTACTGCAGGTTGTGTTTATCGCGGGGAAGCTTAAATAATATAATTATTTAGGTCTATTTTGCCCCAGCCATCTCATTTTTATGACTGGGGTATCAGTTATTGAATATTCAAATACTTATGAGTTTGAATTGATAAACGCCAATTGCGTTGAATACAAGTTTCAATACACAATTTTGTGGCGGCCACTTTTTGGCTGATCGGTTGCAACGCAACGATTGGTAGGTTGTCTGATGTACGCAAGGCTAAAATAGCATCGAGTGCCTCAATATCTTTTTCCCGGGCAACCGGATGTTTCACCTCATTTGCTCGGTTTACTGCCTGAGCCAAAACCTCAAGCCCGCCTTTCATGCCCACTTTTGGTGAAACTGTTACCCAGGTTTTTTCTGAGCAATGAATGGGATAAGTCCCGCTGGTTTCAATTTGGCATTGATAACCACTTTGTTCTAATGACGCCGTCAGTGGTGTTAAATCATAAATACAAGGTTCTCCCCCTGTAATAACAATATGTTTTGCGGTAAATCCCTTTGCTTTCATTAGTTGAATCAATGCATCGCTATCGGCCATTGCCCATGTATCTGAATCAAGCGTCTTTAATGCAATATCGCCTAAGGTGGTTTGTTTGTCTTGTTCTTTTTCCCACGTTTGTTTGGTATCGCACCAGCTACACCCTACTGGGCAGCCTTGTAAACGAATAAAAACTGCTGGAACACCTGTAAAAACCCCCTCTCCCTGCAATGTTTGGAAGATTTCATTAATTGGGTATTTCATATCACTCCTAAATTAGTTAACTAAGTGGACATTATATTGCAGATATCTATCTCACGAACAAGTGAGTTTGTGATAATGTAGCCACCTTGGGTTCAATAATGTACGTCCAACTTAATAAACAATACCGAAACTACATTCGGAACGATATCTCCTAAGAAAAGACAGGAAAAGACATGCAAAGTAGTCAAACAAACCAACTCAGAAAGGGACTGAGTGTCAGGCACATTCGCTTTATGGCTTTAGGGTCGGCGATTGGGACTGGTTTATTCTATGGTTCCGCATCCGCAATTCAAGCTGCGGGTCCCGCCGTTCTGCTGGCCTATATGGTTGGCGGTGCTGCCGTATTTATGGTCATGCGCGCTTTGGGCGAAATGGCCGTGCATCATCCTGTCCCTGGTTCTTTCTCTCACTACGCCAGCCATTATATGGGTCCCCTAGCAGGCTTTTTAACGGGTTGGAACTATGTCTTTGAAATGCTGGTTGTTTGCTTAGCAGATATCACCGCTTTTGGGATGTATATGGGCTTTTGGTTCCCAGACGTTGACCAATGGATATGGGTGTTAAGTATCGTGCTATTTATCGGTGCCCTGAATTTATGTCACGTCAAAATCTTCGGCGAAATGGAGTTTTGGCTATCCATCATTAAAGTGTCTGCCATTATTGCGATGATTATTGGCGGAACCTTCTTGATGTTTTACGGCTTTGGCCAAGAAACAGACCATGCAGTGGGTATCCAAAACTTATGGGAGCATGGCGGGTTTATGCCAAATGGTATTTCAGGGGTGATTGCCTCCCTTGCCATTGTTATGTTCGCATTCGGTGGGATTGAGGTCATTGGGATCACCGCCAGTGAAGCGCAAAACCCAGAAAAAACCATACCGAAAGCGATTAATGCGGTGCCTCTTCGTATCTTATTATTCTATGGACTAACATTATTTATCCTGATGTGTATCTATCCATGGAACCAAATTGGTCAAAATGGTAGCCCATTTGTGCAAATTTTCTCCAGTTTAAATATTTCATCTGCTGCAAATATCTTAAACGTTGTTGTCATCACTGCGGCAATTTCTGCAATTAACAGCGATATTTTTGGTGCGGGCCGCATGATGTACGGCATGGCACAAGACAAACAAGCGCCGCAAGTCTTTACCAAGCTAACGAAAAATGGTGTGCCATGGGTAACCGTTCTCGTGATGTCAGTGGTGATGTTACTTGGCGTTTATCTCAACTACCTATTACCTGAGAAAATTTTCGTTATCATTGCCTCAATTGCAACATTTGCAACGGTCTGGGTTTGGCTGATGATCTTGCTCTCCCAAGTCGCGATGCGCCGCCAAATGAGTAAAGAAGAGGTTAAAAAGCTGAAATTCCCTGTGCCATTTTGGCCTGTCGGGCCTGCAATCACTATCGCCTTTATGGTGTTCGTTATTGCATTACTGGGCTTCTTTAAAGATACACAAGTGGCACTGTTGGTTGGGTTTGCGTGGGTTGCTATACTCAGCGTAACATTTTTTATTATGCGTAAATTTCAAACCAAATAGTTTCTAGGTCAGATAGCCAAAAGCCCAATACCATTAATGATATTGGGCTTTTTTCATTATGCTAATGCCTGTTTAAGGTCTTCAATTAAATCTCTTGGGCTTTCTAACCCGATAGATAAGCGAATTAATCCATCACTAATACCGTATTGTTGGCGTTCTTCTGCCGTATACGTTGAGTGCGTCATACTCGCTGGATGCTGAGCCAAAGACTCACAATCCCCCAAGCTAACTGCTCGAGCAAACAAATTTAAACGGTTCAAAAATTGCTTACCGGCGTCTAACCCGCCCTTAAGCTCAAACGCTATCATTCCCCCCGATAATCTCATTTGCTTTTGAGCCAGTTCATATTGAGCAAAACTGGGCAATCCAGGATACATAACTTGAGCAACATGAGGATGTGATTCTAAGTATTCAGCCACTATTTGCGTACTTTCTACAATGCGTTCCATTCTGACAGGTAGCGTTTTCATTCCTCGTAATACAAGATTCGCATCATGAGGGGATAAGCAAGCCCCTGTCATATCTTTTAGACCTACCAGCCTGATTTGTTTCGCTAAAGCTTCTGTTGTGAGCACAGCGCCTGCCATCACATCACCATGACCATTCATGTATTTGGTCAATGAATGAATAACAATATCAGCCCCTAACTCTAATGGTCTTTGTATATAGGGCGTGCAATAGGTATTATCCACTATCGTGAATATTTCCTGTTGATGAGTTTGTTGATATTGATGAACAATATCACTCACAGCCTTAATATCTACCAAACGCATATTTGGGTTCGCTGGTGATTCAAAAAATATAATGCGTGTTTTATCCGTTAACTCACGAGCGATATTCTCTGGTGAACTCATATCAATATGACGAACCTTTACACCAAAGCGGGCCAAGCCATGATGAAAGAAGGCATAAGTACAACCATAGACGGTCATATCGACCAATAACTCATCTCCTGGACTTAGTAATGTCCAAAGTGTTGATGTTATCGCTCCCATACCTGAAGAAAATACAATCCCAGCTTCCCCGCCCTCTAAATCTGCAATGCGTTTTTCTAGTAAACTTAATGTTGGGTTATTGATCCGGGTATAAATATACCCATCTGATTCACCACTAAAGCAAGCTGCACCTTCTTCTACGCTCTCAAATACATAAGTTGATGTCTGGTAAATAGGTGCAGTTAATGAGCCTAAATTTTTAGCAGGATCATAATAATTATGTATTATGCGAGTTTCAAAAGAATGCAATTTATCTAAAATCATACCACCTCCGAAATATTACCCCTCCTGGGCCTTATTCAATCGAGAACCAACAATTTGTAAAGTTCGTAAAACGGTACTTATTCCACGTAATGTATCGGGATCTTTTAATAAACTATAAACTGAACGAAAATTATGTGTTTTATCTGAATATTTGGCTTCCATCTTTGCCATATTGTAAGCTGTGCCTAGTTCCCATACAGGCGTTAATGTATCCTCAAAACTATTCGCTAATTTCTCTACTGTGCCTGTATCCATAATATCCACGAGGTCAGATACCAAAGATAATAAATCCACAATATTGTCAAAACGCTGTAAATATAATAATGGGGCTATTTTATCTGCTAAATGATTCGCAGGTTCGCTATTTAGTAATTCAAGAAGTTTTGCTTGTTGATCATTATTTGACATGATTATTCCCCTATTACACTAAACCACGAATAGCAGCCCAATATATTCCGCGATTAAAACCATTCCTTAATAGTCCACCCACTTTCGTTGCTGGCGTCGGGATCACATCATGTTTATAGTCATACTGTAATGGCATTCCTGCATTAAGCCCCATCTGTGCAACAGCTTGGACACGCCCATCATAAATTGCTGAAGGGTATCCATAAGTGAGCTCCCCGCAAATATTATCAGCAATTATCGCAGCCTGATTATGGCAGCTTCCCCCTGCTTTACTTATTGGCAAATCAACAGTATCACCAATGACATAAACGCCTTCTGTACCATATACTTGCATCGTTTCATGATCGGTTGGCAACCAGCCTTCACCATTTTTATGTTCACTTAAATTCGTATTAACTACAGCCTCGACGGCAGTAATTGGCGGTGTGCTAATTAAAATATCAAACGGTTGTTCATCGCCTTCTTTCGAATAAGCAATTTTTTTATCTGGGTCAACCTTATCTAAGGTAAAACCACGTTGCGCTTTGATATTTTTAATATTAAAAATTTCAGGTATCGCTTCACACACGGGTTGTTGCAAAAACAAACAATTTCTAAGTAACTGAGAAACTGTTGGATAGGTATAAACAATTTCAATATTGTCCCGAACCCGTCGTTTACGTAAGAATTCATCAAGCATCAACGTTGTTTCCATTGGTGCTATTCCACATTGATGAGGAACATTTGGCGTTTCAGGAAATGAAACAGTAATAAAAATACGCCCTTTTTCAATCTTAGCAATTTGATCCGCTAATTTTCTCGCGGCATCATAAGCATAAAAATGATTTCCTATCTCTTTCAAACCTTCAATTCTATCTGGTCTCGGTACACAACCTGTGGCGACAACTAAAAAATCATAGTTATATTTTTTTCCACTTCTAGAGTGTAGTTCTTTATTATTAAAATCAAATGATTCAATTTTATCAATCTCTAATTGTATTTCAGGTCGTAATAATGATCCTTGCTCTCTCATCAACTCCTCTTTAAAAAAGAGATTAAATGCAACATACATAAAGGCAGGTTTGTAATAATGTATCGGGTTATCAGTGATTAGCGTGATATTTATTTTTTTGGAGAAAATTTCTTTATTTAATTTTCGGGATAATATATTTGCTAACATTGTCCCCCCGGTGCCACCACCAACTATCACTATATTTATCATAAAATCTCCAAACTAAATAATTAAAATAGATAGCAAGATATTAATTAAATTTATAAATTAATATCTTATAAATATAGTTTGTTTTTAATAATTACCAATAGAATTAATTGAATATAACTTCATAAACAACAAGAAAAATTAATCACATCCAAGTATAAATACCCATGAATAAATTAAGGGTAAAAACTATCATCACAGTAACCATTTTTTCCAAAAAAAATATCAATAAGAATAATGGCCTATGATTTTCCATTTAAATAAAATATCTTCCGCAACTTGGCCATAACCAATGTTATGCATAATTAGGTAATTTTTTTTATCTGCCGCTTTTACTGAAGTCACAACACCAATGTGTGGTCTTCCATTGTCTAATCGCCATGTCACTATATCGCCAGGTACATAATCTTTTGTATCCTTAGTGATAGGTTTATTCGTCCCTTTACGTGAAAAAAACACTTCTAAATTAGGTACTCTACGATGATCAATATTGGTATCCGTTTTACGCAATCCCCAAATACGTTGGCTTGGATATTTACTGAAGTTAGCTTTCATATCTTCATGAACTAATTGTTGCAGATCGATACCTATTTTTCGGTAACTTCGTATCACAACATCAGAGCAGACACCATAATTCGTAGGAACATCTCCATTGGGATAGGCTATTTGCCGATATGCAGGATCATAAATAACTAAACGGGGTAGCTCCTCGGCATGCTTTGCTAAGGCTAAATTAGCACTAATTGCGACTTGAGGAAGGGATAATAATAAAACAACTAACAATGTCGTTTTCAAAGAAATATTCTCCATATAAAGATATGGATAAAATCTACAGTAAAAACCGCGAAAAATAAGGTATGAAAATCTTAATTATCTGGACACATCAAATCGAGTCATAATCGGGTTATGATCAGAGGCATCCGTGATTAACACTTTACTATCAATAGCTTTAAGCCCTCGATAAAAGATATAATCTAATGGTCTACCAAACGCTTTAGTCCGTAAATCCTCATCAAAAGTGATTTCTTTTAGTCCAACACTACGAATAAACCGTTTTAATGCATTCACTCGCTGTCGGCTCCATGCATTAAAATCCCCAGCAAGAATAACAGGCCCAACATGCTTACTAATATGAACACCAAGCTTATTCAATTGCCTTGTATAAACGTCAACGCCAAAGCTAAAGTTGATAGCATGGACATTTGCTACCATTAATTGCTTACCATTGGGCAAGGGATATACCGTAATCAATGCTGATTTAGCTAGTCGAAGCAAAGGCTCTTTTTCTCGTAACGGACAACAATAAATAGGGTGGGAGGTTGCGAGGGTCATGACTCCTGATGGGTGAGGAGAAAAAGGAAGAGCTGGAACTTGATCGGCAATAAGCTGCTGGGAAGCAGCAAAAGAAATCAATTCAGGAGACATCTGAGCTTCTTGCAATAAGATCAACTTACGGTCTTTAACTAACTCGCTTAACGCTGCTTTCCAATTTGGCCGCTGTTGTTTATAAATGTTCCATATAACAACATCCAGCGTTTCACCAGCAGCAAACAAAGGTAAACCAATTGGGAGTGATTCCCCTAGCATATGAACAGGCATAGGCTGAATGCGTTTAGCGGGTTGGCCTGCTATATATCGAACAGAATAAGTTCTCTTCGCCAAATTCAACTTCCTACATTATTTACAATAAAATGATAAATTCTAGGCTTTATGACTTGTACTTGTGATTCAGTATACCAAATACACCATGTTATGGCTTATCAAATTTAGCAAATGGCTTCTTTCGCTCTGCCATATCATCTATCAGGCGACCATCATTATCGTTAGTCCCAGCCAGCCTAGACATCCTGTCTGATAGCTTTATCTTCACGCTCCAATCCATCTACATGATTCTTAATTAAACAATCATCCTAGTTTGTATAAAAGGTCATTATGAGGCGCATAAGTGCAATAAAGCCGGAATTGATAGCAACAATGCAAGCAAAATTTCCTGCATGAAAGAGCGAAAAAAATATGGAGTCGTAAACAAATGAATTAAATACCTTAAAGCACTAATTAATCGTTAATGGTGAATTAGAGGAAAATGTATTACTGAAAGAGTTGTACTACCAATTTTATAAATAAATGAGATAAGGGCTGTGATAACACCCAAAAACGAGTTACTTAGTAAACTATTGATACATTAATCGCTTTTTGTATTCTTCACTTTCAACTTCAACCACAAGAAGTAACGAAAAGGCAAACCTAGCGAAGTACCACTCTTTGTTCTCAAGTGCGTTTAAATTACAAAAATACTATAAATACACAAGTTAATTGCTGAGTGAATTATGGATTAACTTATCGCTTTTTAGTCTCATTCTCTTTCAACCATAAAAAGTAACAGGCAAAGTTAACCAAGCGAAGCACCACTATTCTTTATCAACCTCACTTACGCAACTACAGTGCCATAAACAGCTAAGTTAGTTGCTGAGTGGATTATTGATTAACAATAACAAGAAGTGGCATAAAGACAGAGTCCACCCACTAATCTTTACCAACTTCACTTACATGACTACAGTGCCATAAACAGCTAAGTTAGTTGCTGAGTGGATCATTGATTAACAATGATAAAAAGATCCCTAGATAAATAAGTTAATTGCTAAGTGGACTACTAATTGCCTTATCATTAACTGGCGAGGGGCTTTATCGCTTCATTTTCAGGCCTTACCCACGCTAAAAAGACAGCGCCCACAACTAGATTACCCGCTAATCTTTATCAGCCTCACTTACGCAACTACAGTGCCATAAACAGATAAGTTAGTTGCTAGGTGGATCATTGATTAACCTATGGCTT
>NZ_JBSICC010000109.1:0-488 GCF_058245955.1 Providencia sp. UF-224 | reverse complement strand
AATGTGGATACGGTTATCTGAGCGACAGCCATTTATGGCTTGTAAGCGAAGGCTTTATTGGGTTTATCTCTTTAGAGTGTGCGGCTTGAAAAAGCAGAGCCGCAACTCCTTATTTATAAGGTCGTTTAGTTCAGAACCTAAAAACGAATTTAACGATAAAACACCAATACGATTCGAAGGTAATTGATGATAATAAAATCATTCGAAGTTAGTTGCGTAAATAAAGAACAAATATGTTCGTGCCGTCATCGTCGAGAAGAATGGTGTCCTCAGAGCGAGCACTTTTACCCCCCCAAAATAGGCTCTCCAGATTTAGGGCGAACGCAACCACCGCCAGTCAAGGCGGTAAACAGAAAGGAACGAGATTATTGGTCGGGTAAGTGGTTGATGTAATAAAGGTAAATAGCCTGCCCTTGTGCAGTCGGATACAAGGCTTTCATTTCACGCTCAAACGCCATGACTACCGCTAAAGGTTGTGTCACCTTCCA
>NZ_JBSICC010000108.1:0-494 GCF_058245955.1 Providencia sp. UF-224 | reverse complement strand
ACCAAAAAGATTTTCGACGCCTTTACCTTCCTGTTTGCCGAAAATGAGCACGGTTGGTTCCAAGTTCACGCTTACCAGTTTCAAGAAGGTTTATCGACTTTTATCGTCGAAACCACCGAGGAAACGTGGCTTAAAGCAGGCATCGACCAGATGTCCCAAGAAGACGGCATTGCCTACTGTGAAAACCTGTTTGCCCCGTGGTTGGACGGGGAAAAACTGATTGCCAATGCGGCGCACTTACGCGGTGCGGCGATTTGGATACGTTTCCCGCGGGTGATTTGCGATAACTGGGTGCATTGGACCGAGCCTTCAGCAGGCAAAGAGGTGCCCGTGGTATTGATGGGGGATGCGGCACACACCGCCCACTTCTCCATTGGCTCAGGCACCAAGCTGGCCTTGGAAGATGCGATTGAACTGTGTGAAAGCTTAAACACCACAGGCGGCGATTTGCGCAAAGGGCTTGAACATTACCAAGCGGTGCGCAGTGTGGAAGT
>NZ_JBSICC010000107.1:0-497 GCF_058245955.1 Providencia sp. UF-224 | reverse complement strand
TCTTTAATTGCTGAGGGGCGGTAAATCAATTTCATTTGTGTTTTAAAGGCAATCTGCAACGAGTTTTCTGTGCGTTCGGTGGCAGGAATGGTTTTAATATTCAGCCAAAATAAAGACTCTTTATCTTTGGGTAAGGTATTTGCCGTTAAAAAGATACGCAGTGCATTGGTTTTATCAGCATTTAACCTAAATAATGGCGGTGTAATAGTAAAATCTGATTGTTTTTTCTCGTCGATACCATCAATCCACGATTGAATTAAATAAGGAATTTTATCGGGGTTTTCGACACTAATACTGACATCTTTATTCCCTTCATTATAAATAACGCGAGTACCGCCAATAATCACACCCGCGTTAGCTGTTTGCATAAATAAGAATAAAGACATAAAAAAACAAATTAAGCGTTTCATATTATCACCCAGTAATACAGGAATAAGGTTTAAGTCCGTTTAAACCTTAAAGTCCAATTAGTTATAATTGATTGTGAACGTTGCTGT
>NZ_JBSICC010000106.1:0-521 GCF_058245955.1 Providencia sp. UF-224 | reverse complement strand
ATGCAGCAAGATTTTAAAGACCGCGTGATTGAAAATACCCTGCGTCCACCGCCCGTGGATTGGCTCAGTACTGATACCGAAGCACACACGCTATGGTATGACCCGACGTTTACGGTTCAAGGGGATTATGCTGACCAGAACGGCGTGATGTTTGCCCGCCAAGGTGACAAAATTAACCCGCTGAGTCATGTGGTGCTTGGGCAAACCCTTTACTTTTTAGATGCGGATGATCCGCGCCAAATTGCTTGGATGAACGCACAGCAACCCGCCACCTTGCGTTACAAAGTCATTTTAACGAGTGGCAACATCAAAGAGGCGACGCTGGCACTTAATACCCGCGTGTTCTTTGATCAAGGGGGCAGTTTGAGTCGCCAACTCGGGCTTCAGTACATTCCCGCGGTGGTGACGCAAGAGGGCGACAAACTCAAAATCATGTCGGCGGCCATGCAGGAGGGGCGATGAGTAAATTCACCCGTTGGTTATTGAGTGTGTGCGTACTTGGTTGTGTGACCGTGACGATA
>NZ_JBSICC010000105.1:0-521 GCF_058245955.1 Providencia sp. UF-224 | reverse complement strand
ATGCAGCAAGATTTTAAAGACCGCGTGATTGAAAATACCCTGCGTCCACCGCCCGTGGATTGGCTCAGTACTGATACTGAGACACATACCGTCTGGTATGACCCGACGTTTACGGTTAAAGGGAATTATGCCGACCAGAACGGCGTGATGTTTGCCCGTCAAGGCGACAAAATTAACCCGCTGAGTCATGTGGCGCTCGGGCAAACTCTTTACTTTTTAGATGCGGATGATCCCCGCCAAATTGCGTGGATGAACGCACAGCAACCCGCCACCTTGCGTTACAAAGTCATTTTAACGAGTGGCAATATCAAAGAGGCGACGCAGGCACTTAATACCCGTGTGTACTTTGACCAAGGGGGCAGTTTAAGTCGTCAGCTCGGGCTTCAGTACATTCCCGCGGTGGTGACGCAAGAAGGCGACAAACTCAAAATCATGTCGGCGGCAATGCAGGAGGGGCGATGAGTAAATTCACCCGTTGGTTATTGAGTGTGTGCGTACTTGGTTGTGTGACCGTGACGATA
>NZ_JBSICC010000104.1:0-542 GCF_058245955.1 Providencia sp. UF-224 | reverse complement strand
TTTGTGGTGCGTTGGCTTGCTCCTATCACCGTCACTTTCGACATGACGGGCACGGTCAACCAATATCAGCAACAAATGGCCATGCAGTTTAATGCGGAAAATCCCCTCAGTGAGCAACAAATCGCCGATGCCACTCACCGTTTTCAAGTGGCGCTCAGTGACAGCTTATCGGAGTACCAACACACTTATCAGGCTCTGATTTTAGTCACGCCTGCGGTGGTGATGGGGGCAGAAGATATCACGGTCGATATTCAAGCCGCGATCGCCGACAAAATGGCGCAATAAGGAGGGCAGATGAAGCGAATACGGCAGTCTACAATGGCAGTATTGTTTTGTTTACCCTGCCTTGTTACCGCCAAAGATCTTGGCGTGTGGGGGGATGTCTACCCCGTTCAAGAGCAAAGCATGCTGGATTTTATCCAAGGGCGGTTAAAACAGATGGAAGGGACGGGCGAAATCGCGCAGATGCAGCAAGATTTTAAAGACCGCGTGATTGAAAATACCCTGCGTCCACCGCCCGTGGATTGGCTCAGTACTGATAC
>NZ_JBSICC010000103.1:0-572 GCF_058245955.1 Providencia sp. UF-224 | reverse complement strand
ATGGAAAACGGTAAAAACGTCCACCGTGAAGGGCATGATTTAACGTTTTCCGCCCCTAAAAGCGTGTCGGTACTCGGTATTGTACTGGGTGATAAACGGATGATAGAGGCTCACAATCGTGCCGTTGAGGTTGCACTCCATGAAGTGGAAGGTCTTGCCTCAACACGGATAATGATTGGTGGAAAAACCTCGCTGGAAATGACGAAAAACCTTGTCGTCGCCGCATTTAACCATGATACATCTCGTGAGCATGACCCTCAATTGCACACGCATACGCTAGTCATGAACATGACCGAGCACAATGGCGAATGGTGCACGTTATCCAGTGATACACGAAGCAAAATGGGTTTCAGTGAAGCACTGTATGATTTACGGATCGCGTTGGGTGAAATCTATCAAAATACGCTGCGTAAAGAAATTGAAGGGATGGGATTTAAAACCCATGACGCAGGGCGTAATAGCTTGTGGGAAATTGATGGTATTCCTGTGACGCCTTTCTCCCAACGTCGCCAGCAAATCCTTGATGCCGTCGGGCATGAAGCCTCATTGAAATCCCGTGATGTGGCCGCCCT
>NZ_JBSICC010000102.1:0-620 GCF_058245955.1 Providencia sp. UF-224 | reverse complement strand
TTTGGTTACACCAACGTGATTTTCTCCCCAGAATTTCTACGTGAAGGCCGCGCATTGTGGGATAACCTGCACCCGTCCCGTATTGTGGTGGGTGAGCGCTCTGAGCGTGCACAAATTTTTGCCGATTTGCTGCTTGAAGGCGCCATCAAAAAAGATGTCCCAGTGTTATTCACGGATGGAACGGAAGCGGAAGCCATTAAGCTGTTTGCGAACACCTACTTAGCGATGCGTGTAGCTTACTTTAATGAGCTAGATACTTACGCAGAAAGCCGTGGTTTAAATGCACGCCAAATTATTGAAGGTGTATCGTTAGACCCACGTATTGGCAGCCATTATAACAACCCATCATTCGGTTACGGCGGTTATTGCTTACCGAAAGATACCAAGCAATTACTGGCCAACTACGATGACGTACCGAACAACCTGATTAATGCGATTGTGGAATCCAACCGTACCCGTAAGGATTTCATCTCTGACGCGATTATTGCTAAAGCGCCACGTAAAGTCGGTGTCTATCGCTTAGTGATGAAAGCAGGGTCAGACAACTTCCGTGCTTCTGCGGTGCAAGGCATCATGAAGCGCATCAAAGCCAAAGGCATTGAAGTGGTGGTGTATGAGCC
>NZ_JBSICC010000101.1:0-644 GCF_058245955.1 Providencia sp. UF-224 | reverse complement strand
AATGGGTGGTTTTCCTGCTCCCACCCCCGCTGGGTTGAACCACGGCGCCCTGCGTGCCCCAATTGAATGCCGATTTTGGCGGCACTGTTTTGGTGGACAAATTGCGTCACACGCTGCCACGCCGCCATCTGTTCATCATTCCAAATGCCCGGGCACCCTGGCGTCATGCGTGCATCTGGGGCGATGGCGGTCATTTCGGTCATCACCAGCCCGACGCCACCCAAAGCACGGCTGCCCAAATGAACCGTGTGAAAATCCCCCACCACGCCGTCAGTGGCGCTATATAACAGTGTCGGCGAGGCCACCACACGGTTACTCAAGGTGATATCCCGCACGTTAAACGGCGTCAGCATCGGTGGTACCTTGCTCGGCGCACCCGCTTGCGCGGCAAACCACTGCTCGTAGTTATCCAACCACGCTCCATCGCGAACCCGTAAATTTTCATGGGAAATGCGCTGAGAGCGCGTGAGTAATGAATAAGCAAACTGCTCAGGTGCTAAATTTTCATAGCGGCTGACATTTTCAAACCACTCGGTTGAGTTACGTGCCGCATTTTGAATTTTCAGCACTTCCACACTGCGCACCGCTTGGTAATGTTCAAGCCCTTTGCGCAAATCGCCGCCTGTGGTGTTTAAGCTTTCACA
>NZ_JBSICC010000100.1:0-644 GCF_058245955.1 Providencia sp. UF-224 | reverse complement strand
TGTGAAAGCTTAAACACCACAGGCGGCGATTTGCGCAAAGGGCTTGAACATTACCAAGCGGTGCGCAGTGTGGAAGTCCTGAAAATTCAAAATGCGGCACGTAACTCAACCGAGTGGTTTGAAAATGTCCGCCGCTATGAAAATTTAGCACCTGAGCAGTTTGCTTATTCATTGCTCACGCGCTCTCAGCGTATTTCTCATGAAAATTTGCGGGTTCGTGATGGGGCGTGGCTGGATAATTACGAGCAGTGGTTTGCCGCGCAAGCGGGGGCACCTAAGCCGGTGCCGCCAATGCTGACGCCGTTTAACGTGCGGGATATTACCTTGAGTAACCGTGTGGTGGCCTCGCCGACGCTTTTATACCGCGCTACTGACGGCGTGGTGGGGGATTTTCACACCGTACACTTGGGCAGCCGTGCTTTGGGTGGCGTCGGGCTGGTGATGACCGAAATGACCGCCATTGCCCCAGATGCGCGTGCAACATTAGGTTGCCCAGGCATTTGGAATGATGAACAGATGGCGGCGTGGCAGCGTGTGACGCAATTTGTCCACCAAAACAGTGCCGCTAAAATCGGCATTCAATTGGGGCACGCAGGGCGCCGTGGTTCAACCCAGCGGGGGTGGGAGCAGGAAAACCACCCATT